>NZ_CAJHBN010000007.1:0-159158 GCF_904846655.1 Psychrobacter sp. NC44 | reverse complement strand
TGGATGCAAAATGACTTATCCAAATTGTTTTATGATATTTGTCCTAGTCATAACACTTTTATTTTGAACTAACTATACATCGCCTGCATTTGAACATGGCCCATAAACCAATAAGCTCGCTTTCGGTATCTTTCGCATGACAATCTCTCTTATATAATCAATTCATTTAAACCTAGTAAGAAATCCTGAAAGTATAGGATAGTTTTTCAAAAATTTGAACTTTATTCTTTCAGATTTTTTGAGCGAGTACCTCGAGGATAAGTACTTTGCAAAGCAATCATCATAAATCATTTCAGGAAAAGGCAATATATTACCCAAGAACTCCTGTTTTTCGAATAAAACCTCGATCTTTTTATATAAATTACTTGTAGTGAAATCATCGTTAAAATTAATATATTTATTCATCCATTTTTGATTCGGTATTAACCGTTGAATAGTAAGATTACTTATTTCATCAAATTCAATAAAAATATTACTTCCTACAAAGTGTTCAGTACCATAATCCACACGCACCCCAAAATCGGATATCACCCCAACATGAATACCTCTCTTTAAGCAGTGCATAATCACTGTAGACCCTATAGATAAAACGAGATCTGTATTTTCTAAAGAATCTAAGATAGGCAGCATATCTCCATATATAAAATGTATATTGTCTAATTGTTTAAAAAGTTTATATATTATTTCATAATGATGACTTTCTTGATGTGTAACATTATTCTCACCTACCTGTGAACGAGCCTTAATAAAAATACCCCAACTCGGATATTTTTTTGCAAGTTCAACTAACTTTTCGATAATGTAGAATCTCTCAGTCAAACTTTTAGGAACATCAGGCTGTACTATAAATACTACCTTTCGTTCATAGGGTTCATATTTCGCAAAAAATTTGATCGTAGCAGTACTTGTGTTTTGTAGAAACCCTAACAAGTGGATTGGAGACTGTTTGTAGTCTAATTTTTTGAGATAATCGTTAAACACTTCATAATCAAATAAAGTGTTTACACAAACTATGTCAGAACCTAACCTACAATTAAGAGAATGAATATTATATGGGTCAGTAATACCATTATATCCAGTAATAATTATAGGTCGTCTAGAAAACTTACTCAATTCAAATATATCTCTAACTCTTCTAATATATTTATGATTCGCCCCGCCCCCTAAAGCGATAATTAATATATTTGCATCTTGTAATTTATTCCAAGATTTCTTAGAGTCTAAAATGCTAAAATCATAAGATTCATTGCCTCTATACATGAATCTTACTGAGCTTGTAGAGTAATAATTAGATAAAGACTCTGCTAACATTCTAGACCACTTTATTCTAGAGTCCGTGTCCGATATTATTAAGATATTAGTCAACTATGAACCTATCAAATCTTTGAAGACCTTTATAATATCTATTTCGCGTTTGAAGTATCCTATAGATGGACTTTTTATAAAATTATCTAATTCTATTAAATCAATGCTTTCGATAGATGAGTCTATATATTTAACTAGCCCCTCGTCAATATATTCTTTATAATTCAAGAGTCCTTCTTTAGAATAAACAAAGGATTTAACATTATAGAAGTCCGCTTCAAGAACAGTAGTAGATCCTGAAGTTATATTAAAATCTACAGCTTTAAATAAATCTGAAATTAAAATTTCGTCAATAGTGCTACCAAACAATACATTATTAATATCTTGAACTTGTGATTCAATAACTTTATTACCTTTAGGATGAGCTCTAATTATCCATAGAATGCTATCTTGTTGTTTCATTATTTTAAGAATATTATTAGGTATAACATTATCTTTTTGTAAAGAAACTAATATTTTATAATCACAATTCCAATTACTTATCATCTTAGTAATTTGATTATCACTTTTAGAATTAAATTCAAGCCATTTATATCCTAATGGGATAGCTTTATGATGAGTATTGTTATCTAGAACAACTTCATTAAGATAATTAGCTTCCTTATCACTCCAAGTAAAGAAAATATCAGGTAAAGCTTTATATCCACTGATTGGCAGTTCCTGCCAGTTATCATAAAGCATACTATTATAGCCGTGCATTACACCGTGCTGGATATCTGCTGTCATGATATTCATTCTTTTTGCAGCTGTTACTAGAGGCATATTATAGTAGTAAGGATGAAATAAAATTATTTTTGGATTAAATTTTCTGAGTAATTTCGTATAGAAATCAATCATATGCATTTGCCAGTCGATAAAACTATTTATTCTACCTTCTGTGAACTCTATAACTGGAATATTTTTATTCAAGCTTTCTAAAAATTTATATGGGAAATCTGCTTTGCTACTGTAACCTCCAGTAAACAAATTTGATGGTAAAACACAAGTAGGGCGATTATAGTAAAGGGGTATTTTATCTACTGCCTTTGAAGTTGCCTTAATAATTTCAATTTTCTTACACGTAAACTCTTTACTCAACTCATCTATAAGGGGATCAATCAACCTATTATAAATCTTACCATCATATTTAACATGATCAGTAGAGTTTAAATTAGAGAAAAAAAGTATATCATTTTCTTGATCCTCTATTTCGTCTATTAAAGACATATACTCTCGGTTTTTAGCCAAATCATAGGCCATATCATGAGATACATTTGAAGGTCTGCACAGCTGAGTTTGGTAGGGATTAAAAAAATTACTACCCTTAATCTGTTTGTTAAAAGCTATTTCTAATTGTACCATTAGTTCAGCTCTAAGAAATGGCCACAAATTCAACCCTTCATATTTGAACTTATTTAAAGCTAGTTTCGTCTTAGCTTCTATTAAATAATTAACATATACTTCTTGAGGTATTTTTTGAGTTAGACTTTTATTTAATTTTAGATCTTTTTGTCCTTTATCAAATTTTTTATTAATGTTTTCAGGAATATTCCTATTAATTAATTGCTGTGGTGTTTTATCTCTAATTAATAATATACGTTTGTTCTCAATCGCATCCTTCAAAAATGATAACGGGTTATTAACTAGCTTTGTTAGCTTACTCATACTTTAACCTTCAAAATTAAATGTTGCTTGTCCATGAAGAAACTCATTACAATCATACCTAGGTAACTCAAATTTATTATTAATAATATCTGTTCTAGTAATATCCCTCGAACTCACACTGAACCCATATTTATAATTTTGATGAGCTAATATTTCTAACACTCTTTCATCGTAAGATTGCTTTCCACCATAAGGAAAGCAAAATCCATTTAATTCATTTGGATAAACTAACTCCTTTAAATATAAATTCGAAGTTGATAATTCATCTAAAAGATTACTATCTTCTAAATTGGATAGCAAGTTATGAGAGTGTGCATGACATCCCATTTCCATTCCATTGGCTTGCATCTCTAAAATATTTTTCTTAGATAAATAGTAAGTCTCAGCTAAATCTTCTTCAGGAAACTCAAGAAAATGTTCCATTACTCTGTCAAGGACAGCAGTTTTCCTACTAGGATTTAACTGATAATTTACTATCCTTTTGAATTCCTTAATACTTTCTTCAGAATGCTGATTTATGTAAGTTGTTAAAGCGAATTTTGTGTTCGCACTATCAATGAGATCATTTTTTGTAATTATTTTTTTAATATATTTAACGAGATCATTAGCTTCATATCTTCCAAGTAGGTAATGCGTTCTGTGTACATCAAGCAACTTCTTAGATATAAAAGGTAAAGTTGATATAAAAAAAATCCCCCAAAGACCCTTGCTTTTTAAATAAGGATAAACATAGTCATAATGATCACGTACTCCATCATCAAAAGTCAATATCATTCCCTTATCAATGGTTTTACCTGTCTTTAAACAGTAGTAAAACTCTTCTTGATTTAATATGTGATACTCTTTAGATAGAAAATCTATTTGCTTTTGGAAATCAGAGAAATCGAGGTGTATAAATTTAGGTATCTCGGAACTTGCTTCCCTAATGTAATGATACATTATTGCTTTCATATATTAAGCCCCTTAATCAGTGTAGGCCTATCTTGGTCTCCATCACCTTTGGTTACAAAATAACCATCCATTAACTTTGGATGCATAGCAAATTTTATTTCTACATTTCTAGAATCGAATGGCTCAAAATAATTGGGAATTATAGTTGCGGAGTCGGTATTGTTAAGTATGAATTTAGAATGAGTAATGGTGCTTATATCAGTACTGATTAATATATCTATATATTCATAGCCATTTTTAATTATAAAAGACTCCAAACTCTTACTTACCCTTGCCATTGATGCTGGTTGGCCATAGAAATCTATAATTCTTAAGATTTTTCTCTTGCTTATAGTAATCTCTCTACAAACTATTAATAAGTCCTCTTCAGGAATGGTTAAGAATGAGTATCTATAGTATGGATGATTTAAGTATTTATTAACTAGATATCTAACATTTTTATAGCAGGTGCTTTCATGATAGCCTATACTTCGAATATCAACACTATCAACTAACTCAAGCTCAAACAGAATCTCAACATCATTATCACTAAATTTTGGACTATGAGCTATCTTAAAATCATTAATAGTAGGGTTAGCTATATATAAGTGATAAAGAGATTGAACTTCGAATCCTAAATGATTATATAATTGCTCAGCTATAGCACTCATACCATTTGTTGCAATAAATGAATGCTCATAATGTTGACGTAAAAAAGAATATACCATAATGCCTATAAATGGATTTGATGCATCCTCCCTACTTTTCCATAGAGACAACCATATAACGTCTTCTTTGGCTAATGCTTTATCAAATCGAGAAGTAGGAATAAAACCTAATACACATTCCAATTCATTATTATCATCTTTAGATATAATCATATTATATCTACCAGCTGCTTGATCGTAGTATTGATAATCAAACATTTCTTTACTAGTGGCTAAAATATGATCTTTTTTCCAAAAATCATTGATAAATTGCATCACTTGAGCTAAATCTTTCTCTCCACAAAACTCAATCATCATGAGTACCTAATCTAATATCATCCAACTGAATATATGAATATTTTCCATATTCTTTTTTGTTATCCCAAACAAAGAAACCTTCTACTTGATCAAAACCAGATCTATCTTCTAAAAAATCCTTCATAGGTTTATTTCTATCAGTTTTTTCGTAATTAACTCTGACTTCAGATTTATCATGTTTAATGGCAAAGTCAATTATGCTCTTAAGGATTAGATTCTCAATATTCCTTCCCATGACTCTGCAACTCATAACGAAATCATATATTTGTATATAACTATCATATATCTCAAAGGTAACTACAGCCGTTAGCCCTGACTCACCATATTTATCTGATACCCGATAAGCCCAACAGTACCTAGATTGCTTCTCTAGCCAATTATCAATTTCTACTTCAGAAAACCTACGACTGATAGCATTAAATTGGTTTGATTTATTTAAAAGTTGAATTATTCTTTTTTTATTATTTTTATTGATATCTTCGAGCTCAACGTTTATTTTAATTGACTTTAACCAATCATCATGACTTAAGCTCTCTTTGAGCTGCTTTCTATCTTTCTCAGCAGCAAACATCTCCACTCTTTTTTTATCTTCATCACTAATCGAGGATACATTAAAACAGGTCAGTGATAACAATGCTTCGGCATAGTCTGCTGGAGACTCAGGCCAGTCAGGAACATAAACGTCAGGCAGTGTTTCAGAAACTCTACCTCGTTCCACAGGATTATCATCTATAAACACTAATGAACTAAGTCCCAAGTTTAACTCTTCTGCAATCTCTACGATATTAGCAGCCTTATCTTTCCAATTAATTCTCCATGCCGAAAAATCATCTTTTTTCAGATGCATTTCTTGATTATTTTCCAAAGCATGTATTGCATTTTCTTCATAGTTTTTACTTGCTATTGCTAATGCAACCCCCTTATTTTTCAATGTTTTAATAGCTTTCTGAAAATCTAAAAATGCTTCACCAGCTACATCATGTCCTCCAATTTTTATACCTTCAATTCCATCATCCCCTAGAATACCACCCCACAATGTGTTGTCTAAATCTAGTACTAATACTCTCCTAGATTTACCCAATACACCTTCGATGCAAGACAATAAAACCTCTGAAACCTTTTTGAGGAAGTCTAAATCATATGGCATTTTTATTAGGTGTTTCATTTGATTATCAAATACACTTCCTTTGTGACCTATCATGAGATCATTAAAGTTTAAAACATGTATATTTCCGTCATCTTGAGTAGTCTCTATAAATTTGTTATTTAAATGATTGATTAGATATTGAGGGCCATAATTTTTATAATCTAACATACCGTGCAAATAGTTTTGCGGTGGTTTTGTCCAAGAAAACATCAAAATATTTTTTACAACTTTAGAGCATTTCTGTAATATAGAGATGAAATCATTTAGTTCTTCATTTAGAGAATTGAAATTAAAATCAAGAAATTTCACTGACTTATGGTACTCAGGAAAGAGATTTTCTGCTTTAGTCCATATAACTAGGAAATCAATATCAGGCTGCTCACTCTTATTAGCAGCATTAACAATATTAATTAGGTTTTGGTAAACTTGACCATAAGGCAAGTTTACTACTTCAGCTTCCTCCAAATAATTAGTAAGTAAGTTAGCAAAAGGCTCCGAATTAAAGTCTGAAACAACTGTTACATTCATTTTATTTAATCTCCTTTGACAGATAGGCTTTTAACTTACCTATGTCTTCTAAGAAAGAAACATCTGCTCCTGTATTCAGTGCATCTATAAGCTTAATCTTGAAGCCAGTCTCTTTATAAATTTCATTCTCAAGCGTAGAAATAAATATTGCTAGTCCAAGCGAACTAACATTACTGCCTTTTTTCATTAGTAGCTGACTATCAACATTCTGTATATGATTTTCATTTTTTAATTGTAAATTCGTCTTTTGAATTGCATCACTTATAGTTTTATCTAACATCAATTACAACTCCTTCAAATAGAGATATCTGTTTTTTTAATCTGGCTACCTTTAACAATATTGTTGCCAGCAACTTTACCAATCAATAAATCATACTGATCTACTAAAAAATCCCCTGTTCCAGGACGACGTACCCAAAGATTTTCTTCAGTTAATGTTTCACCTGCCTTAATATCTTTGTAGGCAACAACTGAAGCAAAAGCAAAATCGATGGTTGATTGTTCTTCAGCAACAGCTCCTTTAGAACCACCACGAGCTTTTGCAATCGCTTTACTACCTTTGATGAGATCAGCCATACCATCTGAATCCATAGAACAGTTAATGTCTGGGCCCGCTCTATCAAAACTATCCGTGAAGTGACGTTCTAGCACGCTAGCTCCTAATGCTACTGCACCTAAGCATGCATAATTATCTATACAGTGGTCAGACAAACCAATGACAGCGTTAGGAAAAGCCACTTCTAGCTCAGTCAGTGCACCTAAACGCACTAGCTCATATGGAGTTGGATATACATTAGTACAATGTAAAAGCGAATATGGAACTTTTGCAGCTTCTAGAATATTTACAGATTTTCGAATACTTTCGATACTGTTCATACCAGTAGATAAGATAACAGGCTTACCAAATGAGGCGACAAGTTTGATTAGTGGATAATTATTACACTCTCCAGATCCTATCTTATAAGCTTCTACCCCCATACGTTCAAGACGATAGGCAGCTTCTCTAGAAAAAGGAGTGCTAATAAACATCATTCCTTTAGATTCGATATACTCTTTGAGAGCCGTTTCATCTTCTTCATTTAATGCACAGCGCTCCATGATCTCGTAGATAGAAACATCAGCATTGCCAGGGATAACAGACTTAGCTTCTTCAGACATTTCATCTTCTACTACATGCGTTTGATGCTTTACCATTTCTGCACCCGCTCGATGAGCAGCATCTACCATTTCTTTAGCAACATCCAAGGAACCTTCATGGTTAATGCCAATTTCAGCAATAACTAACGGTTCGAAGTCGTAACCAATATCGCGGTTTCCAATTTTAAAGCTTGGTTTCATAATAATTTACCTTTAGTAATTGAATTTGCTCTTTCTAAATCTTTATAACTATCAATATCAATAGATTCATCTTCGCCCATTTCGAAAAATCTTGTTGGATGGCAAAAAAATGAATCATGCTTAATCAGGTTTTTAAAAGAACTTATATAAATAGCACCATTAACCCGTAAAGCTTTTGGTAACTTCTGTCTTGGTGCCTCTAGATCAGATATCTGGCGTATAGGCACCATCTCACCTGTGTCGTCTTGAACAATAACTTTATAAGGGTGATGCTCGCACAATGTCGCTGATACTACAGAATTTACAGGATAGTTACTTTCATATTCATTGATACAGGCTTCTATATCACTGACTTGGCGTAACGGACTAGTTGGTTGAAGAAGAATACACACTTCATCAGATAACATCATATCGCCATATATATCTTTGATAACATCAATAGTTTTTGCACTATCTGATGAAGTCAAATGTCGCCTTCTATGAACTTCAGCATCATATGCTATAGCTTCTTCTATAATACTTTCAGAGTCTGTAGAGACGATTACTCTACTAATACTCTCTATACTGTTGGCAGCATTTATAGCTCTGCCTAACAAAGATACTCCATCTACAAGCTGTAGATTCTTATCTTTGATGCCTTTTGATCCACCACGAGCTGGGATAATTGCGATATATTCCATTTATAATCATTCCTATCTTTAGAGATCCACGAAAACTTTTTGGACTGGAATATTCCACATTCTATCACTATCAATATGAGACTCAAATAACTCAGTACTATTCCCTTTACCAAACCAAGTAGACTTCTCAACGTCGAGCTTATCAATCTCAGTAAGTGCTCGCTCAATTCCTTCCTCTGAATAGTCACAATCTAGGACAGACGGTCCTCTAAAACGAGAGTTCTGCCGAGTCCCTATATTTACACTAGGTAAGCCATAAAAAGGCGCTTCCCTAACACCAGCACTTGAATTACCTATAATAAACTCTGAATTTTTCAAAAGGACTAGAAATGACTCAAAATTGATTGATGGAAATATTCTAAAATTTATATGATTTTTATATCTTTCAATAACATCAAGTATCTTAAGACTACCAGGATCATTATTCGGATAAATAACCACATATCTTTTCTCTGACCTATCAAGAACTTTAAATAGATTTTCAGTATATTGCTTAATGTCTTTTTCTTCACTTGTCACAGGATGAAACATTACAATGCCGTAATTTTCGAAGGTAATATCATAATGATTTTTCGCTTCTTCTAAGCTAGGTAATACACCTGAATCCATAATATCTAAATCTGGAGAACCTATTATGAAAATAGCTTTCTTGTTCTCTCCCATCTGTATCAATCTTTGCTTAGCTTCATCATTAGCAACCATATGAATATGAGAAAGTTTAGTAATTGAATGCCTTATAGAGTCATCAATAGTTCCTGATAGCTCGCCACCTTCTATATGACACACCCGAATGTGATTAAGCGCCCCCACTGTAGCTCCAGCTAGTGCTTCTATTCTATCTCCGTGCACAACAATCATATCTGGATCTATAGAGTTTACTAAACGTGAAATAATACTAATTGTATTCGATAGTACAGAGCACATAGGTTCATCAGTATGCTGATTCGAGATGAGATAACTATTTCTATAGTTCTGCTTTTTCACTTCAATAAATGTTGAGCCATATAACTTCATCATATGCATGCCTGTAACTAAGACATGAAGTTCAAAATTCTTCATACTCTCAACTTTATCCATCAAGCTTTTAATCTTACCAAAATCAGCTCTCGTACCTGTTATAAATAGTATTTTTTTCATTGTTAGAGTTTCGCTTAAGATTGAATAAAAAAAGACACCCCATTGTAGGGGTGTCTTTGTTTCTTTGCAATGCAGTTTTGGTAGTTAAACTGTAGACTTATGCCTATCTTACCAACCAGTAACTTCTTTTAATTTCTCGCCAAGCTTAGATGGGTCACGTGTATACGCGATACCAGCATCTTCAAACGCTTTGAATTTCTCTTCAGCAGTACCTTGACCACCAGAGATAATAGCGCCAGCATGACCCATACGCTTGCCTTCTGGAGCGGTAACACCAGCGATATAACCAACGACTGGCTTGGTTACATGGTCTTTGATATAAGCAGCTGCTTCTTCTTCAGCAGTACCACCGATCTCACCGATTAGGATGATCGCTTCAGTTTGTGGATCTTCTTGGAACAGTTTCAATGCATCGATCTGGTTCATACCAGGGATAGGGTCACCACCGATACCGATACAAGTTGACTGACCAAAACCAAGCTTAGTGGTCTGAGCAACCGCTTCATAAGTCAATGTACCAGAGCGTGAGATGATACCTACTTTACCTGGCAAATGGATATGACCTGGCATGATACCAATTTTGCACTGACCTGGTGTGATAACACCTGGGCAGTTAGGACCAACCATGCGTACGCCTTCAGCTTCTTCGATATAACGTTTTGCTTTTAGCATGTCTAAAGTAGGCACGCCTTCAGTAATAACGATAATCAATTTAACACCAGCATCTACCGCTTCAACGATAGAATCTAGTACGAATGGTGCTGGTACATAGATAACAGAAGCGTCAGCTTGGGTCGCTTCCATAGCTTCTGCCATCGTGTTGAATACTGGTAGGCCTAAATGCGTTTGACCGCCTTTACCTGGCGTTACGCCGCCGACGACTTTGGTACCGTATTCGATGGCTTGTTCAGAATGGAACGTACCATTTTTACCAGTGAAACCTTGTACCAATACTTTGGTATCTTTATCGATTAATACACTCATTATTTATTCCTTGTATTCGGTGGTCTTGCAATAGCCACTTGATGATGTGTTATCCATTAAATGTTAATGATAAATTTATACCAACAAGCTGCTATTACGCGTTGACTACTATGCTTAAGCACGTATATTTAGAGGACTATGCCTCAAATATATTAAGCTTTAACAGCATCGACAATTTTTTGAGCCGCATCTGATAGGCCTTGGGCAGAAATCAATTTCAGACCAGACTCTTCTAGGATTTGCGCGCCTTTTTCAGCGTTGTTACCCTCTAGACGGACAACAACAGGTACTTTTACGTCAACTTCTTTGATAGCAGCGATAATCGCTTCTGCAATCATGTCACAACGTACGATACCACCGAAGATGTTGATTAAAACACCTTCAACGCTGCTGTCTTCAAGAATAATCTTGAATGCTTCAACAACGCGATCTTTAGTCGCGCCGCCGCCAACGTCCAAGAAGTTAGCAGGCTTGCCGCCGTACAATTTGATGATATCCATGGTCGCCATAGCAAGACCAGCACCGTTAACCATACAACCGATATTGCCTTCTAGAGCAACATAGTTTAAGTCAAACTCAGCCGCTTTAAGCTCACGCTCATTTTCTTGTGACTTGTCTTGTAGTGCTGCAATTTTAGGCAGACGATACAGTGCGTTTGAATCGATACCAATTTTGCCATCAACACAAACGATTTCGCCATTTTCACGAACGGCTAATGGGTTGATTTCTAACAAGGCAAAATCGTTATCGATAAATGCTTGATACGCGCCTGTCATCAATTTAACGAATTGATTAATTTGCTTGCCTTCTAAACCTAGTTTGAATGCCACATCACGTGCTTGGAAAGGCATCAAACCAACTAAAGGATCAACGTTTACTTTAAAGATTTTTTCTGGTGTCTCATTTGCGACTTCTTCGATATCAACGCCGCCTTCGGTTGATGCCATGAACGTTACGCGACGCGTAGAACGATCAACGACTGCACCAAGATATAGCTCAGTTTGTACTGGATACATATCTTCTGCAACCAATACGAAGTTAACTGGTTGGCCATCAGCGTCAGTTTGGAAAGTAACCAAATTGGTACCGATAAGCTCTTCAGCAACTTGCTTGGCTTCTTCACGAGTTTTAACCAGCTTTACGCCACCCGCTTTACCGCGACCACCAGCATGTACTTGCGCTTTAATAACCGCAATGTCTGTTGGCGTTTTATCAAAAGCAGCAGCAGCTTCGTCGCCGTTATAGGCAATAATGCCTTCTTGAATCGGCAAACCATAGCTTTTTAATAGCTCTTTTGCTTGATACTCATGTAAATTCATTGATTGTATCCTTTATTTTTTACAATTAATAAAAAGTGAAAACAAGTGCGCATATATACATATTCAACAAGCATATGGCGCACTCATGACCGTGGTGGAAGCCATAACAACCCCACCGCGATCAGGTTATAAGTTGGTACTGATCAAACTAACGACTTATTTCTTACGCTTTTTACGCTGAATGGCGTGAATAGCACGGCCATCAGCAGACAGAGCAGCTTCATGCACGGCTTCTGAAATGGTTGGATGAGCAAAGGTCATCAACTGCAAATCTTCGATACTAGAGACAAATTCCATCGCAATCATACCCTGATGGACGATATCACCAGCACCAGCAGAGATAGCATGCATACCTAATAGGCGATCTGTTTTGGCATCAGCCACGACTTTAATAGAGCCTTCTGCTTCGCTTTGAGCCAATGCACGGCCGTTCGCTGCTAGGTTGAATGAACCTGTTTTAACTTCGTAGCCAGCGGCTTCAGCTTCTTGCTCAGTCAAACCAACCCATGCGATTTCTGGATGGGTATAAATGACGTTAATGATCGTGTCATAATTGACTTGAGCTTTTTCACCGTGAATACGCTCCACCGCCATCATGCCCTCTTCCATTGCTTTATGCGCAAGCATTGGACCACGGACTAAATCACCAATAGCATAAACGCCATCAAGATTGGTTTTGCACTGGTCATCGACATCGATCAAACCGCGTTCAGTCAAGGTCACACCGCTGTCATCACCAAGTAACTTCTCAGAATATGCACGGCGACCAACACAAACGATGAGCTTGTCAAAGCTCTCTTCAGATGACTCGCCTTTATTTTCGCTAGTAACGACGACTTGATCGCCCTTCACTTCAGCATTGGTGACTTTGGTATCAACACGGATATCAAGACCCTGCTTCTTCAGCATTTTGCCTGCTTCTTTTGCGATGTCTTTGTCAGCGGCTGCTAAGAAACTTGGAAGCGCTTCATAAACAACAACTTCGCTACCCAAACGACGCCATACAGAACCGAGCTCAAGACCGATAACGCCAGCACCGATAACGCCTAGACGCTTAGGAACTGAGGTAAAATCAAGGGCACCAGTAGAGTCAACGATACGATCACCGTCAGTTTTGGCAACTGGGATATCAATAGGTACTGAACCGGCCGCTAGAATCACGTTTTTAGCGGTAATAGTGCTTTCTGCTTCGTCTTCTAAAGCGACAAACTTAACTTGCTTATCAGCGCCTTTGCCATCAACCAATGTGCCCCAGCCTTGTAGCCAGTCAACGCCATTACCTTTTAATAACGCTGCCACACCGCCAGTCAATTGCTTAACGATACCTTCTTTGCGAGCAATCATTTGCTCGATATCGATAGCGACGTCGCCAGTGCTAATACCATGTTCTTCAAGATCATGCTTGGTCGCTTCATAACGATGCGAACTATCAAGTAGGGCTTTTGATGGGATACAACCAACGTTTAAGCAAGTACCGCCAAGAGCAGGCTCACCTTTATAAACACGTTTTTCGATACAAGCAACGCTCATACCTAACTGACCTGCACGGATAGCGGCTTCATAACCACCAGGACCGCCGCCGATGACGACTAAATCATAATTGTCTTTCATAGTACGTTCCTATTTTTAATTATCATTCTAATTGTAAATATCATTCAAACTGAGGATTACCTCGTTAATAAATAGGCAATATCTTTATTAGATACTTTTTCACTTGACGGTAAATACACCATATCAGCGAAACATTCTTATTTATTAATAAACAACGAGCACCACTGTTTAGACTAAAGTTAAAAAGCTTGTATCAGCGGTTACCAATACAAGCTTGAAAGCTTACAGGTCTAGGAGCAGCATGGCTGGATCTTCAACCAACTCTTTGATAGTGACCAAGAACTGTACTGCTTCTTTACCATCAATCATACGATGGTCATAAGACAATGCAAGATACATCATTGGTAAGATTTCAACTTTACCATTAACTGCCATTGGGCGGTCGTTGATAGCATGCATACCTAAGATAGCAGTTTGTGGTGGGTTCAAAATAGGCGTTGACATCAATGAGCCAAATACACCACCGTTTGAGATAGTGAACGTACCGCCAGTCATGTCAGCTAGACCAAGCTTGCCCTTTTGGGCAAGGCCACCAAGCTCACGAATACGGCTTTCTACATCAGCCATGCTCATGCGATCGGTATCACGTAATACTGGAACAACCAGACCGCGATCTGAAGATACTGCTACACCAATATCATAATAACCATGATAAACGATATCATCGCCATCTAGTGACGCATTAACTGCTGGGAAGCGTTTGAGTGCTTCTGTTGCTGCTTTTACGAACAATGACATAAAGCCCAAACGTACGCCATGACGCTTCTCGAACTGGTCTTTATACTTAGCACGCATATCCATCAACGGCTTCATATTCACTTCGTTGAACGTCGTTAGCATCGCAGTATCTTGTGACGCTGACAATAGACGATTCGCTACTGTTTTACGTAGACGCGTCATTGGCACACGTTTTTCAGTACGCTCACCCATTGATTCAGCCACTGGACGGCCGCTATCAGATTTGATGCTGCTGTCTGCTTTCAATGTTGGGTTAGCCATATCCGTTTTGGTCACACGACCGCCGCGACCACTGCCTTCCACTTCTTTAGGATCAACGCCAGACTCTTTCGCTGCTTTACGTACCGCTGGGCTTTGATCTTTATGATCCGCTTCGTCTTTTTTATCTGTTGCTTGGACAGGCTCGCCACCATCTGCTGCTTGCTTGGCTTGTACTGGCGCTGCTGGTTGATCTGGATCTACCGCAGGAGCATTATCTGCACTGGCGCTTGCACCAGCTTCGAATTGACCAATGATCTCGTCAGACAACACGGTATCATCAACCTGCTTAACGATTTTGGTCACAACGCCATTATCAGGCGCCACAACTTCTAATACGACTTTATCAGTTTCGATTTCAGCCAATAGGTCATCACGATTGACTTGCTGACCTTCAGTGACATGCCACTCAACGATAGTACCGTCGGCAACTGATTCTGGAAAAACGGGGGCTTTGATATCAGCCATCGATATACTCCTTAGATTGGGATATTCATATTTGTTATTAAGTCGTGATAGGCAGTCAGTGCCATCTTGCATAGCGATCTTAGATAATACTATCTAGATTTTATTACAACATACTGACTGTTATCGCCTGATTCATTTATCTTCAATAATCTGTTACTTAGCCAACTCATCGACACTGATACCAAGACCACCAGCGATCAACGCTTGCTGCTGCTGAGCATGCAGTTTCGGTGACCCTGTAGCAGGTGCTGCACTCGCAGGACGCGCGACCGGCTCCATTACTTTTGCTTTGGTTGGGTGTGGCACAACAATGCGGAACATATGCGGCGCTAAATAATACCAAGCGCCTTGGTTCAGCGGCTCTTCTTGCGTCCAAACGATCTCAGCCAAGTTGCTGTATTTTTCAATCTCAGCCATCAAACGCTGCTCTGGTAATGGGTAGAGCTGCTCAATACGAACAATAGCGACATGATCTAGACCTAAGGCGCGGCGCTGCTCAAGCAAATCGTAATAAACTTTACCACCACAAAGCACCATACGAGTGACTTTGTCTGCATTTTGGTTGTCCATCTCTGGCAGTACCGTTTCAAACTTACCATTCGCTAGCTCTTCAAGATTTGACGTGGCTAGCTTATGACGTAGTAAACTCTTCGGTGACATGACAATCAATGGCTTACGAATTGGGCGAACCGCTTGACGACGTAGCGCATGATAGATCTGTGCAGGTGTCGTTGGCGTTATTACTTGCATATTGTCTTCAGCACATAGCTGTAAGAAACGCTCAAGACGAGCAGATGAATGCTCAGGACCTTGACCTTCAAAACCATGTGGTAATAACATAGTTAGACCACAAACGCGCTGCCATTTCGTCTCACCACTTGAGATAAACTGGTCAATCACCACCTGCGCGCCGTTGACGAAGTCACCAAACTGCGCTTCCCAAACGATCAAGGCGTTTGGTACTGTCGTTGCATAACCATATTCAAATGCTAATACCGCTTCTTCTGATAACAATGAGTTATAAGTGGCAAAGCGGGCTTGAGTGTCACTCATATGAGCCAATGGCACATACATACTGCCATCATTGATATTATAGATTTCGCTATGACGATGTGAGAAAGTACCGCGACCCACATCTTCACCAGTGATGCGTACCAATACTTTATCGTTATCGACTAGTGATGCGTATGCCAATGTTTCAGCTGCACCCCAGTTCAACGGCTCTTCGCCTGTTTGCATGGCTAAGCGCTGCTCAACCACTTTTTGTACTTGGCGTTGTAACTTATAGCCGTCTGGCATTTCCGCCATACGACGTCCATAACCTTTTAGAGTCTCAATGTCGACACTGGTATCCCAATCATCTACCAATTCGTGACCTAAATAAGGTTTCCAATCGACAAATAGCTGCTCGTTAGGTTCTTTAACCAGCGAGTTGGCAACATAGTCACCACGGTCTAAAGATTCACGATAGTCATCTTCATACTGTTTTTCTTCTTCAGCACTTAAGACTCCATCAGCGATAAGCTTCTGTGCATAGATAGTACGAGTCGTTGGTAACTTCTTAATAACGGCATACATGAGTGGTTGAGTCGCTGATGGCTCATCGGCTTCATTGTGACCGTTACGGCGATAGCAGAACAGATCGATAATGATGTCTTTATCAAACTCATGACGATAATCTAATGCTAACTGTGCGGCAAATACCACCGACTCAGGATCATCACCGTTCACATGTAGAATAGGTGCATGTACCATTTTTGCAACGTCAGTACAATATTCAGTCGAACGCACATCTTCTTGACGACTTGTCGTGAAACCGACTTGGTTATTGATCACAATATGTACTGTACCACCAGTGCTATAAGCACGAGTTTGTGACATTTGGAACGTTTCTTGAACCACACCTTGACCAGCAAACGCCGCATCACCATGAATGACGATTGGCAATACTGAGTTACCATCGGTATGTTCCATTAAAGGCTCATCATTACGGCGAACTTGACGTGCGCGTACAGAACCTTGCAATACTGGCGCGACAATCTCAAGATGGGACGGGTTGAATGCCAAAGCCAAATGCGCTTCACCACCTGGCGTCATCACATTCGATGAAAAACCATTATGGTATTTAACGTCACCTGAGCCTTTTTCTGGCTGTACTTTGCCATCAAACTCATCAAACAAGTCCGCAGGGTTTTTGCCTAAGATGTTGACCAATAGGTTTAGGCGTCCACGGTGAGCCATACCAATGACCATCTCTTTGGTGCCATAACCGCCTGCACGTTGGATGATTTCATTGATAGCAGGGATAAAGCTTTCGCCGCCCTCTAGTCCGAAACGCTTAACGCCCGTATATTTACGTGCTAAGTATTTTTCTAGACCTTCAGCTGCTGTTAGGCGCTCAAGAATAGATAAGCGCTTTTCTTTATCAAACTTGATGTAACCTAAGTTGGTTTCTAGATACTTTTCCATCCAGCGTTTTTCAGTACTGGTGGTAACGTGCATGTATTCAGTACCAATGTAACGGCAGTAAACACGTTCCATAATTTCGATGATTTCACGTAAAGGCGCTTCGTCTTTACCGATATTTAAATCATTGGTAGGAAATACGGTATCAAGATCAGCTTCTGAAAGATTATGATAAGCAAGGGTCAAATCTTCCACTTCTGCACGTGGATGTAGATTTAATGGATCAAGCTTGGCACGGCGATGACCACGGCGACGGTAAGCTGAAATTAGCTGTTGTACACCCATTTGTTTAGGGTTGGCACAGTCGGCTAAGCCTGCACTTTGATCAGGCGCTTGAGTGCTGGCTTTGTTGGCAGTTTGGTTGCGAGCAAGCAACAAAAACTGTTCCTTAATAGCGTTATGCTGTGCATCGTTTGCCGATTTGTATTGTTCAAAATACGTTTGCCAATCGGTATCAACGCTATCAGGATCGTTTAGGTACTGCTCATAAAGAGCTTCTATATAGCTGGCGTTGTCAGCAGCCAGTTCTGTATGTCCTAGGCTTGCGGCTTCTTTAGTTATACTATTCATAATAATCGTCTATTTGATAGATAAATGAATGGAATCGTGCTTATTATTGTGTAATCTGTTGTATGTGAGACATCTAAATACTTAATGCTATAAAAACTCAATCGTATTCTGTTCAGTACTGATTTATGAACCACACTTATTACTATAAAAGAAGTACGCTTATCTGTACTTTTGCTTATGACAGACAGTGATGCTAAATAGTGATAATAAGTGCCATTACAATACCTATATTAAAAATATAATTATTTGTGAACGTCCAGTTTTGTTATCTGACTCGTCTCACAACATTAATTTATATATACTGAAGTTAGTCATAACCAATTCATCAAAGATAAACGATCGATGAATTATTGACGCCTTCAGCTGGCCTATTATTTGGCTATCCTCGCTGGAACGTCTGGTTATTCCCAAGCTATCATTACTTTTATGGCAAACATACGTTGCTGTATAGAGTAGCATGACAGCGTTTCGCGCCATAGTTTGTTTGTTCAATACTAACTATTTAGGTAATGAATATCTACTATCATTTTGGATGCATTATTCCAGTCTATTACTTGTTTTGAATACTTATTTATCAGTAAGTTAAACGTTAACGACTGATAGTGGTTCGTCAAAACGACTAATTATTAAAATAATGCGCTATTCTAACATTTAACGTGGTGAATATCTCTGGCTGAATACTTTTTTCTAACACCAATTATTTGACATACTCCCGCCACTTTCGACAAGCTCAAGTGTGGGATTCTAAAAGCAAAAGCTCTTAGGTGACTTTCTCACGAAGGTCACAAGCTTTCTGTTTCATCGGGCGACCTTTACCGCGTCCTCCCTCCACAGACAAAACGGCATGTCCTACCGTAAGAATATTACGAGCTGCATTAACATCAGCATTCGCAATATAACCACATTCAACGCACTCAAATTTTGCTTGGGTGCGTCTATTTTCTTTGGCAACATGCTTGCACTCAAAACAGGTTTGGCTAGTAAATCTTGGGTTTACTTGGATCAATAATCCACCTTGCCATTGCTGTTTATACTCAAGCATAGTCAACGCCATACCCCAACCCTGATCAAGAATTGATTTATTCAATCCTGATTTGGCTCTGACATTGCGACCTTTGTTTTCAAGCGTACCACTTGCTGATTTCGACATATTAGCTACTTTCAAATCCTCACAGACAATCATGGCGTGGTTTTTGCTGATGTCAGTGGTGATCTTATGCAAGTAGTCATGGCGAATATTGGCGATATGATGGTGAAGCTTTTGGATTTTACGGTTTTGCTTTTTCCAATTATTACTAAATAAGACCTTGCGGCTTAATTGGCGCTGTAGCCTTGCTATCTTGACTTGATTGGCTTTGAAGCTATTTTTGGGCTGAATAATATCAGCGTTTGAGGTAGTGATAAATTTAGTAATCCCTAAATCAATACCAATGGCGGTTTTGGACGGATGGGTCGGTGTTTCAACCTCACGCTCCGTACCGAAAGACACGTACCAATGGCCGGATTTCTTACTGATGGTGATATTCTTTATGACACCTATGATCTCTTGAGATTTTTTAAACTTCACCAAGCCAATACCATTCGGTAATTTGACGCGATTGCCCTTAACGCGGCAATATTTATCAAACTGAACCAAGCGGATTGAATCTCGACCATCTGATTTACGTTTAAAACGCGGCATGAGTGGGCGTAGTTGGATTTCAGTGCCGTCGGCAAGCTTGAGGCATTTAGTTTTTCTAGGTTTTCTGTTATTTTCTTTCAGCCTTGCATGAACTTTAGGGTCAAAAAAGCGCGACCAAGCAGAAGCGAGATCACGAACTTTCTGTTGTAAAGATACCGCATTGGAGCTTGTTTTTAAGAATGCAAAATCAGGATTGGCTTTAATATCCATGATTTTATTAACCAAATTCGTTGCATTAATAAACTCATTCTTAACAAACATCTCAAACGATATGGCCAGCATTTGATTCCAAACAAAGCGCGCAGAACCAACAAGGTTATTTAAGATAACCTCTTGCTCTACGTTAGGCTCAAGCCTAAACTTATACGCTTTACTGATTTTCATAACACCAATTCGTTTTCGTCTGACATGTTATCAATACTAAAGATTAACACGATTTATTTCAGTAACTAATCTGTATAAAAATATAAGGCGGTGTTCTAAAAAGTATGGTGACGAAAAAATTTAATACGAAGTCTATGCTAATTTCTCTGATTCCATAGAGCTTTCAAGGCTTCAAAATTGTTCAAATTTTAGTCAACATATTTTTTGACACACCACCGAATATAATAAATACTAAGCGACATTCCCCTCCGCCCTAATGTCGGGTGGAGTCCTATTTCGCTTTTTTGATAGATTGCTGACGTATATATCATGCCTTCTTACATACAACCAACGTATTGATAGCCCAGCCTTACCTTTAACCATGTCGAATAATCGTCTCTATAAGCCCTATCTGACACTGAAAGACAATCAAAGAATCTCAGATATATTGCTCATAAAAAACACCACCTAATGATTAGGTGGTGTCTTTCGTACGCTATCTGCAAAAAAACCAGACCATTATAAACGATTAACCTGCTTGGTCAATGAGCATATTACGTAAATGACCAATTGCTTTGGTTGGATTTAAACCTTTTGGACAAACTGATACACAGTTCATGATACCGCGGCAACGGAATAGGCTAAATGGATCATCTAAGCGCGCCAAACGTGCTTGCGTATCACCATCACGGCTATCAGCCACGAAGCGATAAGCATGCAGTAGTGCTGATGGACCTAAGAATTTATCAGGGTTCCACCAGAACGATGGGCAGCTGGTTGAACAGCATGCGCATAGAATACATTCGTACAAACCGTTTAGCTTTTCGCGTTGCTCAGGTGACTGCAAACGCTCAGTTGGCGGCGCTGGCTGGTCATTGATCAAGTACGGATGTACTTTCTCATATTGCTCATAGAATTGGTTCATATCAACAACCAAATCGCGAACAACAGGTAGACCTGGTAATGGACGAACCGTGACTTTTTCTGGCAGAGTGTTCATGTTAATGAGACACGCTAGGCCATTTTTGCCATTGATGTTCATGCCATCAGAGCCACAAATACCTTCACGGCAAGAGCGACGGAAGGTCAGTGTTTCGTCTTCCTTTTTCAGGCGTAATAACACGTCAAGCAACATACGATCTGAGTCTAGCAACTCAATCGTATACGTTTGCATGCGCGGCGCTGCGTCCAGATCAGGATCGTAGCGATAGATTTCGATGGTGCGAGTACCTCGGCTCATAATGCTAAACTCCACACGTAGGTGATGGCGGGCATACAAAGGTTGCAGCATATCAGCGCTATTGATTAGCCCATATTGACAGTAATTATCAAATATCAACTAATCATATTGTCACGCTGGCATGAGCATGTAGCTGGCGGTCACCTTTTAATAAATGAATAAAAAATAAAACGTTTACGCTGTTCGTATCGCTAAATTGCGCAGTCTAAAATTAGTAGACGCGAACTTTCGGTTCGATATAATCAACCGTTAGTGGTACCTTACGAACTGGCTTATAAATGATGCGATTGCCTTCAGAATACCATAAGGTATGCTTCATCCACTCGTGGTCATTACGGCCATTTGGTGCGTAATCATCATCTTCTGGACGGTCATAGTCAGACACACTATGAGCACCGCGGCTTTCGTGACGCATTGCCGCTGATACCATCGTCGCTTTGGCCACTTCATACAAGTTAGCCACTTCGAATGCTTCAATGCGCGCTGTGTTAAATACTTGTGATTTATCGGCTAAATGGATTTTTTCAATCTTGTCACCAAGCGCTAAAATCTTCTCAACGCCTTCGTCCATCATCGCTTGCGTACGGAACACACTCGCATGCGCTTGCATGGTCGCACGAATCTCGTCAGCCACGTCTTGGGCATTATAGCCTTCAGTCGACTGTTGCAGCTTGTCTAAACGACCGACCGTATAATCTAGCACGCGTGGATCTAGAGGCTTATAGTTATGATCGGCATGATGGAATTCATCAACGATATGCTTACCAGCAGCACGACCAAATACCAGTAGATCAAGCAAAGAGTTGGTACCTAAACGGTTGGCACCATGAACACTGACACAAGCACATTCGCCGATAGCATAAAGACCTTTAACCACGTTGCCTTTTGCATATAGACCGTCTTCATCAGTACCCGCTTCTAGATCAGGCGTGATTACTTGACCATGGATGGTGGTTGGAATACCGCCCATCATATAGTGAATAGTTGGAATAACGGGAATTGGCTCTTTGGTGATATCAACGTTAGCGAAGTTTTTACCAATCTCAAATACTGATGGCAAACGCTTCATGATGGTTTCTACACCCAAATGCGTCATATCCATTACGATATGGTCAGCGTTTGGACCACAGCCGCGACCTTCTTTGATTTCTTGATCCATAGAACGAGAAACCAAATCACGTGGTGCCAAGTCTTTCACGGTTGGCGCATAGCGCTCCATGAACGCTTCGCCATCTTTGTTACGTAAGATTGCGCCTTCACCGCGGCAACCTTCAGTTAACAGTACGCCTGCACCGTGGACACCTGTTGGGTGGAACTGCCAAAACTCCATGTCTTGTAATGGAATACCAGCACGAACTGCCATGCCAATACCGTCACCAGTATTGATATAAGCGTTAGTAGAGGCGGCAAAGATACGACCTGCACCACCTGTCGCTAGGACAGTAATCGGTGACTGGAATACGGCAACCGTACCTGTCTCTTGCTCAAGCGCGATAACACCGTTGATATTACCCGCTTCGTCTTTGATCAAATCAAGCGCAATCCACTCGATAAAGAACTCAGTGCCTTGCTGCAAATTCTTCTGATATAACGTATGTAATAGCGCGTGACCCGTACGGTCAGCTGCAGCACACGCACGTTGTACGGCTTTTTCGCCATAATTTGAGGTATGACCACCGAATGGGCGCTGATAAATCGTGCCGTCTTCGTTACGGTCAAACGGCATGCCCATGTGCTCAAGCTCATAGACTACTTTAGGCGCTTCACGGCACATGTATTCAATCGCGTCTTGATCACCTAACCAATCTGACCCTTTAACGGTGTCATAAAAGTGGAAATGCCAGTTATCGTTGCTCATGTTGCCCAAACTTGCGCCGATACCGCCCTGAGCCGCAACCGTGTGCGAACGGGTTGGGAATACTTTGGTCAAAACGGCAACTTTCATGCCCGCTTCTGCCAAATGTAGTGAAGCACGCATACCTGAGCCGCCGCCACCAACGATGACTGCATCGTAGTTTAGCGTCTTAATATTACTAATGGTATTATCTTGTCTAGTTGCCATTACGGTTTTCCTAATGCCTATTAATGCTTAGAAGTAAATAAAAAGGCTGTCTCAAAATCATCCTATTGCTAGACAAAACACTTTATTGTCTTGCCACTATTTGCAATTATCAAAGTGGATGACGCTCACAACCTTTAACCACCTAATTTGCACATCTATCGTTATATTGGGTTCGCTCACTGACTAAACCATAGCGCACCTATTATATAAGTGACTGGCTAAGTCAATGATGTCCAACGCTATGATTGGCTATGACTATTTTTGGCTACTAACGGATGACTTTGACATTTGCTAGTCGCGTCCGTTATTGTTTATAGATAAATCAAGTTACAGATAAATAAATATTATCAATACATAGTCTGTTCAATATAATATGGATACAAGGAAGGCATGTCACCAGAACTACAAATAGTAGATTAAGCGAGCCTGACACCGTATCCAGATTATAGGGG
This sequence comes from Psychrobacter sp. NC44, assembly GCF_904846655.1. Classification (NCBI taxonomy): domain Bacteria; kingdom Pseudomonadati; phylum Pseudomonadota; class Gammaproteobacteria; order Moraxellales; family Moraxellaceae; genus Psychrobacter; species Psychrobacter sp. NC44. The sequence continues at coordinate 135,152 of NZ_CAJHBN010000007.1, read as the reverse complement.
ATTGGCTATCGTTAAACAGCAACCACACCGAAACCAGTACCCCAAAAAATCATGATGCCCCAAAATAGAAACACTAAAATAGCGATAATCATCAATGACTGTAGCACTAAGCGTAGACCTGCTGCGCTTGAGCCCAATTTGCCAGTCGTGATATAGTCGGTGAACACGGTCCACATACCAACCCAAGCATGACCAGCTAGAGCAAGTACCGCCACCAAGCTAAATAGGCGCATAGGTAAACTGGTCATAAATGATGACCATTCAAGATAAGTAACATCGCCATGCGTCAAAAAGAAGCCCAGCAATACCACACTATAAACGGCTAAAACGACAGCGCTAATACGCTGGATAATCCAATCGCGTGAGCCTGAACCTGTCAGACCAGTCGCACTTTTGATTCCTGAATCATTTTTTATCATTAGAACATCACCCATACAAATGACGCGACAATTAGAATCGCTGCAATCACAAAACTAACCATAGACGCAGTGCGGCCAGATTTTAGCTCTTCGTTCATGCCCATATCAGCGAATAAGTGCTTAATACCCATCACAAAGTGATAAGCAATCGCAGCAACAAATATCCATGCTAAAAAGCGCACAAGTACGTTGTCAAATACGGTTTCAAAGCTCTCAGCCGAAGCCAATGAGTTCTGTAGTAACCACAGCATGACAGGAATCAATAAAAATAAAATAATGCCAGAGATACGATGCAAGATAGAGGCGATCGCAATCGGTGAGCGATTAACGCTAATCACTTGGCTTAAAGGCAGATCAATAGGTCGGTTGCTTTTCACAGCGGGCATCCTTTTTGCGGTTATACTCCTGTATCTGCTATCAACGCTTGATATCACTGATGTCGATTAAGCATTGAGCAACACACGAGACGAATAAAGTAAGGAAGAGCTAGCTGACTTCGTTTAGTTTGCGCTAAATATGAAGAAAGGATCGTGGGTTACAAGGTATTGATAAACTGTTTAATATCGCTCGTCAAATCGACAGGTCTATAAAACAACCCGTCTATTATACAACAAAGAAAATAAACATGAGTAAGATCGATTAACTAGTCTATTTTTACTGGTCATATCAATAAAAACAACGCTACTCCGTCATCGATATCAATACAGCCCTTTTACTAATGACTTAAAAATAGAACAGTTAACAAAAGCATTCAAACCCTGGATTACAGATATTGTCTATCAAAACGCTAGTGCGTCGTTGCTCTGGTGCTACTCAGCCATAACCGAGTATGAATAGAAAAACGACACTACATCATGACCACTTATCAATTCGCACAAAGCGAGTGCCAGTTAAGTTCCTACAATTATAAAATGACTGGGCGATAATTACAAATTTATCCCCTAAGTAGTAAAAGGCAAACGCTGGGTTAACAAATAAATAGACAGCGATCATACGTATTTGCCAAAATTACTCAATTTTGAGGAGATTTATGCCAAACTCAATTCGTCTACTACGCATACTCTGTCTGTTTTTAACCCGAATATTAATCAAACCTGCTACATTATTATCGTAAAATTCTTTAAGAATTATGCGGATAATGTAGCTGTACTTACTGTCATAAAAACAAGCTTTCTAAGCAAAATAACCAATCAGACATATTTTGATACAAAAATTACAGTGAATAAACACGACTAAACCGTGCCAATTGGTGCTATTGATGGTAAAAGTCTTTTCAAATCATAAGTAATTACTGCTAATATACCCTGCGTATTAAATGAGTTAAATGCATTTTTATGATTTGACTAACGATAGACCGAGGGTGTGCGTCTGTCGTAATTTTATTCTAACAAGCTAAAACCAATGGAGAGCAATTTATGGCTGACACTAATGCCAAACTAACCGTCAATGGTAAAGAATACGAGTTTCCTATTATCGAAGGTACTTTAGGGCGTCCAGTTCTAGATATTGCTGCTCTACAAGAATCAGGATTTTGGTCTTATGACCCTGGTTTTAAAGTAACCGCTCCTGTTGAATCAAAGATTACTTATATTGATGGCGGTAAAGGTGAGCTACTACACCGCGGCTACCCTATCGATCAATTGGCAAACAATGCTGAATATTTAGAAGTGGCTTATGCCTTGATTCATGGCGACTTACCGAACGCTGAGCAAAAAGCAGATTTCTTTGAAAAAATCCGTAAGCATACGGGTGTTCATGATCAATTACGCAAGTTCTTTGAAGGCTTCCGCCGTGACGCACATCCAATGGCCATTATGGTTGGTGTCGTTGGTGCTTTATCCGCGTTTTATCATGAAGCATTAGACGTCAGTAACGAAGAGCATCGTGAAATCACGGCTATCCGTCTAATCGCTAAAATGCCAACGCTTGCTGCGATGAGTTATAAATACTCGCAAGGCGAACCGTTCATGTATCCACGCAATGACTTTAGCTATGCTGAAAACTTCTTATACATGATGTTTGCCACGCCTGCTGATGTTGATTACCAAACCAATGACGTCATCACTCGCGCCATGGACAAAATCTTTACTTTGCATGCTGACCACGAGCAAAACGCGTCAACGTCTACGGTACGTCTAGCTGGTTCTACTGGCGCAAACCCTTATGCGTGTATCGCTGCTGGTATCGCCGCCCTTTGGGGACCATCACATGGCGGCGCGAACGAAGCCGTGCTTGAGATGTTAGATGAGATCGGTTCAGTTGAAAATGTGCCTGAATTCATGGAAAAAGTGAAGAGCCGTGAAGTGAAACTGATGGGCTTTGGTCATCGCGTTTATAAAAACTTTGATCCACGCGCACAAGTAATGAAAGAAACTTGTGACGAAGTATTAGGCGCATTGGGCATCAATGATCCTAAGCTTGAGCTTGCCATGGCACTTGAGAAAATCGCTTTAGAAGACCCGTTCTTCGTTGAGCGTAACTTGTATCCAAACGTTGATTTTTACTCGGGCATTATCCTTAAAGCCATCGGTATCCCAACGTCAATGTTTACCGTTATTTTCTCATTGGCTCGTACCTCTGGTTGGATCAGCCATTGGTTAGAGATGCACAGCACACCGTTCAAAATTGGTCGTCCACGTCAGTTATACACTGGTGAAACGCATCGCGATTTCGTTAAAGTTGAAGACCGTAAATAGTCACTTATATTTTAGTTTTTAGAACCATAAAAAATCCCGCCATCGTGCGGGATTTTTTATGGTTCTTTTTTTATGGTTCTTACTGTCTCATTTGATACGGTTAGCCACATTACATTTTATAGAAACCCTATCCGTTACTGAATGAATAACTGGTTGAGTGACAGAATTGCGGCTACTGGAATTCTTTTAGTGTCTGCTCATATTTGGCAATTTGCTCATCATAACCTTTAATGGTGTCATTAAACTTAGTCATAAGCGTCTCAAATTCTTTTTGTTGATTCAGTTTCATCTGCTGCATATCAATCACTTGCTGAGCTTCTATCTGCTCCCAAACCTGGTGCTGAATAATCAAACGCGCTAATGCTGGGCTCTTGGCACTGAGCCTGCCAGCAACTTCTGCATGCTCAAATAATTGCGGTACTAACGTTGCGATATTAATTAAAGTATCAACATCTTCTGCGCTAAGAGGTGTCGTTACAGGCTGATAAAGCGCTTCCATCGCTTGCTGGTAGCTTTCGATGATTTGATCTTCTGTTAGCATGACAGGCTTACGCGGCTCAAGGCTAATGCGCTTTAACACCGTTAAATCACGCTCGCCAACTTCCGTACTGGTATTGATATCAGTCTCAGCGGAGATATCCACTTCATCATCTGTGGTGTCAGCAGATAGTGAGCTGCTATCAGCTGCATCGCTGTTATTCTCCATCACGTTATCAGTATTAGTATCGCTAGCAGTATCACCATTTAGCAGCAATGAATCCTCACTATCTGAGCTATCAGCGGCTTGTAGGGATTCATACTCTGCTTGTAAACGACGCTGTAGCCTTTGTGCTTGCGCGACATATATGGGCTGAAACTGCTTTATACGGGTAGCAGCAGAATCACTTGGGCGCATAGGCTGACTGTCTTCAGTGCTCGTTTTTTCAACGCTCTGACTGTCTTCTGGCGCAGGTTGAGTCTCTGCTTGCTGCTGACAACCACTTAACAGCAACACGCCGCTGAGTGTTGCCGCAAGCAAGGTTGGCGAGTGCTGTAAAAGGTTGTTTTTTTGATTTATAGAATCATCGACCACACCTTTATTCATTTTATAACTGGGCTTTTTTGGCAAAAATTTAAACATAAGAGTACGTGTCCTTGTTAAGGCAAAATAATAAAAACCAAACTCGTCATGGCAATCCATTGCCAATGGATATCACTTCATATTGTCGTCAGACTTCACGATTAAAAATGGAATACAAGTTTCTAATGCTTGACAGTCTTGTCCACGTTGACGACGAATAAAATAATCCTGAACCATACGCGCCTGCTGTTCGATACCGTATTTAAAGAAGGATTTGCCTGTCTTGAGTACATAATCATAACGGCGATCAATAAGTGCACCGCGCACCACTTTTAAGCCTTGCTGTAATTGCCATACATGAGTCAATTCATGTATCAGCCAGCTTTTTTTACTCAATGAAGCATCGCTAAAATCTACTGTCCAATCTGCTGGGTTAAAATAAATATTGCCATTAGGACTAACGGCATAATGTTTCAACACCCACCAAGCAGTCTTGAGCTGAACCTCATCGAGATTGATACTGTCGCCAAATACTGACCGCGCCAGCGCTATCTCACCTGTAGTAAGCAAACGTGATTGCTGCTTGGCACTGCGATATAAATAGCGAGCAAACAAGCGCTGTAATATCGGCGGAGACATCATGACGGTAATACCTTATGCCTAATGAATGGATGATCACAAATGATAGGTCGTAAATCGCGCTTGATATCTGCGATCTATCAATGCTGTTGAACCGTTAATAGGGATAAAAGCATAAAAATCAAAGTATTTGGGACATAAGCTGTACACTTGATTGACTTTTATTAACGTAAATCTGCGTTAGCCTATCGTGTATGACACATAACAAGACACATACTAAATAGCATCTTTATAAATTAGCCTACTTTTACCACTAATGTCTAATATTCATTAGTGCGAAAATCATGCCAAACAGACAGATATGGTCTTTTTTCATAGTAATGATGAATGTAATCTAGGATGTAGTCATTTAGATGCAGCAATAAAAGCCCATTAATCACTGTCGTTATGAACTAATTGATAGCTGTTTAAATTGATAATAGAGATTTCTATGCCGCCTAATTTTCATGCCGATACACCCCTTGCTCAGCGTATGCGCCCAACGACAATTGATGCAATCATTGGTCAAGAACATCTACTGGCGGCAGGTGCGCCCTTGCGGCGTTTGGTCGAACAAGGGCATCTGCCATCGATTATTTTGCATGGTGAAGCTGGCATCGGCAAAACGACTATTGCCATGCTGTTGGCTGATGCTGTTGGCAGACCTTTTCATGCCTTGTCTGCCTTGAATACTGGGGTCAAACAGCTGCGAGAAGTATTAGACAATAAGGACTCATTGGCATTTGAATCACCTGTGGTTTTTATCGATGAGATACACCGCTTTAACAAGGCTCAGCAGGATGCCTTACTGGGCGCGGTCGAATCTGGTGATATTACCTTGATTGGTGCGACAACTGAAAACCCCTCCTTTAGTGTCAATAATGCCCTGCTATCACGTTGCCAAGTGTATCGTTTAGAGCCACTGACGCCTAAGCAAATCAGTGCGGTATTGCACAGGGCAATTTCAGAAGATTCAGTGCTGAAAAATTTGACGGTTGATTTACAAGCACAGGACACTATCAGCCAACTGGCGCATGGCGATGCTAGAAAGGCGCTAAATTTATTAGAGCTTGCTATTCAAACGGCGGACACTAAGCAATCACCGCTCTTCATTAACGATGAATTGGTCGCTCGTGTTGCTCAGACCGCGCTGGTACGCTATGACAAAGATGGCGAGCAGCATTACGATATTATCTCGGCGATGATAAAGTCCGTACGTGGCTCAGACCCTGATGCTGCGCTTTATTGGATGGCGCGGATGTTAGTTGGCGGTGAGCCTGCTGATTTTATCGCGCGGCGTTTGGTCATCTTGGCCAGTGAAGATATTGGTAATGCCAACCCTAATGCTTTACTGCTTGCCGATGCAGCATTGCGTAGTGTGCAATCAATTGGTATGCCAGAAGCGCGTATTATCTTGGGGCAAGTAGTGGTTTATCTGGCGACCAGTGCCAAAAGTAACAGCACTTATAAAGCCATCAATGCTGCGATGGCGTTGGCAGGAAAAGATGCCTCTCCTGTGCCGCTACACCTACGTAATGGCGTGACTAAACTGATGCGTAATCAAGGCTATGGTCAAGGTTACGCCTATCCACACGATTATCCCAATCACTATTATCCACAAAGCTATTTGCCAGACAATTTAGTTGGTAGCAGCTTTTATGAATTTGCCGACAACCAACGCGAGCAACACAGTAAACAGTTTATGGATTGGCTAAAAAGCCAAGCAGCCAGTAATGACTGATGGCTCACATGGTCGATTAGCCCTTTACTTAATACACCATTGAATACATGAATCGTCGTGACCATTAGTAATACTTATCACTATATTTGACAGACTAGTCCATATAGTTTTGAGATGAAGCAGCACAGTGGGCTGAAAAGCGTTAAAATGTCCTCATATTGATATATGAGCAATGATTCCATAATGTCTACGGTGGATCAATTTGATCCCATGCACTTTGCCTAACCGCAACAGCGCTCTGTAGCATCTACTGCTACAATAGACAGATAATGCTTTATATTCCACATCACACCTATCTATAAATAATAAAATATTGAGACTTACTATGAGTTTAAATACGATTCCTGAGATTATCGAAGACATTCGTGCTGGCAAGATGGTCATCTTAATGGATGATGAAGACCGTGAAAATGAAGGTGATATCATCATGGCAGCGACCCATGTGCGCCCTGAAGATATTAACTTTATGATTACTCATGCACGTGGTTTGGTCTGCTTGACCTTGTCACAAGCACGCTGCCAACAGTTGGCGTTGCCGCTGATGTCTGATCGTAACGAAGCAAAATTTAGTACCAACTTTACGGTTTCTATCGAAGCCGCTGAAGGCGTTACAACGGGTATTTCTGCTGCTGATCGCGCTCGTACGATTCAAGCAGCGGTTTCTTCTTCAGCAAAACCTGAAGATATCGTCCAGCCTGGACATATCTTCCCAATCATGGCTCAAAATGGTGGCGTCTTGCACCGCGCTGGACATACTGAAGCTGGTTGTGATTTAGCACGCCTAGCAGGGCTTGAGCCCGCAGCAGTAATTGTCGAAATCATCAATGCTGATGGTACGATGGCGCGCCGTGATGACCTTGAGATATTTGCCGAAGAGCATGGCATCAAGATGGGTACAATTGCTGACCTCATCAACTACCGCATCGCGAACGAGCAAACGGTAGAAGAAATTGAGTCGCGTCCTTTTGAAACGGAATACGGCACCTTTACGCTACATCGCTTCCGCGAATTTGGCGCTGATGAAACGCATTTGGCTTTGGTAAAAGGCGATGTGAGCGAAGGCGTCAGCACCGTCCGTGTCCATGGTTTTCACCCACTACGCGACTTGTTTGCTGCCAAAAATGATATGACGGGTCGTAGTGGCTGGAGCGTGCGCTCAGCACTGGAGGAAATCAGTAATTCAGATCGCGGCGTATTAGTTTGGATTGGTAGCAACCAGCCAATAGATTTAGGAGAGGCGTTAGACAAAGCTGCAGACAATGAATCGCAATCGACCATTACTCAGCAGCCGTATCGCAGCATTGGTGTTGGTGCACAGATTTTGCGTCATTTAGGCGTTCGTGATATGCGTTTATTATCATCACCCATGAAGTTTTACGCATTATCAGGCTTTGACTTGAACGTCATCGATTTCGTACATGCGCCAAAGCAAGATTAATGTTTGACTGTTTGATTCGATATCAGCCACATAGCAAAAGGCACGCTAACATAACGTTAGCCTGCCTTTTTTTCATTTATTTAATATTCAGTGCTAAAGCTTAGGTATATGACCAACTTTTGCTTCTAATGCCAATAGCCGAGCGCGCTCTTCCTCTGTCCAAGCTAACTTACGCTTTCCCTCACTATCGAGACGTACCACAACTGCCTCAGCTGTCGCGACGATGGCTGCTTGCGCGGTACTATAGTAGCTGTATTCCATCACGATACTCGTATTGCCCAAGCGCTGACAGCGCACTCCTAATAGCAAAGTATCAGGATAAGTCACTGGGCGTAAATACTGGCAACTTGATTGTGCCAATACCGTCACCATACTGCCATCAAACATACCTAGCGCCTGCAAATAGCCAATTCGTGCTGATTCAGCGTAACGGTAATAAATCACGTTATTTAAATGGTTAAACGCATCCATCTCGCCCCAGTGAATGGGCTGATGATGAATAATGGGATAATGAGACAATTCGTCAGGATGATTATCTGCAATATTGGAGGCTGCATGTGCTGCTTGATTCAAACTGTCCATAACGTCATTTCTCTTATTTTTGTATTCATAAATCTATCAATCAACATCCACTGAACCACTAACGCTGAGATTTATCCAAAATCTGAGTGGTCAACAATGGCGTTGGTTTCGGTGCATTGGCAATCAATTTATCTAACCAATCTATAACTTCTCCGATATTTGTCGGAGCGGATCTGGTTGGTAGATTCTTATCGGTAGAGGTTTGTTTTTTGCCTGCGGACGCAGTATTAGAGGCATTTTCAGTATTAGTCATGGCTGCCTTTGGCGCTGACTCTTGAGGAATAGCAGACTTCGGCACCAAGGTTTGTAGTTGGTTTCGTGCTTGACGCAGATAACCAATCAGCTGCTCTTGTTCGCGCATATTACTGGCTTGACTGGCCAGATTTAAGGTCATAATCACTTCGTGAATGGTCAGTTGTTTGCGCGAGAGGCTCATATTATTATCAGCGCTATTGCGCGGTGTCGCCTCGCTACTCACACGCTCATAGCTGTGCAAAAACTCTTGAATATTTTGGATGGCGAGGTTTTGTAGCTGCCAAGGACTGGGCTGAGTGCTGCTTGCCTGCAAACGTTCGATGTCTTTCATCAAGCTTTGTTTGATCACAACCGTTAGCGCTGGAGCAATCTCATTGCTACTTTGCGAAAGCTGCCAATGCAGACCACGCAACAAATCAATCGCTGCACTGTCGTTATTGTCTGCCAATAATCTATCAGCGGCTTGTATCTGAATACGCAATAAATCTAACTGGTTTTGCGCTTGGCTACTGGCGGCAGATCGAGGCTCTGGCAGCGTCTGCTGACTCATCGCAAATAGACGGTCATCCATCTCATTCAGACGGCTGACGACTTGCTCGTTGCTTTGCAAACGCTCATTAACACTATGCTGGAAACGCTGCTGGCTGATGTAGAGCCACAATAGGGCGGCGATAAGCAACAAGATAACCAGCCACTGCAGGCGCAACAAAAACACATTTGCTTGTCGGCGCTGCTGAGTAGCAGAAGGTTCCTGAGATAACGATTCAGAATTGATTGACATAAGGCAGCACCGTTATTTTGGCTAAAACAGGTTTAAAGCAAATAAATAAAAAGTGAAACATAATAGATAAGGACAGATTATCGGTTGGTACATTTATACATTTAACAGGCTTTAGCATGGATAGCAGCAAGAATGGTTTCTGGCGCCAAATCTTCTACACGCCAATAGCTTAACTGCTGCTCAGCGACCATATTGGCTAAACGCTCACCCAGCACCACATAAGCAAAGTCTGACAATTTATAGGGCAAAATAGCGGGGGTTTCTCTGGCTGTTTCTTTCTTTAATGCCTTTTCTGCCACAGCCCGAACAATGCTTTCCCAATGCTCAAAGGCTGTACCGCTACTGACCACAACGATTGGCTTTGGCTGACTAGCTGATGTATTTTGCATACCATTGCGAGCTAAAAACCCTTGTAGCCACTGCTCATATTGAGTCATTGCATCGACTGGCATTATGCGCTCATACCAAGCAATGCTATCAATATGCACACCGCGTGCCAGCAACGTATCGACCAATAATCGCCTACCACCCAATCCGCGCCACACGAGCAACTTGTCACCTGCTTGCAAACGTTCAATCTCAGGCATCGCTAGCATACCTTCGTTATTGGCAATATGAGGCTGAAGCACTTGGTAATTCGATGCCTCTATTTTGGCATTATTTAATACTGACGCGGTCGCTTCACCCACGGCAATCAAGTAGCTCGGCGCTTGCAGAGCATTAATTGCTATATCTTTTCGCTCATTATTATCATGGTCATGGTCATGGTTTTGAGCTTGATGTTCAAGCGCTTGCCAAACAGCCAGTCCTGAAGCGGCTGCCGTTGGGCTAACGATCACAAGCGCTTTATAATCGCCTGCTAGCCACTGCCGCATCAGCGTCATGTCTTGCTCAGTCGTTGGGCGCGATTGTAACGTCAACATCGGTATCTCTACCACCGTCAGCCCTGCTACTTGTAGATGATCCGTCAATGCAGCGGCACGTTCTACTGGGCGAGTATTGATGACTACTTGCGTGAGTGATGACTCATTATTTGATTGACTGTTAGCAATAAGCTGGGCGTGATTTAATGTTGATGACATAGACGTACCATGACAAAAGACTGATAGAATTGGCTTAACGATAGCCCTAGCATCAATAATACTGGGGCTATGACTAAGATAATCAAAATACTGGTATGTTATTCAGGATGATAAATCGCGGATAAGATATCACCCGCGCCATCGGCAAGCAGTATATTGGCAACATCAATACCAAGCTGATTAGCCTGTACTTCTTGCTCGGCTTGTGTGCCGATCAACGTGACGCGCTTCTCTGCTTTTAGCAGCTCGCTGCCATCCGCTTGACCGACGCGGCCACGTAGCCATAACACATTGCCGTTGTCGTTATTGCCATTATCACCGTTATCGTCATTGTTGCTGCTCGTTTCATCCGCCATTTGTAAAACGGCATAAGCAGCAATGGGCACTTGGCAGCCACCCTCTAAGTGACGGTTTAGCGCGCGCTCAGCAATGAGGCGGATACGAGCTTTATCATCATTCAGTGGTGCCAGTAATTTTAACACCTCATCATCACCTTCACGGCATTCGATTGCTAAGGCGCCCTGACCAACCGCAGGCAGGCAGGCATTGATATCAAGCTCGCCGCGTATGCGCTCATCCAGCTCGATACGCTGCAAACCACTGGTTGCTAAAATAATCGCATCATACTCGCCAGCATCTAGCTTGCCCAAACGTGTACCAACGTTACCGCGTAGGGTTTTGATTTGTAGGTCTGGGCGATAGGCTTTAAGCTGACACTGACGACGCAAACTTGACGTGCCAACAACTGCCCCTTGCGGCAATTCATCAAGACTATTATAGGTGTTAGACACAAAAGCATCAGTCGGTGAGGCGCGTTTGCAATAGACGCCCAGCATCAAGCCTTCTGGAAGCTGCATCGGTACGTCCTTTAATGAATGTACCGCGATGTCCGCTTGTTTGTCATATAGTGCTTGCTCAAGCTCTTTGACAAACAAACCTTTACCGCCAATTTTAGCCAAAGGTGTGTCCAAAATCTTGTCACCCTTAGTGACAATTTTTAGCAAGTTAATCGTCAATTCAGGATACAAATCTAGTAGACGAGCACGGATATGCTCAGCTTGCCATAGTGCTAAAGGGCTCTGACGCGTGGCGATATTCAAGGTAGTCAAAGCAGTTTGCTGCGGATTGCTCATAAAGGGCCTCAATAAATTCGATACTATTCACGTCAGTACTATGCAGGTCAGTATTAAGCAATACTGCAAATTTTCCACAAAAAATGGGCGATATAAACCATATATAGTCAATGCTGACGCAAAAAAATACCCCTATTTAAGCATAAATAAGGGTTTGATGATATGGGATGATTATTTCACGGTTATTTTGCTGTTATTTCACAATGGAAACAGCAGTTTACATGCTTTGAATCTTGTCACGTAATGCAGGTAAGTGACGACGGCTAACCGCAAGTGTCTCATCAATGCCTTTAAAGCGTATTTGATATTGTCCTGCATCCAACGTTTCTAAAAAGTCCAAAAAGCTAAGGTTGATGATGGCATTACGGTGTACTCGAAACAGCCGATCCTCAAATTCTTGCTCAAGCTCTTTTAGCGTCTCATCAATCAGGACAATGCCATCTTTGTGACGGACTTTGACGTACTTTTGATCGGCGGTAAAATAATAGATATCTTTGAGTTTAATGAGCTCAACGCCTCGGTGAGTACGAGCAGCGATATGCTCACGTACTGGCCGCGCTGTTGGGTCTTCGAGTTTACGAATCTCATTTAACTGCGCCGCGTTCAAATTTTTCGCTTTATCTAGTGCTTCTAGTAACTCGTCTTTATTGGCAGGCTTTAATAAATAACCAATCGCATTGGCTTTTAGCGCAGCAATGGCATAATGATCATAAGCGGTGACAAATATAATGGCTGGCGGATGCTCAAGTTTGGCAAGCTCTTGCGCACAGCGCACCCCATCCATCTCAGGCATACGAATATCTAATAATATGATGTCTGGCTGCTGAGTTTTTACAGCGATAATGGCTTCTGCACCCGTGGTTGCTTGAGCAACGACTTGATGACCTGACTCCTGTACAATTCTAACCAAACGCTCACGTGCTAGTGGCTCATCATCACAAACTACGATACGCATGCAAACTCCAATCCTAGGATAAACTTAGTATTTTTTTCAATGGCCTTACCAACATATTAGCACTCATTACCAATCACTTAGCATAAAAACCTTTAATTATTTCATAAAACAATAACTGGCTATATTGACGTTGAGAGCCTTGTGCATTGAGTTTTATTTCAATGCATTTATCGATAATAATTTTGATGGGGAATCATGGCTAAATATAAAGTAAAACAACCCATTAGCTATAAAGATGGTGCAATAACTATGCCATACCTATTTCTTGAGAAATAAAATACAAAATTAAGCCAAAAAAAACGGTCATAAACTAACATCTTGCAGCGGATAGTCGATGACAGTAATAATTCGACTACTGGTAACGCTACTTTTAATATCCGCACTTTGACCGAAATAAGCCCGTAAACGTTCCGCTTGAATATAAAAGTTCATGTGCTGACGTAAATCATGGTTAATAATCATGGTTTTTTTCGGCAGCGCGACACCAATCGTAATCGCAACCCGATGCTGTTGCCAAGTGACTCTAATATTGATATAAATGGTTTCAGTGGTCATCTCAACCACATTCAGCAGCATTTTTTCTAGCACGCTCTGTAAGGTCAAGGCGGTAATCACCATGTCATACATGACATCTTCGTCAGGTAATTGCCAACTCACTTCAAGCTTATCCGCTAAGCGGCTAGACTCAATCGCTAGATAGTGCTCACAAAGAGCAATTTCTTCTTCAAAGCTAATCTCTCGTGCCCCATTAAAACTGGCACGGAATAAGGCAGAAACATGCTGTAATAAAGCAGAAGCTCTTGCTGGATTGGACTCTATCAGTGACACAAGGGTATTGATGGTATTAAAGAAGAAATGCGGAGCGATTCGTGCTTTGATCACATCATTTTGTGCACTCAATTTCTGCTCAAACGATTGTTTGAGCGCATTCGTCTCACGATAACGGCGTAAAAAATACAGTAAGAACACCAAGGTAAAGCCACCACCAATCACCGCATCAAATAATATATTTAGGATAAAAGTTTGACGATCATATTCAAACCAACCAATATTAATCATCACCAGCATGACTAAAATCATGGATATGGTAGATGCCACCATGAGTAAGGCAAGCACATACATGCTGGCTTTAGGTATGCTCATGCCCTTAAAAATGGGGCGCAAATAATCAATGAGGTATAAGAAAGGAATAATACTCAAGGTGTTTTGCAGGACTCTGCTAAACAGCTGAATCAAAAAATCTGACCACGTGGCAATATCATAGCGATTCGTCACCGTGACAAATAGCGACCAAAAAAAGATATAAATGAACCACTGCCAAGGCTTCATGACTTCCATGAGCTTAGGAATAAAAAACTCTAAGCGCTCCGCTAGTAAGGCAACCTCATCCTTTGCTATACTTGAGCTCTTATTCTGCTGACTTGTCTTGTACCGATATGAACGCCAATTCTTCAAAACCTAGTAGTCCCGAATCAAATGTAAACCCATCTGTCTCTGATTCTAGCACAGATGCTCCGATAACAAATAACGCTGCACAAAACAACCCTGTAAGCAGTCCTTCAAACAGCCAAGGCCAGCAGATGTGGGGCGGACGCTTCAGTGAAGCGACGGACAGCTTTGTCGCTGCCTTCACCGCCTCTGTTGGCTTTGACCAACGCTTTGCGCGTCACGATATTCAAGGCTCAATCGCCCACGCGACCATGCTTAAAGAATGTGACATTTTGACCGCTGACGAAGTAGCCACCATTATTGATGGTCTGCATCAGGTACTGCGCGAGATTGAGGCTGGCGAGTTTAACTGGTCAATCGCGCTAGAAGACGTGCACATGAATGTTGAGTCGCGCTTGACTGACATCATCGGCGCTGTTGGTAAAAAACTGCATACGGGTCGTAGCCGTAACGATCAGGTTGCCACCGATATTCGTCTTTGGCTACGCGAAGAGACTGATAATATCATTGCCTTATTAGTACGCTTACAAAGTGGTTTGCTTGATTTGGCTGAGCAGCATACTGACACTATTATGCCCGGCTTTACGCATTTACAAACGGCGCAGCCAGTGAGCTTTGGTCATCACGTCATGGCGTGGTTTGAGATGTTATATCGCGATACCGAACGTCTGGTCGATGCGCGCCGCCGTATCAATCAGATGCCGCTTGGTAGCGCTGCCCTTGCTGGCACGACATTCCCAATCGATCGTACCATTACTGCTGAGCTGTTAGGTTTCGAAGGTATTTGCCAAAACTCGCTTGATGCCGTCTCAGATCGTGACTTTGCGATTGAATTTACCTCAGCCGCTTCTATCTTGATGATGCATATGTCACGGATGAGCGAAGAGATTATCCTATGGATGTCAGCGCAGTTTAACTTTGTGCAAATCCCTGATCGCTTTTGTACCGGCTCATCCATCATGCCGCAAAAGAAAAATCCTGATGTGCCAGAGTTGGTGCGCGGTAAAGCAGCGCGTGTCTTTGGGCAATTAATGACACTATTAAGTCTAATGAAGAGTCAGCCACTGGCTTATAATAAAGACAACCAAGAAGACAAAGAGCCGCTGTTTGATTGCGTCGATACGCTTACCGGCTGTTTATTGGCTTTTGCTGATATGTTACCGAATATCACTCCAAATAAAGAAAACATGCGCGCTGCCACAATGAAAGGCTATGCAACAGCGACGGATTTGGCCGATTATTTGGTACGTCGTGGTGTGGCTTTCCGTGATGCTCATGAAGTGGTCGGTAACGCTGTCGCCTTAGGTATCAAAGAAGGTGTTGATTTGAGTGACTTATCACTGGCGCAGCTACAGCAATTTAGCGATGCTATCGGTGATGATGTATTTGACTATCTAACGTTAGAAGGCTCACTAGCAGCCCGTGACCACTTAGGTGGTACAGCGCCAAATCAAGTTAAGCAAGCCGTTGCTCGCGGTCGCAGTCGTTTAGAAGTGTTTGCGTAAAAGCGCATTGTTGACCTGACAGCTTCTACTATCAAAAACACCCGCCCCTGCTGCGGGTGTTTTTGATACCATGATGAGGTAAAGTAAATTCAGCTAATAATATTTAAGTCACTTATGCTGAATAGGTGCTAACTAATACCATTCACAGAAATTAGAGTAGCAAGGAAAACGAATGAAAGTACTACGCCTTGTAGACTAAGCGAGTTTGACACAGCTAATCTTACTTTTTGGGTTTGGTATAACTATTCTCATGAGTGATTCAATAACATATTTTTATAATAACTAAACCCTAATAAGGAGTGCCTTATGACTGAGACTTTTAATCCGCAAGCCAATACGGTATTTTGCCGTAAGTATCAGCAAGAATTGCCAAAAATGCCGCACCCGCCTTTTCCTAATAAAAAAGGTCAGGAGCTACAAGAAACGGTATCTGACAAAGCGTGGAAAGAATGGCTTGAACAGCAAACGATGCTGATTAATGAAAACCATCTAAGCATGTTAGATCCTGCTGCCAAAAAATTCCTCACCGAACAACGTGATAAATTTTTAGATAATGAAGATTATGAGCGTGCACAAGGTTGGACGCCGGAGAGCTAATTGTTTTTATTATTGCCACAATATAAAAAACGCGCTATTTAATATAGCGCGTTTTTTTGGATGTAAAACTTACGATGAACTATTTTTTCAGCCCTCATCACCGTTTGAGTCTACAAAATCCGTGGCTGACTTGACGGCAGGTTTAGTGGCAGACAGGGTGCTGACTTGGCGCGCCGCCATACGGTCATTGGCTTCTTGCACGGCTTTTTCGACCAGCGCATAGTCGGAATGACGCACATCTTGCCCACTAATATAGTTAATCACCAGTTCTGCAATATTTTGTGCATGATCGCCTACTCGCTCAAGCGCGCGCAATACCCACATAATATTGATGACTTTTGAAACGTGCCGTGAATCTTCCATAATATAGGTCATTAAAGCACGGATGGCGGACTGATACTCATCATTGACCATGCTATCGTTACGCATGACCTCAAACGCTTGCTCAGCATTCGATTGGCTAAATGCCTCTAGCGCATTGTGCAGCATCAAACGAACCTGATTGCTGAGGTGTTGCACCTCCGCATAACCGTATGACAGTTTACCTTGTGCCGCAATTTTTTTGGCCATCTGAGCAATTTTGACGGCTTCATCACCGATGCGTTCTAGATCAACCACGCCTTTACTGATGGACATGACCAAGCGTAAATCGCTGGCGGCGGGCTGGCGTTTGGCGACTAGTAGCAAGATATGCTCATCCAACTCGACCTCCATTCGATTGATATCAAAGTCCATATCAATCACCTCTTGCGCCAGTGTCTCATTTTTATCGATAAGCGCATGGATCGCTTTCGCCACTTGGTTGGCCGCGCTATCACCCATGTATAGAAATAGACGGATAGCTTCATCAAGGTCTTGGTCAAAACTTTTGGAGATATGCTTATCGCTTTGCATAAGAGGTATTCCCTAAAATCCATATTTTGGTAGCGCGGTGTGGCTGTTGAGTCGAACAGATTGGCTCACGATATCTTATTGAACGTATCGAGCACGTCGTCCTTGCTCAGACCGCGATGTTAGCCATAACGACCCGTAATATAATCTTCCGTCGCGGTTTGGGCAGGCTTGGTAAATATCTGGTCGGTCTCGCCCATCTCAATCATATCGCCTAAGTACATATAGACGGTATAGTCAGACACGCGCGCGGCCTGTTGCATGTTATGCGTAACGATGGCAATGGTGTAATCCTGTTTTAAGTCTTCAATCAAATCTTCGATAGCACCTGTCGAAATAGGATCTAACGCTGATGTCGGCTCATCAAGCAATAACACTTCAGGCTTGGTCGCGACGCTACGTGCGATACACAAGCGTTGCTGCTGACCACCGGATAACGAAAGCCCTGACGCTTTCAATTTGTCTTTCACTTCTGGCCATAGTGCGGATTTTTTCAGCGCCCATTCCACCCGATTATCCAGCTCAGCTTTGCTTAATTTTTCATAAAGACGTACCCCAAAGGCGACATTGTCATAAATGGACATCGGGAATGGGGTAGGTTTCTGAAAGACCATACCGACTTGGGCGCGTAGCAAATTGACATCGACGTCTTTGCCCAAGATATTGTTGCCATCAAGATTAATATTGCCTTCTGCCCGCATCCCTGGATATAAGTCATACATCCGATTAAAGGTACGCAACAGCGTCGATTTTCCGCAACCTGAAGGACCAATGAAAGCAGTGACTTTTTTATCAGGAATATCGATATTGATGTTTTTTAGCGCCTGAAAGTCACCATAATAAAAATTCAGATCCCGAATTTGCATTTTTGCTGCGGGCATGTTTTTGGGAATATCATGAAGCGTCTGTTTGGTTAAGCTGGCAATATCTGGCTGCTCCATTTGTGCTGCCGTCGACATCGGTCTGTTTAATAAACTGTCTGTTGTTGGATTAAATTTATCTGCCGCATTGAATTTATCGACAGGCTTTTTTGTACGGATTTTGCTCATGACGTCATTCATAATATGTTCCAACCCAGCTCAATGAATATAAATGGAAGTAAATTCTCGAAGTAATCTAGGACAAGCCTTAATTTACCATCAGTCTTTATTTAGCCTGACCTCTACTACCGATGAACCTTGCCAAAATGTTTAATACCAAGACAGAGGTCGTGATCAGCAACGCTGCCGCCCACGCTAAGGTATGCCAGTTATCATAAGGACTCATCGCAAACTGATAGATGGTATTGGGTAAGTTGGCAATAGGCTGACCCATATCGGTACTGAAATATTGGTTGTTAAGCGCCGTAAATAGCAATGGTGCTGTCTCACCGGTGATGCGAGCAAAAGCCAATAACACCCCAGTGGTCAGTCCTGCTCTAGCCGCCTTAATCGTTACTTGAGTCACCATTTTCCACTTGGGTGTGCCAAGTGCGTAAGCCGCTTCACGAATGCTATTAGGAACCAAATTGAGCATATTCTCAGTGGTACGCACGACCACAGGAATAACGATTAATGCCAATGCCAACGCGCCTGCCCAACCAGAGAAACTTTGACCTTTTACCATCAA
The DNA here is from genome assembly GCF_904846655.1 of Psychrobacter sp. NC44. Lineage (NCBI taxonomy): Bacteria > Pseudomonadati > Pseudomonadota > Gammaproteobacteria > Moraxellales > Moraxellaceae > Psychrobacter > Psychrobacter sp. NC44. Next base: position 116,342 of record NZ_CAJHBN010000007.1, on the reverse strand, counting down.
TGCATAAATAAAGAGACCAATCACAATTGAGGGCGCAGATAACAAAATATCATTTAAAAATCGCGTCACCTTGCCAAGCATACTGCCTTGAGCGAACTCGGATAAATAAATACCCGTCATGAGGCCAATAGGTGCACCGATGAACAAACCTGAAAACGCGAGCATTATTGAACCGACAATGGCGTTACGCAGCCCGCCCGCACTCATCGGTGGCGGTGTGTCAGCAGTAAAAATAGGCAGCTGCACAATACCTTGAAAGCCTTCAACAAAGAGCGTCAACAAAATCCAAAACAACCAAAACAGTCCAAAAACCATCGCCGACATGGCAAAGCCTAGACCTAACTTGTTGGTCAAACGGCGCTTGTTATAAAGGCTTTGATTGTAGCGGCTAGCGCTGTTTGGCTGAGTCGGTAGTGGTGCATTGATCGCATTGTTAGCAGCCATACTATTTATTTCCCATATCTTTTATCAATATCCATCAATGTTTATTGATGTCCAATCAATCCGTAAAAGACCTATCGAGATTGTCAAACGCCTACCGATTGCCTGCCTTGTGATCCATGCGCATGAGCATGAGTTTTGCTAGAGATAGCACAATGAAGGTGATGACAAATAAGATTAAGCCTAAATGTAATAAAGACGCCAAATGTAGCTCACTCGACGCTTCGGCAAACTCGTTTGCTAAAGCTGAGGTAATCGTGACACCAGAGGTAAATAAACTCGGACTGATGTTAAAGGCATTACCAATCAAGAAAGTCACTGCCATCGTCTCACCCAATGCCCGGCCCAGTCCTAAGATCACGCCGCCCACGACACCGGCTTTGGTATACGGCAGGATAATCTTGAACATGACTTCCCAAGTCGTCGCACCCATGCCATAGGCCGACTCTTTGAGCAGGTCTGGCACGACCGAAAAAACATCTCGCATGGTGGCGGCGATAAATGGAATAATCATAATGGCGAGTACAAGGGATGCCGTAAACATACCCAGTCCCATTGGTGCACCCGTAAATAGCTTACCGATGATAGGCAATGGCCCTATATGCTCGATAAACCATGGCTGAATGTGATCACCGAAGAAAGGCGCAAAGACAAACAAACCCCACATACCATAAATGATAGAAGGGATACCCGCTAATAACTCAATGGCAATACCAAGTGGTTTTTTGAGGAAGGTTGGGCACATTTCAGTCAAAAATATCGCAATACCAAAACTGACTGGCACGGCAATGAGAATAGCTATAAATGACGTTACTAGCGTGCCATAAATAGGGGCAAGAGCACCGTATTCATTGGCGACCGTATCCCAATTATTACTGGTATAAAATCCAAGACCAAATGTTTGAATGCTCGGCCACGCTCCGATGATCAAGGAGACTAAAATGCCGCCCAACGATAAGAGTACCAGTATGGCAAAAGCCTTAGTAGCATTCACAAACAATAAGTCATAGCGCTTTTGTTTAGCCAGTTGGGACCTTAAATCATTCATAAGTGTCTCAGCATTAAATAGAATCAAGTCAAAATAGTAGAAGCATTCATTCGGTTTTATCACAACAAACTTGTCATCAAATTTGCTGTGATAAAACCTCTCAAATCACTACCGGAGAATAGTTATTCGAGAGGATAATTAGAAAATTATTGACTCATGATTAGCATGGATAGGTTACTGAGCAGGCTTATAAACAGGCTGTCCATCACTGCCTTTTACCTCATTCCATTTTTCCTTGAATAAGGCAACGGCCGTATCAGAGAATGGTACGTAATCGAGTGCCATGGCATCATCGTCGCCTTGGGTATAAGCCCAATCAAAGAAGTTCAACACGCCAGCCACTTGCTGAGGATTCTCTGGTTGCTTATGTACCAAGATAAAGGTCGCAGCAGCGATCGGCCATGCTTGCTCAGTCTCAGAGTTGGTGATGACTTTATAAAAGCCTGCTTGTTTTGACCAGTCGATATCACCTGCCGCAGCAAATGTCTCAGCAGATGGCTGAACGACGTTGCCAGCAGCGTTTTTCAATGCAGTATGTGACATGTTGTTTTGCTTAGCGTAAGCATATTCCACATAACCGATAGAGTTTTTCATACGATTTACATAGCTTGATACGCCTTCGTTACCTTTACCGCCAGCACCAGTCGCAGACGTTGGCCATTTGACTGTTTTATCAACACCAACTGTGTCTTTCCAGTCTGGCGAGACTTTGGCTAGATAATCCGTAAAGTTAAACGTTGTGCCAGAACCATCTGAGCGGAATACCGTCGTAATAGCGGCATCAGGCAAAGTCAAATCTGGGTTCATGGCTTTGATAGCAGGGTCATTCCAGTTGCTAATCTTACCCAAATAGATGTCTGCCAACATTGCACCGTCTAATTTCAACGCGCCCGGCTCAATACCATCGATGTTGACGATTGGCACGACGCCACCGATAACCGTCGGAAACTGAATCAAGCCTGCTGCGTCTAGCTCTTCAGGCGTCATCGGCGCGTCAGATGCCCCAAAATCGACTGTTTTTGATTCGATTTGTTTGATACCACCAGAAGAGCCAATCGACTGGTAATTGACTTGACCACCGGTAGCAGCGTTATAGTCGTAAGACCATTTAGCATAGATAGGCTGCGGGAATGATGCACCTGCACCCGTGATGTTCATTGCGATATTTTCAGCAGATTTAAAACCTGCTGCAGAAGCAGATGTTGTCTGAGTGGTTGCTTCAGTGGTGGTGACAGCGCTACTGCTATCCGCAGCTGGCTCTGTCGTTTCAGTCGATTTATTACATGCCGTAAGCACTAATGTACAACTAACGGCCACTGCTAATAACGAATAACGCATGTAGGACTCCTAAAGTTTAACAACGATACAAAAAAGCATTGTTTGTGACATGCGTGCTATCTTGCCAAATCTTTATGACAGTTTAATGACAACCTCCAGAATCTTTCATTCGCTTTACATAATATTTAGATAAGCTATCTACAGCTCAGTAATATCAAGTGATTTCAATCACTGGTACCCTAGAGTCGTTCTCATAAAAACATCGAACCTCAAACTCAAAGCCTGATATTTTCATCTAAATATCATTAGCCCTCATTGCAGAACTTTGTTAGTATTGAGGTGATTTACAACACTGACAGACTCGGGGTGCGGTGTATTATCGACTTACTTTTAAGCTTTCTTTATTAAAGTAGTCGCCTTTATACATTCGCTGAGAGATCACCCGCCGAACCTGATGCGGTTAGTACCGACGCAGGGAAGTCTTAAGCACTTTGTTATTTATGGCAAAGGACGTGCAGAAATGCCTTTTTTATCCTTATTACTCCCTTAATATGCGTGATGTACTATTAAGTAGTGAAGACTGATATAAAGCTGCGTCCAACGTTTGATGAGCATCATCCGCGGCTATGTTTTTTGGTCGTAGGCTGATGCTCATGAGCTGAATTTGTCTGGATCACAGATGCTACCCCCGCAGCTACTGGCGGTGTTGCTTTTGTTCAAAAACCAACACGCTAGGACAGCATATGACAACTTTATTAGCCACTTCTCCTTCTCAAAAACCTTCTAAGACAGACGCGTTAAAGACCCCTGCTCACCGCAGTACCAATGATGCGCGCTTTGAAGAAGACGCGCGCGACTTACATCGTATTTTACCTGCTTCTCGTAAAGTTTATATCGAAGGCTCTAGATCCGATATTCAAGTACCCATGCGTGAAATCACCCTTGATCCTACCCCTGTGCAAGGCGTTTCTGAGAACGAATGGGAACAGAACCCACCCTTTTATGTGTATGACACCTCTGGCGTTTATACCGATCCCAACGTTGAGATTGATTTGACGAAAGGCTTACCAAAGCTGCGTGAAGGTTGGATTGCTGAGCGCGGTGATACCGAGCAATTAAGCGGACTGTCTAGCTCTTACGGAATGGCACGCGCCCGCGATATCAGCACTGCCAATCTACGATTTGCTCATATCGACAAACCTCGCCGCGCCAAAGATGTCGATGGCAAAGCTGGCAACGTCACGCAGATGTACTATGCACGCCGCGGCATCATCACCCCAGAAATGGAATATATCGCCATTCGCGAAACGCAAAAGCAGCATGAGCTGACCGATATGCGTCAGCACGATGGTGAGAACTTTGGCGCCAATACGCCCACTGTTATTACCCCTGAGTTTGTGCGGAGTGAAGTGGCTGCAGGTCGCGCCATTATCCCAAATAACATCAATCACCCTGAATCTGAACCGATGATTATCGGGCGTAATTTTTTGGTGAAAATTAATGCCAATATTGGTAACTCAGCGCTAGGTTCTTCTATTGATGAAGAGGTCTCAAAAATGACGTGGGCCACGCGTTGGGGCGCGGATAATATTATGGATTTATCCACGGGTAATCACATTCATGAAACCCGAGAATGGTTAATCCGTAACTCTCCAGTGCCTATTGGTACAGTACCCATTTATCAAGCGCTAGAAAAAGTCGATGGCGTGGCAGAAGATTTAACGTGGGAGATATTCCGCGATACGCTCATTGAGCAAGCAGAGCAAGGTGTTGATTACTTCACCATTCACGCAGGTGTGCTATTAGAGTACGTGCCACTGACTGCAGGACGCCTAACGGGCATCGTCTCGCGTGGCGGATCTATCATGGCGCAGTGGTGCATGTTTCATAATAAAGAGAGTTTTTTATACACTCATTTTGAAGATATCTGCGAGATTATGAAGCAGTATGATGTCGCATTTAGCTTAGGCGATGGCTTGCGTCCGGGCTGCTTGCAAGACGCCAATGACGAAGCACAATTTGGTGAGCTGCGTACCCTTGGTGAGTTGACCCAAGTGGCGTGGAAGCATGATGTACAGGTGATGATAGAAGGTCCGGGACACGTGGCAATGAACCGTATTAAAGAGAATATGGACTTGCAATTAGAAGTTTGTGCCGACGCACCTTTTTATACCTTAGGGCCACTAACCACTGATATTGCACCTGGTTATGACCATATTACCAGTGCGATTGGTGCGGCAATGATCGGCTGGTTTGGCACCGCAATGCTGTGCTATGTGACGCCAAAAGAGCATTTAGGTCTGCCTAATAAAAAAGATGTTAAAGACGGTATCATCACCTATAAAATCGCAGCCCACGCGGCTGATTTGGCTAAAGGTCATCCCGGTGCGCAGGCACGTGATAATGCGTTATCTAAAGCCCGATTTGAATTCCGCTGGGACGACCAGTTCAATCTGGCGCTCGACCCAGATACCGCCCGTGAGTTCCATGATGAAACCTTACCAAAAGACGCGCATAAGACGGCACACTTTTGCTCGATGTGTGGCCCTAAGTTTTGCTCAATGAAAATCACTCAGAACGTGCGAGATTATGCGGCAGGACTAGATAAAGATGCCGCTAATAAAAAAGTTATTTCATAAATAGAGGACCTAACGGATATTAATTATTTAATTGAAGTGATCAACATAACAGCGAAGGACATCAGTTATATAGAGAGATGCAGGCAACCTATAGTCAGAGCACTTTTAAACCGCTACGGTGTTACCCGCCCTAGATGTACTCAGTGTACTATCTGCGGTCTGTCGCCTTGTAGCGATTCTAAAATTCCTTGACTATATATAGCAGCGCATCAAAAAAGCTCAAACCTGATAATCAGGTTCGAGCTTTTTTTAAAATAACTCTTAACATCTTTAAAAACTAAATACTCAATTCAGTGGATATTTTTTCTCAATTTTTCGAATTTCATCAATACCTCCAGATTCTAGCTTGGAAACAATGTAAAACTCTTTGTCACTGCCAAAATTATCTAGGGCACTATTGAGTCCTTTTATGTACTCATAAAACTCTGCGTAAGAATAAACTTCCTCATTATAGCGAATATCAGGTTTATCTATATAGAGGTATACAGAACCTTCGCACTGTGTTACTTCACCTTTGATATTTGTCTCTGCCTCATAAGAGCTTGACGTCAATATTTTGTTGCTGTTGTAACTCATACATACTTTCTGTCCGCCTCTATTCATTGTTTCAAACTTATAACTATCCAGTTTTTGATTTAAGTTGGACTTCAGTTCTGAAAAATCTGTCTCATTTGCTGAAGCATCCAAATTACCCAAAACAACATCTACTTCTGTCAGAGAATTCAGCATAACTTTGTCGTTAGTGCCTCCCATCGCACTGAGTAAACCAATATGGTGAATACCTTTGCGAGATAGCTCATCAATAATTTGCTGTACTGAGTTCGTAGTGCCAAGGACGTCATCACTATAAGCCACGCCAATCCATGCCATTGTCTTCCCCCACGCTATTTCTTGAGTGAGATAGGGTTCAATAGTTACACCCAGAGCTTTCAAAGCCTTACTTTTATCCTCAGGTAAGTTGGCTGCCAGTACTGCCGTATCCTCTTTACAAAAAGTATTGTTGTTCAAATGATTGATAAAATTTGATAAATCCTGAGACTGCATTGATAGCTCTTGCTCACCAAGCGTTAACGCTCGAGAACACGTATAGCGAAGAAACTCAGCTTCACGTTTACCTTTATAGAGCTTGTAGCTATTACTACTGGTGTCTACAAGATTTCCAGATAGCATGTTGAAAATGTCAGGTAGACTTGGGTTTTTATCTTGTAGCAAATCTTCAAAAGAGGCCATGGTAGCAAGATTGCCTTTGTTGACCGTCACATAGCTATCGCTTTCAGGATAAAAAATCCTAGTAGTTTCAATACTGTCAGCGTTATATAGGTTTCCAAGATGCGTTCCAGAAATTGGCAAAACCTTATACATTTTCCCAGTTTCGTTATCGAATCTAGCAGGTGCGCGAATGTACTGATCGACTTCCTCACCTTCTTCAGCCGCCATTTCGTTAGAAAAGGTGACATCTGGTACCTGTGGTTCAATCTTATCTGGTTTAGTAGTTGGTATGACTGGCGTCTCTGGCGTACCGCCACTATTTTTATTACCGCCATCACTACCACCACCGCAGCCATAAAGTGCCAACATAGAAGCCAAAGCCAAACTTAGATAGCGTTTATTCATCAATACATATCCATTTAGGTTAACGGTAGATCAATATAGAAGTGAACTTAATTTCGCTAATAATAGATTTAAATTGATACTAAATCAATACAAATAAATAAAAAAATCCCAACAGATATTTTATCTGTTGGGATTTTAATTAATACTAAATTATATTATAGCTCTTGAACTGTGCTTTTTAAAATTCAGTTTTTAAACCTTCGACGCCTCATAGATTTCTTCGATTGAGCTATCAATCATTGCCGCAAATGCTTCATCGCTTTGCTGCTTACTCAATCCTTCAGTAAAGGCACGTGAGAAGCTGGCTATCATACCCGGGTTTTGCTTGAGCTTAGCACAAGCATCGCCACGGCTGTAGCCGCCCGATAACGCCACAACTTTTAGCACTTTTGGATGATCGATTAGCTCTTGGTAAAAACCCGCTTCTTCTGGCAGAGTCAGTTTTAGCATCACTTGCTGATCATCAGTCAAACGATCTAGGTTGTGCAAAATGCTGGTCTTTAGTATGACTTCACATTCATGCTTTTTGCTACTGTTGATATCGACTTCAGGCTCTACGATTGGCATCAGACCTTTTGAGAGTATCTGTTTTGCCACATCGAATTGCTGTTGCACGACCAGCTCAATGCCATCGACATTCGGCTCATAAATTACTGAGCGCATTTTGGTGCCAAATACTGGATAGTTTTTGGCTTTATCGAGTAGCAAATCTAAATTTGGCATCGGACGCATCACTTGGACGCCATTCATTTGCTCAGCCAAACCCTTATCCACTTTTAAAAACGGTACGATATTTTTATCTTCCCATAGATAATTGGCCGTCGGTTTGCCATTGACCTCACGTTCCATAGTATCTTCGAACAAAATCGCCCCAAGCACACGCTCATTATCAAAAGCCTCACAAGTCATGATACGCGCGCGCATTTCATGCACTTGGTCGAACATGGCTTCATCGTTGTCATAATCATCGCCTGTGACACCATAATTCTCTAACGCTTTTGGTGTACTGCCACCACTTTGATCAAGTGCCGCAATGAACCCTGAACCATTTTTGATACGTTGTAGTTGTTTGTTATATTGGTTTTGATATTCCATTGAGAGTGCGTCCTATTGTTATTTGTTAAGGTCAAGTGTCACAAAGTAAATCGCTTTTTATTGGCTAATATCAGCCTTACTGTTTGTAGACAACCTTATCATAGGACGCTCTTTGTGCCTATATCTGATAAGTTAACGCGTTGATAAAATAATTATCACCTATCCTATAAGCAAACTCACTAGGCTAAACGTTTATGCTAAAAACAGCACTGCCACACAGCAAATGGCTAATAATAAACCCAATACATTAATACGGTTAAGCGACTCCTTAAACACACCAACCCCTATCAAGGTTGCCACTGCAATGACACCGACATTCATACCGGTAAAGACGATGCTAGGCGACTCGGATAATAATTGATGCGCACGTACATAAGCATAAATATTGCCCATATTGAGCGCACCTAATAACAATCCTGCTGCGAGCGCATTCCCCTGCCAGCGCACCCGCGTAATCAGCAAATAAATAAACAGCAATAATCCTGCTAAGCCAAAACTGACAAATAATGTAAGAGGAAAAGCAGCGCCCTGCTTGGCAACTTGCTTGAACAAGATATCAATAATGCCATAGCCTGCCCAGACGCCAAACAACCATAGCGGTGTATGCTTCGATTGTCTGCTAATCTGACCCTGCTGTGGACGATAAATCAACGCTCCGAGTGCTAGAAAGCCCAATAACAGTCCAAATATTCGCGTGCTGGTCAGTATTTCACCAAACAATAAAAAAGCCGCGACGATAGGAATAATCAACGATAGCCGCTGAGCCGCATCGGTTGCTACCATTCCCACAGATTCAATCGCCCTTCCAAGGACAATAAACACGGCGGGAAGCAGGATACCAAGCGCGATAATAATGCCCCATGCACTGCCAAGCGTACCGAGTCCACTGACGTCTGGCTTCAATAAAAACCACGTCAGCAGAAAAGCCACCGGATAGCCTGCGACGATAGTCTGCCGTATGTCTATATTTTTCTGTCGTAACACTTTTAGCAATACTGAAACGGCGACACTACAAAGCACCGCTATCGTCAAATATATCATGAGCTATTACCTTGTTAAACTGCCGCTTTATGGGGACATTATTCGCTCATCATTCATATACTGAAGATAAAGCGCGAACCGCCAATTAGGATAAAGTCATAGAATGTAACAAAGTATTTCTTACACAGCAATCTATTTATTGGCTTTTATTCGACTGCTGACAAGTAGCTCTTTAGCCTTCAATTTACAATTAGCATGCAGGTCTGATTGGGAAGTTTGCTAAAATAGTACTCAATCCTAATAACAAAAGTAAAGATTCAAAATAACGAGTAATGTCGTTGATTTTGGCGTACTGCTATTGATGTTTTATGACTGCCTATGAATGCTCTATTTCGATTTTTTGAAACTCGCCTCCCTGCCTTTCCTGAAACCCCTATGCCGCTACCTTCACCCCGTGATGGCATGCTAAAGTTCTTGTGGGCGTGTACCAACGGTTTACGTGGCTGGCTATTGATATTTATGATTTTGTCTGCGGGCATTGGCATCTATGAAGCGATGCTATTTGCTTGGATTGGGAATATCGTTGACTGGCTAGGCGTCTATACACCTCAGAATCTGTGGTTAGAAAAAGGCGATATGCTACTGCTCATGCTAGCCGTCATGATCGTGAGTCCGCTATGGATTGCATTGTCATCATTCATCCACTTTCAGACCTTGCAAGGGGTATTCCCCATGCAAATGCGATGGCGCTTTCACCAGCGTATGCTTGGACAATCGATGCAGTTTTATCAAGATGAATTTTCTGGACGTGTCTCAGCCAAAGTAATGCAAACCGCACTGGCCGTACGCGATACAGTCATGACCGTCACCGACATGTTTATGTATGTCACCGTTTATTTTATTACGTCAGGTGTCATTTTATTTAATCTGGACAGCCTATTATTAATCCCGTTTATCGTTTGGCTAGTCTTGGTTGCGCTGACCATTTGGTACTTTATCCCTAAGCTCAAACAAACTGCCATTGTGCAAGCAGATGCCCGTGCCTTGATGACCGGCCGCATTACCGATGCTTACGCCAATATCATGACGGTCAAACTGTTTAGCCATTCACGCCGTGAGCTGAGTTATGCCAAAAATGCCATGGGGCAATTTTTAGGGACCGTCCATGCACAGATGCGCTGGGTCAGTTATTTAGAAGTATCAACCCATCTAATCAGTGTGATTTTGGTTAGTGGCACTGCGGCTATTGGCTTATATTTATGGCAACAAGGCGCGGTCGGTGTCGGTGCGATTGCTGCCGCGACAGCCATGGCACTACGTTTGAACGGTTTGACTCGTTGGATCATGTGGCAAACTGCCAGTCTATTTGAAAGTATCGGAACCGTACAAGATGGCATGCGTACCTTATCAGCGCCGCAAAAAATCATTGATAAGCCCAATGCACCCGCTTTGAAAGTCACCGAAGGTCGTATCGTTTTCGATCATGTTGATTTTAGTTATGAGAATGATAGCGACGCTGTTGAAGGCGATATCTTAGATACAGTGAAAACATCAGCAACGCCTACTACGAAGACTAAACTGCTCGATAACTTTTATTTAGATATTAAACCCGGCGAAAAGATAGGCTTGGTTGGGCGCTCAGGTGCTGGTAAATCTACCTTGGTTAATTTATTGTTACGCTTCTTTGATGTTGATAGCGGTAAAATCCTTATCGATGGACAAGCAATTGATGAAGTCACCCAAGAGTCTTTGCGCCAGCAGATAGGTATGGTGACGCAAGATACGTCGTTGCTACATCGGACAGTACGTGAAAATATCGCTTACGGTCGTCCTGATGCAACCGACGAAGAAATTATTACCGCTGCCAAACAAGCGCAAGCATGGGACTTTATCAAAGACTTATATGATGATAAAGGCAATACAGGACTTGATACCCAAGTCGGTGAGCGCGGCGTCAAACTCTCTGGCGGTCAACGTCAGCGTATCGCCATCTCACGTGTTATGCTAAAAAATGCGCCCATCTTACTATTGGACGAAGCGACCAGTGCCCTTGACTCTGAGATTGAATTTGCCATTACCGAAAGCCTGAATGACATCATGACAGGTAAAACGGTCATTGCGATTGCCCATCGTCTCTCCACCATTGCTGCACTTGATCGATTGGTGGTCATGGATAAAGGTCAAATTATCGAACAAGGTAGCCATGATGAATTATTAAATCTACACGGTGTTTATGCTCGCTTGTGGCACCGTCAAAGTGGCGGATTTTTAGGCGAAGACAGCTAAGTACAATCATTAATTTTCATTGAAAATCAGACACAAGGAGGTGTGTACATTATGAAAGCATTTGCAAAAAATATTAATATTAGTGGAAAACAAGCGCGCTACTATAATCTTAGCCAGCTTACGCCATCGATACAGTCAAGTACTGCCTCTCGCGTGCCAGCACACTTTTATGGTGGCAATAGTTTTACCGTTGGTACTTATAGTCCCTTATTAAATGCGCTGGCAACTGACTTCAAAATCAGCTCGCTTGCGCTTCGTGGCTATTGGTATGACAAGCCGCAGCGCCGTCGTCTTACGCGCGAGCAGGATGCTGAGATACTTATTGAATTTTTAGAAAAAACGCAAGACAAACCCATCGTTGGTATTGGTCATTCGCAAGGAGCCACTGCCACTGCCATCGCTGCAGCCCAGCGCCCAGATCTGTTTTCACAGCTATATTTAATAGAGCCTGTGACGTTTACCAAACCACAAGCCAGACTTTACAACCTATTGCCGCGTAAGCTTCTGCTTAGTCGCGAACCGTTTAAAAGCACTCTAACCAAACAGTCTACTTGGGCAAGCATCGATGATTATTATGAGAACTTACGCGCTCAACGTGCTTATAGGCGCATGAGTGATGCGCATTTGCGGGTATTTGCAGAGCAAAGTTTATCCAAAGATATCAATGGCAGTTACACGCTGATATTTGCGCCTGAGCAAGAGCTCGCCAACTATTTCGGCGCGCCGCATATCGATACCGCCCTCAAGCAATTGAGCTGTCCTTATACGCTTATCACTGGCAAGCCGACGTTGTTTATCAACCATAAAGTGCGACAACAATGGCAAAAATTCGTCCCTGATGACAGCATCATATCTTTGTTAGATTACGGTCATCTACTGCCGATGGAAGCACCTGAATTATGTGCTCAAGTTATCAATGAGCATTATCATAGTCATATATAAGCTGAGCCGTCTAAGTGATGACTGACCTTTTTGCGCCTACACCGACTGAAAATCTGTTGCCTTACGATGGTCAGGTCAATGACTTAGGGGTAGTTATCAATGATGCTAACGCTCTGTATGAGAATTTACTAAATGAGCTACCTTGGCAGCCTGATATCGTGACGTTGTTTGGTAAAACGCATGTTACCACTCGCCAAATCGTCTGGATGGGTGACCACGATGTCAGTTATCATTACTCTGGACAGACGCGTCGAGCCATTCCATGGTCGAAGCAGATGTTGCACGTAAAACGACATATTGAGCAGCAGTTATCAAGCAGTGGTATCAACGTTGATTTTAATTCTTGCTTACTTAACCACTATCCCTCTGGTGCTGATGGCATGGGTTATCATGCCGACGATGAAAAAGAGCTGGGCGCGCAGCCGATTATCGCTTCTTTATCGCTCGGTGCTAGGCGAAAATTTGTTTTTAAGCATAAAACCATTAGACAAGAGAATAAGCCCGTCAAAGTTGAGCTATATCTTGAGTCCGGTCAGCTTATCGTTATGCATGGTGATACGCAGGATTTTTGGATGCATACTATTACAAAAACTAAAACTGTCGCATCAGGGCGCATCAGCCTCACCTTTCGAAAAGTGCTACCGCATTAAATTAATGCAACTTAGTATAAGCTAGAGTGCGTCCTCGTTTTGAAAATGGTGATAAAAATGAGATAAACGGTAGCCAAACAAGGAAAATAGCTGATTAATATCGGGATATTAATCAGCTATTTGATGCAGTCTAGAAAGATTTAACCATTTTTAGCCCACTTAGTCGCATGCCTTCATATTGAAGACATGCCCTAGCTCACTTCCAAAACGATCTTGCCAAAAGCAGCACCTTTTTGCAGCTCATGATGAGCCGCGACCACTTCAGACAATGGATAGGTTTGCTGAATACGTAGCGTTAGCTTGCCATCAGCAACGAGCTGTAAAACTCGCGCCATATCTTCACCACTACGCTGCGCCTTATAACCCGCTACCTTTAACTGCTTCTGGCTACCCGCTTCTTTGAGTTTATCCACCCAAATCGTTGGTAACACATTGACACGACCACCAGATTTGAGCACGCTAAGCGCTCGCACCCCTGCTTCATTACCGACCAAATCCAGTAGCACATCTGCCTGTAACTCAGGGAATTCATCGTCTTTGGTATAATCAATCCAACCTGTAAGCTGATTGGTATCTATTATTTCATCAAGCTTGGCATATTTTTCTGGTGAGCAAATAACAGTCACCTTAATATTGTTTTTAGCCACTTTATCCATGAGCAGCTGGATCAACAAGTGACCCACGCCGCCTGCTGGCGCGTTTATCACCACATGCTCACCATCTTGAATATCTGCAAACTCTACAAACTGTATCGCCGTCTGTCCAATACAAGGCAGCGCACCTGCTTGCTGTAACGTGACTGAATTCGGTACTTTTGCCAGCATGTCAGCATCGACTGCTACATACTCTGCATAACAGCCACCATGAAAAGTCAGCGCCGCGACCTGTGTACCGATAGTAAATTGCTCACTACGACTATCGACCACAGTGCCTGACATATCAAACCCCAAAATTGCAGGCTCATTTTTATCAAACTTGTCTTTTTGAATGGCATCAGCGCCCCAGCCTTTGCCTTGACGCGTTTTGTAATCGACAGGATTGATACCCGCGTAAGCAACTTTGACCAATACCTGGTTATCTGTTAACACAGGAATGGCCACATCCTCTTGATAGCTCATCACTTCAGGTTCGCCAAACTCACGTATGAGTACGGCATGTTGGGTCGTTGGTAGCGGGTTATGAGAAAGAGTAGACATCGTTATATATCCTTATAGGTATCTATTGCTTTATTTTTGCATTCAATTTTATTTTTAGTGAATAACTTAAGCTTATCTAATAATCATTTATAAATGTGCCAATTCCGCACTGAGTGGCAGATGATCAGACAGTGTCGACCATGGTTTGCCCGTATGCACCCAAGCATTTTTCACTCTTAGATTACGCACATAAATACGATCTAAGCTCAGCACAGGAAGCTTGGCTGGAAAAGTTGGCAGCAGTTTACCATGACAATGCTTGAAAGCTTCGGTCATACCCAAGCTAGTAGCCAGCTTATCACAAGACATTTTTTTCCAATCATTAAAATCTCCTGCCAAAATCAGTGGTTGATCAGGTGCAATCTCATTGCGAACATAGTTGGCAATGGCTTCATATTGCTTGATGCGATCACGCTCAAACAAATTTAGGTGTGCACACAGTACAACCACTGGTACATCCCATCCAACTGGTTGTACTTCGCAGTGCAAGACGCCGCGCTGCTCAAGCTTATTAACGGTGATATTGACGTTATGCTTAGGATCCAATGGAAAACGGCTCAATACCGCATTGCCATGATGACCGTTTTCATACTCTGAGTTTTTACCATAGCTATTTTGCAGCTGTAAATACTCACCAAACCATTCATGTTGCGATTGGTCAGGATATTCGTTGTACTGCATATTGCGCTTAAGATTCTGACCTTGCACTTCTTGGAGACATAGTACATCAGAGCCAATGATATCAAGGGCTTGGGCGATACCTTGTATTTTAACTTGGCGATTCATCGGCGACATGCCTTTATGAATGTTATAGCTGGTTAGCACAAAAGAGGTTGTGGTAGTCATAGAATTAGTCATCATACTTAAAATAAATGGAACATTGATTATCTCGCCACACTGATTGCAAGTGACGCCTAAATACTGATTTTTGAGAAGCTGATAGCGCTGATTGCTGTAGTAATTTTTCATCAATCTTGTAGTCACCACCGTAATAACCAGTAGCATCAACTGGCTGGTCTGTCTTGGCGTTACAAATTGCAGAGTTACCACGTACAGCAAATTTTTTCTGCCCTTCGTACATGACTACTTTCATCTCATCATAACTTACGTCACCACGACAACCGAGATAATAAGGCACACTCACTTCGACAATACCGTTATTATTAATATCAGTCACTACGGCGGTGTTTTTAGCGAATTCTGCGATTACATCTAACCCATCGCAGGGTACATAATCATATATTTGCCATACTCGTAAAGCCTCTTGTTCATCTATAACATATAAATGCGTGAAGACCTCTCCTGCTGGCTCGTCAGGGCTATTGGTTGAATTGAAACGCTGTAATTGAACTAAATATTGTTCTCCTACTATGCCAATCCAAGAACGAATAGCAACAATATCTTTGGTCTTTAGCCTCATTTTATTTTTTTTAGAGTCTATTTGATAATAGTTTTGAATAGAAGGCGGCAATTGACCCCATGATAGATGGCTCACAGATATATTATTCACATCTGTCTCTGCCATACTGAGACTGGAGCTAAAGGCTATCATTGCTGTGACGCTAAATTGCATAAGAGTATTTGGTATGTTATTTCGCATCATTTAATAACCTAAGGCAATCAAACATAAGTTTTAGGTAAAGGCTTAATATATCATCAATGTAAAAAGAGCATTGATTCTTATCGAACCAATGCTCCCATATTATACCTATCTTCTATCAATGGCGAATTCGCAAAGGATTGTCATCAATAAGCACTATCTAGCAATTAATAGCGTGTCACCAATGCAATTGGTTGATCTTCACCCATAATATCTTGTGGCATAAATACTGCTTCGCCACCATTATGAATGACATGCTCAATGATTTCGCCAATGGCATCATCAGTAACGCCTTCTGAAGCCGCATCATCTGCAAGACTCAAAGTCTGTGCCTTTTCATCAATTTTAGCCGATTGTATATAACCACGACGGACATAAAGTGTCTCGCCTGCACCTTGGAAGGCACTGCGGTAGACTTCTTGTAGATCTGTTTGCAACATATTAGCACCGCGTGCTTTATCAATCTCACCCATGGCTGCTTGATGCAGTGATGCACGATAGCCTTCCACCGCCTCTTGCACACTATTGATAATATGCTGAGCACTACCATCTTCTAGATTGGTCGCATTTGACACTGTGGCAATGATGTTGTCTGGACGATCACAAACTTCTTTATAGTAGCCGATATTTTTAGCATCGCCAACGACAACCAAAGGCATTTTATGCTCACCCCACAGCTCTTGGACACTTTTATCCACCTGATTAAAAAACTCTTTTAGATAGCTGCTTTCATTATTAGATGAGCGATCTGAGCCACCGTCGCCTGTCGTATATAGACCATTGTTTTCAATAGGAAATGGAATATTATCCATGTTTTTTTGTAAGTCATCGTCCTTATCGAACTCTCTCACCACACGATCATTAGACGCTTCAATCAAGCGAGCATTATCACGAGTGAGCACCAAGGTGTAATAGTGCACCGCACTTGCCATATCACGCACCAAATCTCGAGTCGCAAAACGATGTGAAATCACCACACGCTCCGTGGTGTCAATCGGCATACGGATAACTTGCACATCGTCGGTACTGGCAAAAATAGCTAAGGTATCAAGATTTAAGTTGTGATTTAGCTCTTTGGTCTTATCATGAATCTTATCGAGTATGGTAGTCGCTGTGCGCTTATCGTATTCGTTGGTTAAGCGTTCTTCAGCCACTTTTAATTGGTTCTTCAGGGCAATGGGATCTTGATCATTAGCAGGATGCTCGCGATGAGTCTTAACAAAGATACTAACCGCAGGGTTGGCTTTGGTTTCACGTAAACTTTTGAGAGTCGCTTTCATTTATTGCTCCTTGTTTTATTATCATTTACTTTTAACATTGTGATTTTTACTATTAATCAACTGATTCATAGTTTTTACTATCAGCAGCACTTAATATTTCTATTCCATTGCCTTGATGCTAGCAGTCAAACCTCACTCGCTGTAGGGTTAATTTGCAAGCAAATGATAGCGCTTTGTAAGTAGAACACTCTGTATTGTTCTAAAAGCCTGACGGATCGACTTTAAACCCGTTTAATATTCACTATCTTCTCGATTCACTCTTTATATAGTCAATGATTAGGTTGCATTTTCGTCAAACGAACCCATCTTTTATATAGCTTATCGATAAGACAGCAAAAAAAGAAAAATAACACAAAGCTAATGATGTTCTAAATGTCACGGCAAGCCAGTCTCTTATATAAAGCGACGTTTACTCAATAATAATTCATTCACTACGATCAGATATCGGATACTTTTATGAAAACCCTTCCTGCAGATTTACGCCTTGTCGATTTTGACAACGTTTCGCCAAGTACCTTACAAAGCCATGTCATAAGTGCCATTGATGCAGCCAATACATTTTTAGATGAGATGAGTGCAGATACTGATAGCCATAACAGCGCTGCTAATATCAGTGCTGAGCAAGCGCTGGCCGATGTGATGACTTTTGATCATATTAATCTGGCATTGGATCGCAGTTGGGGCATTTTATCGCACCTGAATAGCGTCATGAGCAATGACGACATTCGTCATGTCCATCATGAACTGCTACCTAAATTATCTGCTTATGGCACACGAGTGGGACAGCATCAGCCGCTATTTAATCGTTATCAAACTATCGTTAATGACACAGCATTTTTTGCTGCGCTTGAGCCTGCACGAGCGCGGGCTATTGAGCTTGCGCTACGCAGTTTTGAGCTGTCAGGTGTCGCATTACCAAAAGATAAACAGGAAAAGTTTGCGGCTATTCAAAGTGAGCTTTCCACCTTATCAGCGACCTTTTCAGACAATGTATTAGACGCCACCCAAGCTTATGCCTTACCGCTGCAGCAAGAGCAATTGACAGGTCTAACAGAAAGTGGACTGGCCCTACTCGCAGATGCTGGCGAACAGTATAAAGCGCGCGCGCTTACCAACGGTACGCTCACGCAAGTAGAAGTCGATGCGTTACCAAGTCCTTATTACGTGGCAAGCTTAAATATCCCTGTTTATCTTGCCATCATGACCCATGCGGATGACCGTGAACTGCGCGAGACCCTATACCGCGCTTATGTCACCCGTGCTTCTGAGTTTGATGCGCATACCAATGCCAAAGGTGAGTCGCTAAACAACGCCAATATCATGGGTCAAATCCTGCAATTACGTGAGCAAAAAGCCAAGCTATTAGGTTTTGACAATTATGCAGAAGTCTCATTATCGACTAAAATGGCAGATAACGTGGCAGAAGTAGAAACCTTTTTACGGAGTTTGGCCACGCAAGCAACTCCAGCGGCTAAGCAAGACTTAGCTCAGTTGCAAAAGTATGCGCAGGATTATGATATTAAGGAGTTACAAGCGTGGGACAGTGCTTATATCGCTGAAAAAGTCAAACAAAGCGAGTTCAGCTTATCGCAAGAAGAGATTCGCCCGTACTTTCCCTTACCAAAAGTAATTAGCGGATTATTTGCCATCGTTGAGCGTCTGTACGGTATCAAAGTCCAAGAGCAAAGTGAATCCGTATCACGCTGGCACGACGATGTCAGCTTTTATCAGTTGTTTGATGCTGATGATAACTTGCTTGGTGGCTTTTACTTTGACTTATTTGCACGCAGTGGTAAACGCGGCGGCGCTTGGATGAGTGGTTTTCAGTCACGTTATACTTACAGTGAAAAAAATCATCAGCAGCTGCCCGTTTGCTTTATGGTCGGCAACTTTACCCCTGCCCTCGATGGCAAACCAAGCTTATTGACGCATGATGAAGTATTGACTCTATTCCATGAGTTTGGTCACGGCCTACATCACCTGTTAACCCAAGTGACGGTCGGTGATGTCGCTGGTGTCAATGGCGTTGAGTGGGACGCAGTCGAGTTACCTAGCCAATTTATGGAAAACTGGGCATGGGATGCCGAAGGTATAGCGCTGATTAGCAGTCATGTCGAAACAGGTGCGCCATTACCAACAGACAAACTTGCAGCGTTATTGGCGGTGAAGAATTTCCAAAGCGGCATGCAAACCCTGCGTCAAATCGAATTTGCACTGTTTGACTTATTGATTCATGCGCATACGCCAGCGCTAGATTATGACGGTATATTAGCCACGCTAAATACCGTTCGAAACGACATTGCTATCATGCAGACACCTGACTACAACCGTTTTGCCAACGGCTTTAGTCATATCTTTGCAGGCGGCTATGCGGCAGGTTATTACTCGTATAAATGGGCAGAGTTGCTATCGGCAGATGCCTTTAGCAAGTTTGAAGAAGAAGGTATTTTTAACCCTGTCACTGGTAAAGCCTTCCGTGAGACAATTTTATCCGTTGGTGGTAGTTTCCCTGCCAAGACCAACTTTGAAAACTTCCGTGGTCGTAGCGCCAGCATTGATGCGTTATTACGTCATAGCGGTTTTGATAACGCTAAAAATGACGATGCTGCCAACATTGAAAGCAATGCCCAAACGACGCACGAGGTTATCTAAATGCGCTATCAATCAACGCGACCAAAGCGGCAGTTTTTATCTGGTGTTCGCTGCCCTAAGTGTCAAGCGATGGATGCGGTGGTACAAATAAACGTCATCACCCCAGAACCTGATGAGTATATTGAATGCACATTATGTGGACATAGCGAACATCGCCCTGACCCTGATGCCATCAGTGCCAAAAACCATGCTGAAGACCAAATTGCACGTGATGCTATGGCTACTGGTACCAGCGGCACAGTAAAATTCAAGCCTTAAATATTAAACGTCAAGTCTTAATAGCTACCAGCCTATCTAGCAATAGATAGGCTTTTTATTTTGAGTTTGCTATAGTATGGCTACTTATATTTCTAACATAAATCGACTATAGTATGAAAAGCCAAAAAATGCGTCGTCTGTCAACCAGGTCACTGAAAAAAAAGCCCAGTAAGTCACGCCAGAAATGGTTGTCAATTATTATATTAGCGGCATTACTGATTGGCTACTTGGTCTGGAAAAACAATTCGATAGACACTAATACTGCGCCTATCGAAAGTACACCACCGACGACTGAACCAGATAGCGCTACTCAATTAGATGCTACGCCTTTAGGTAATAATGACAATAGTTCAAACAATAGTGACTTAACGTTAAATACTGATGAGACAAACACAGTCAATCAAATACCTAATGCTGATGCGATCTTAAATGCGGCTTTGCCAGAAACAGATAGTCTTGCTAAAGAAGAAATAGATCGCTTAGCAGATGAAAAACAGCGCTTCGCTGAACAAAAAAAACTCGCTGCTGAACAGCTGGTCATGAATAAGCAATTGACGACAATGAAGGCTGAGCAAATCGCCCTACTTGAACAACAAATAGCGCAATTAGAAGCCGAGACAAACGGCGACAAACAGTAGCTAATTATTTAGACTTTTATCAAGGGGCTGACATTGGCGACTTTGCAACTTACCCACGCCCCTATCTTAAATAGTAGCGCGCAGCTGCTTATTCTACCAGTCAATACTGCAGGGATTCTTTTAGATCCTGTTCTCACAAAAGCTAAGACTTTATTTGCTGATAATTATCAACGTTACTATCGTGCATGCCGCGATGGCAGTCTGAGTGTTGGCAGCTGCTTACTGCATAAACGCGTGCTTGAGCAAGCTGGTTTAAGTATCAGCAGTAATGGCAATCAGCCCAGTTATATCGCTAATCTTGTGGTATCAAATCATCCTTACCACCCCACACGGTCACAATGGTTAATTGCCGCGTTGAATGATTTATCTGAGCAGCTTATCCCGCTTATCCGTTATCAAGGTATCCGTAGGGTTGCCCTCCTCGCACGCCCACTTATTCATAACCACTCACGAAATGAGACAGCTAACGTGTCCAACGCAGCCAATTTAGCAAACGCAGGCTCACTTGCGTTAGACTGGCACGCTGATATCTTACCGTTACTCTTACAGCACCTACAAGATTTGCCTAAAGTTCGAATCGATATTCATCTTCCTAAAGACTTTAATATAGACCAGTTACTTTAATAAGATATTCTACTGCAAACAAGATTTTACACCCATAAAAAAACCGCCTTAAGCACTCATGACGAGAGACTTAAAGCGGTTTTTATATGTTGACTATATTAGATATCGATTAGCTTTGCTCGATACCTTTCATAGTCAATTTAATACGACCACGGTTATCGACGTCTTGGACGAAGACTTTAACGATCTGACCTTCTTTTAGGTAGTCAGAAACATTCTCAACGCGCTCTTCAGCGATTTGTGAGATATGTACCAAGCCATCAGTGTTTGGCAAGACGTTAATAAACGCGCCAAAATCAACGATACGAGCAACCGTACCTTCATAAGTTTTGCCCACTTCAACTTCTGCCGTCAACGCTTCGATTCTACCGATAGCTGCTTTAGTTGCCGCTTTGTTTTCACCAAAGATACGAATCGTGCCGCCATCATCGATATCGATAACTGCGCCAGTCTCTTCGGTTAGCTGACGAATCATCGCGCCGCCTTTACCGATTACGTCACGGATTTTGTCCGGATTGATTTCGATAACCGCATAGTTTGGTGCATGAGCGTTGATTTCAGTACGGCTCTCAGGCAATACTTTATTCATCGCGTCCAAAATATGGATACGACCGGCATGGGCTTGCTTAAGCGCTTGCTCCATGATGTCAGGCGTAATACCTTCGATTTTGATATCCATCTGCAGCGCAGTAATACCGTCTTTAGAACCAGCAACTTTAAAATCCATATCGCCAAGATGATCTTCATCACCTAAGATGTCTGACAGTACAGCGAAACGCTCACCTTCTTTAACCAGACCCATGGCGATACCAGCAACTGGTGCTTTTAGTGGAACACCAGCATCCATCAATGCCAAACTTGCACCACAAACAGACGCCATAGAAGATGAACCGTTTGACTCAGTAATCTCTGATACCACACGGATGACATACGGGAAGCGTTCGCTATCCGGTAGCATCGCTTGTACACCGCGGCGAGCTAGACGACCATGACCGATTTCACGACGTTTTGGAATACCTTCACGACCTGTTTCGCCAACTGAGAAATGCGGGAAGTTGTAATGCAGCATGAAATGGTCACGAATCGTGCCACCTAGTGAGTCAATCATGTTGACGTCACGGCTGTTACCAAGCGTGGTCGTAACCAATGCTTGCGTTTCACCGCGTGTGAACAATGCTGAACCATGCGTGTATGGCAATACACCAACTTGTACGTCAAGGGCACGAACAGTCTCAAGATCACGACCATCAATACGCGGCTTACCTGACAAGATATTGTCACGAACCGTACGATATTTAAGATCGTTATAAATTTCTTTAAGCTCAGATACTGTATCAGCGTAAGTTTCTGACTCAGCATCACCAGCGAGCGCATCGATAATTGATTGCTTGATTTCATCAAGCTTAGCGTAGCGCGCTTGCTTATCAGTAATCGTATAAGCGTCAGCAACTTGCTCACCAAACTGCTCTTTCATGCTGCTGGTAAGCGCTTGATCACGCTCAGGGGCAGTATACTGCTGCTTAGCAGTACCGATTTCTTCTGCCATTGAAGCAATGTTATCAATAACGATTTGCTGTTGCTGATGACCATATAATACCGCGCCTAGCATCTGATCTTCTGACAGCTCTGCCGCTTCTGACTCAACCATTAGTACCGCAGATTTCGTACCAGCTACAACCAAGTCAAGATCGCTCTCTTTAAGCTGCTCAATCGTTGGGTTCAGGATGTACTCGCCGTTGATAAAGCCAACACGGGCAGCTGCGACAGGACCATTGAATGGCGCATCAGAGATGGCCAATGCTGCTGAAGCACCGATTAAGGCTGCGATATCTGCAGACTGAGTTTTATCTGATGAAACAACCGTTGCCGTAATTTGAATTTCGTTAACATAACCTTCAGGGAATAGCGGACGAATCGGACGGTCAATCAAGCGTGAGGTTAGGGTTTCGAACTCGCTTGCACGACCTTCACGTTTGCCATAGGCACCTGGGATTTTGCCCGCTGCATACATTTTTTCTTGATAGTTGACCGTTAGCGGAAAGAAGTTTTGACCTTCTTTAGCCTCTGACTTTACCACTGCTGCGACAAGTACCGTAACGCCGCCCATGTGTACTAAGATAGAGTTTGCTTGACGAGCAATACGACCTGTCTCGATCACAACCTGTTGGTTGCCATACTGAAATTCACGCTTAATGGTGTTAAACATTGTCATATAATCTTCCTAATGTTGACTGACGAAAGTAATATCAGCATTATAAAAAGCTGATATTTTTCATTAAAATTCTGTGTATGTGACTACTAGTGTATATGACTAATAATTGACAGTCTTTCTCTCAGAAATCATCTCAACCAGTGCCAATAACATTACCTAGTTATTCCATATGCCTATCGGTGCTAGACATCGTACTATTGTGTATATTTGGTCATTCAATTTTGGCTTTACTATAAATACTATCAAAAAGACCTTAAGTCAAAAGACTTCGGTGCTAAAAACCCTACAGGCTATTTTTCTGCGCTTTTGAGAGTCAGGTATTAGCGCAGCTAGCTATTCTATAAGCTAAGAAACAGGTATTTTATAAATAGTCACCATATATATAGTAGATATATTATCAAACTCACAAGGCATTATTTTACAGTGATTTATAGCCATTGACCAATGAATTGCGGAACACAGCAATTATCGATAGAAAACACTTAGCTCTAGGCTCTAGTATTACTGTTTTTACGAAAACTTCTATTACCTACTTTGAATTGGTCTTTATAACCAATGCTATCCAAAATCAATCTTGAAAATGAATAAGCATAAAAAAACGGCGTGAAACTATTCCACACCGTTTTTAGAAAAATCTATTTTATCGATAGCAACACGCAAGTTCCAAGCGATTCAGCAAAAATTCTAAAATAGCACCATATGAGGGCTTCTTTTATTTTAGCATCCACTCGTACTATTGTCGTTAGATTAACGACGTAGACCTAACTGGCTGATAAGCGTGGTATAACGACCAAGATCTTTACCTTTTAGGTAATCAAGCAATTTACGACGCGTGTTAACCATACGGATAAGACCGCGACGGCTATGATGGTCAGCTTTATGTGCTTTAAAGTGGTTCTGCAAATCGTTGATACGAGCACTCAATAGTGCTACTTGAACTTCTGGAGAACCAGTGTCATTTTCGCCACGTTGGTATTGAGCAATGATTTGTTCGCGATCGGTATTAGTTAGCATAAATATCTCCGGCAATGCTAAAAGCTTTAAGACATTCTCGAATTTGAGTAAGATCTAAAGCAGTAGAATAGTAAATAAAATAGCCTGCACGTCATTCAGGACAACCCTGCATTACTAGAGTTGACCTAGTGTACGACAAGCTAATGAGTCATAACGACCATTTAGAATAAGCTGCGATGAGAGAGCACTTAATATAACTATCCGTTTTGGACAGCCCATGAAGCACGATGTCTTATCTCAACCTAATGTAAATGTGACGGTGATTATAACAAAAAACTGCTGAACTAGCAGCAGTTTTTCATAATACTTGTAAAGTCAGATTTATTTTTTATAGTTAAATCATCCGTCAATAGGCAATAGAATTTGCTTATTTCTTGACGTCATCTTCCGTCGCGTTACCGCCTAGTTCATCATCTTCAAGCGGTGCAGCTGTGGTAACTTCTGCTAAACTATCAGGAGTAGCATGCTCGCTAGGATTGATGTCTTCTGCAAGCCTTTCAATCTCTTTTTCTTGCTCATCCATGTTATTCAATGAATTACTCATATTAGCTCCTGAATTATTATTTTTTGAAGTAGCTGCTTTATACTTTTTACATTGAAATGCAAATGTCATCAGTGATATTGAGGTGATAAGCAAATATATCAGTGTCACCCTATTATGGATAACACTTTACATACTCTACTTGTCTTCTTTAGCATTTCCTAGGTTGTCAGCAATACGCTCTGCTGCGGCTTCACTATCTTCAGTATGATTGTTCTCAGTTTGGCTTTTAAGTGCTGCAGTTGCTGACTCAGAACGTTGTTGCTCAAGCTTGGTATCGTTTGGGTTAGAGTTTGACATAATGTTTTCCTCAGTTACGGTTGTGGATGTTTAAGAAATATAAGTTGTGAATGTTTAAGAAATATAAATAATTGATTATTCAGTAAATGGGTAGAAAAATTAAGATAATGCCTTATCAATAGCATCAACGAAATTGCTGATATCATCTGGATTACGTGAGGTAATCAAATTACCATCTACCTGTACTGTTTGATCTACAAATTTTGCACCAGCGTTTTCTAAATCTATCTGCAGCGTATGATAAGCAGTGAGCGTTTTACCTTTGGCAATACCTGTATTGATAAGTGCCCAAGGAGCATGGCAAATGACAGCTAATGGCTTGCCTGCATCATTGATAGCATTGATAATACTATGAGCCTCTTCATTGCCACGAATCGTATCCGCATTGACAGTACCACCTGGTAGCACCAACGCATCATAATCAGAAATGCTTGCGTCTTTTGCAAAAATATCAGCAATAAAGGTGTCGCCTTTGTCTACATCTTGCTGCATGGCTTGCACTTCTTTTTCTTTATTTGTGGTTATAAGAAGTGTCTTGTAACCTTTATCTTTGAGTTGATTATTAACCTCTTCGTATTCTGCTTGCTCGAAGTTATTGTGTAGTAAAAAAGCGATGGTTTTCATGATATTCCTTTTTTCGTTATGAGTAATTTTCTTTTAGTTGTTTTATTATTCATACTTTATTTTTATGAGTCGTTGTTATTATTGGCCGTATAGTCTTCCTCTGACCCATCTTGTTCCTATTAAACATTCTCTTTCGAACCTAGTTTTTATTTTTGATATATGACTTTTTATCTTATTATTTTTTATGTTCTTATTGTTAGAGTCTTAGTTCGATTTATTTTTCTATCCAGACTTCCTATCCGGTAGATCTAAAGTACAAAAAAAACAGGTTCCACCATAGGTGAAACCTGCAATAAAATGTGAGGATATGTGATTAGTGTAAACTATTAGTAAGCTAAATCGTGTTTAAACGAGGGTTATATAAGAACCGTAACATTAACGCTGGATTAATTTTTTAGGCTGCAATCTACCGTTGAGACTTACGGCACCCAATCCAAGAAAATGCCCTTGCTGATTTATCAAACGAATATCAGCTGGAATCTCATGGATCAAGGGTTGTTGGTCATCGTCACTACTAACCATATCACTATCTAGTTGAATATCGTTGTTTTCTGACACAGACGACTGATGGCTAATACTAGTTGAAATATAGTCGCGCAGACTGTCTGTCAGCTGCTCAAATACATTCAAACGTTGACCCATGTGTATACGCTCACACTGCTCAACCGTCAACACCATCTCAGCTTCAATATTAATGCAAGCATCTACCGGCATCAATTGCTCTTGCCTGTTATCGAACACTAATGCTTCTAAGTCTGGCAAAGTAATCGCATCATTGATTTTAAAATCACCAACCTGCGTACGGCGTAATGCAGTCAAATGCCCTAATGTACCCATCGCTTTGGCGATGTCTTCACCGAGTACACGCACATAAGTACCTTTAGTACAGGTCACTGTCAATTGAATTTTCTCATGATCAAGCGCTTTTAAATCAATGGCCTTGATTACAATATCTCTAGGCGCTCGTTCTACCTCGATTCCCGCACGAGCATACTCATAGAGTTTTTTGCCATCTTTTTTTAGTGCAGAATACATCGGTGGTATCTGCTGCTGAGCACCTAAAAACTGCTGGGCGACTTTGTCTAAAAGGACATGATCAAATTTTGGAATGGGTGCTTGTGCAACGATTTGACCATCGGCATCACCCGTATCAGTTTGACCACCAAGTAGAATAGTTGCTTGATAAGATTTATCTGCATCTAGCTGATAATGACTAAATTTCGTCGCTTCACCCATACAAATCGGCAATAGACCGGTTGCCATTGGATCAAGTGTCCCTGTGTGCCCCGCTTTTTTACTGTCATGATTTGGCGACTTAAAAAGATACTTCACCTTTGACACCACTTGCTGTGAAGTCATACCTTTAGGTTTATCAACTAAAATAACACCCGAGACTTTAATCTTGTTAGAGTGATTACTAGACTTTTTATCCGCTTGCGTAGATGCGATAGACATAACGACTTTTACCCTTCTACTCTTCGTTTTCTTGCTCGTCAGACTCATTTTCTTCAGTCTTAATCACTGCTTTACTGATTAAATCCATCATGTAATTACCACGAGCAGTCACTTCGTCATAATGAAAACGCAAGCGTGGTGTGGTACGTGTTTTTAGGCTGTGGCTTAATTCGGTGCGCAAAAAGCCCGCCGCTTTATTAAGTACTTTGATACTCTCTTCATGATTGGTCTTATTCATGGAATCGTTAAGCTCAGGCTCCATGATGGTGACATAGACATCAGCATATCCTAAGTCAGGACTAACTTTGACACTAGAAATAGTGACAAAACCAGTTAAACGAGGGTCATTGACTGCATCACGGATGAGAACAGCAAGCTCACGCTGAATTTGGTCGGCTAAGCGTTGTAGACGTTGGTTCATATTTTTACCTTACTTTAATATGGCTTATTTTCGCTGATTGATATATTGGCTTATTAACAAATTTTAGGACTAATAGTTGGTAAAAAAGGCCTAGCAGGATGTACCTGTTAGGCCTAAGTACAGCTAGATATTAAGAAGATACTAATCTGCTCAGCTGATTAAGCATATTGCATGATTAGATATCCTGCTATCGAACTGTAACGTTAGATAGTACGTGCAAACTCTTGGATTTCAAAGACTTCGATCTTATCGCCAGCTTCGACATCATAGCCACGAACAGCCATACCGCATTCCATGCCAGTACGTACTTCATTAACGTCTTCTTTATAGCGACGCAATGATTGCAATTGACCGGTAAAGATAACTTGGTCATCACGCAATACGCGGATCGGTTTGTTGCGATAAATTGTACCTTCAACCACCATACAACCAGCAGCAGCACCGAACTTACTAGAACGGAATACTTCACGAACGTCTGCAACACCAAGGATTTTCTCACGATGTTCTGGCGCAAGCATACCACTCATAGCTGCTTTCACATCATCAATCAAACCATAGATAACGCTGTAATAACGGATATCCATGTTGGCGGCATCCGCTTTGCGACGTGCGGTCGCATCAGCACGAACATTGAAACCTAACAATACCGCTTCGCTAGATTCTGCAAGTGTCACATCAGATTCAGAGATAGGACCGACGCCTGAGCTGATTACTCTGACTTTAACTTCATCAGTTGATAGCTCATTCAATGCAGAAAGCAGTGCTTCAAGCGAACCACGAACATCGGTTTTCAATACGATATTCAAGAATGACACATCGCCTTGTTCCATCTGATCAAACATGCTTTCTAAACGCATGGCATTCTGACGTTCAAGTTGACGCTCACGCTCACGGTTACTTCTAAACTCTGCCACTTCGCGAGCTTTTTTCTCGTCGGTTAAGACTAAGAACTCGCTGCCAGCTGCTGGCGTTTCAGGTAGGCCTAAAATTTCTACAGGGATAGAAGGACCTGCTGATTGAATACGCTTACCATGTTCATCAGTCATCGCACGAACTTTACCATAATGCTCGCCAGCCAAGACCAAGTCACCTTGCTTCAATGTGCCTTTTTTGACTAAGACACTAACAACCGGACCGCGCCCTTTTTCAAGTCTTGATTCAATGACCACACCTTGAGCAGCGCCATCTAACGGTGCTTCTAGCTCCATTAGTTCAGCTTGTAGGCTAATAAGTTCTAACAGCTCATCAATACCATCGCCGGTTTTGGCTGAGATGCGAGCCATTGGGGTATCGCCGCCCCACTCTTCTGAAACGACTTCTTTAGCAGTCAATTCATTAAGGACGCGATCTGGATCAGCGCTTGGCTTATCCATTTTATTGATTGCAACGATAATTGGCGTACCAGCAGCACGAGCATGATCAATAGCTTCTGCTGTTTGCGGCATCATACCATCATCAGCGGCAACAACTAACACAACAATATCAGTCGCCTGTGCACCGCGTGAACGCATAGCACTAAAGGCCGCGTGACCTGGAGTATCAAGGAAGGTAATCACACCACGATCGGTCTTAACGTGATAAGCACCGATATGCTGAGTAATACCACCTGCTTCACCAGTTGCCACTTTTGTTTCACGAATTTTATCAAGTAATGATGTCTTACCGTGATCGACGTGACCCATGATCGTGACTACTGGCGGACGAGTTTGAACGTTACTGCTACGCTCATCAACGGCGTCTTGTAGATCGTCTTCAACCTTAGTATCACTAACTAGTACTGGATTGTGACCCATCTCTTCAACGAGCAAACTTGCTGTCGCTTGATCAATCGTATCTGACTCACGAGCCATCTCACCCATTTTCATAAGCAATTTGGTGACTTCGCGCGCTTTAACTGCCATACGTTGAGCAAGATCTGCGACTGTAATTTGTTCACTAATCTCAACATCGTAAACAATTTTTTCAACAGGTTTTTCGAACTTATGCTGTGATGCTTGCGTTGAACGCAAACCGTTTTTACGGTTTTTGATTTCACGCTCATCTTGATTCTTACGACGACCACGGCCACGAGCACTAGTACTACTGGTGCCACGCTTGATTTCACGACGTTCTTTTTCAAACGATTCTTCTAAGGCATCACCAACCAAACCTTCAGCTAGTGGCTCGTCTTTACGAACTTCAGAAGCAGGCTGATCTGTATATTTTCCAGCCATTTTACGCATTTGTTCAAGCGTACGTTTCTGTGCTTCTTCAGCTTGAGCGCGGCGTGTTTCTGTTTCGATTTCACGTAAACGAGCTTCTTCTTTCTCACGCATTTCGCGCGCTTTACGCTCAACTGCCGTTTCAACTTTCGGTTTCGTCGCTGCAACTTTTTTCTTCGGTTGGTCTTTAGGTTTTACTTCGACAGTGGTTTTGCCACCTTTTTTCACAACCACTGAGGTTGAGATATCGTCGTTTTTATCATCTGACTTTTTGCTAGAGCCTAAGCTTGCACGCATTGCAGCCAAGGTTGCAGCTTGACGTTCTTCAGATTTTTTCTTGGTAGCAGCACGCTCTTCAGCATCTTTAGCAGCACGTTCTTGCGACTCAATCATCGCTTGCTCACGCGCAGCCAACTCTTCAGCCATTTTTTCTGGATCAGGCTTTTCAAATACTTTCTTTTTACGCACTTCCACATTGACGCTCTTAGATTTACCTGAAGAGCCGGTCACGCGCGCAGTACTAGTTGTCTTAGATTTAAGACTAATACGACGCTTTTCTTGCTGACCATGACTTTGCTTTAAATACGTCACCAACTTCTCTTGCTCAAGCTCAGTGACTAGGTCACCTTCTGCACGAGCAGGCAGTCCAGCATCTACCAATTGCTGTTGTACAGCACTTGCGGTTTTGCCTACCATATCTGCCAGTTCTTTGACGGTCTTATCTGCCATTTATTATCACCTACTGTCTATTATTTGCTATATGTTCAATTCAGTTGTTGGCTACAAATGATTGGGGTAAGGCTGGTATTGGTACTGCGTTCATACCAGCACTTTATTATCGATAGCATATCACTAAAAGACAGCGATATGCAGTTACCGCTTATTCATTGAACCAAGATTCCCGAGCTTTCATGATGAGTTTTCCTGCGGTTTCAGAGTCTAAACCTTCGATATCTTCGAGATCGAAGACTGCTTGTTCTGCCAAATCATCAACGGTAATAATGTCTTTTTGTGCCATTTTATAAGCCCAATTGACTGTCATACCTTCAAGCTCTTGTAGCTCTTGACTTGGCTCTTTCATGTTCTGTTGTTTGACCAGCTCATCAGCGATGACGACTTCTTTTGCACGCTCTTGAATCATCTCAATTGCTTCATCGTCTAGACCTTCAATATCATAAAAGGTTTCAACTGGTACGTAAGCCACTTCTTCAATACTGGTAAAACCAATATCGACAAGTGCTTGCGCTAAGTCTTTATCTACTTCTAAACGTTCATAGAATAATTCGATAAAGGCTTTCGATTCGTTTTGTTGACGCTGCTGATATTCTTCTTCTAGCATCATATTAAGCTTATAGCCCGTTAGCTCAGACGCCAAACGTACGTTTTGACCTTGTGAACCGATCGCACGCGCCAACTGATCATTGGTGCTAAAGATAATATCAGCCGTTTGCGTATCTTCATCCAAGATGATGCTACTGACGTCAGCTGGCTCTAAAGCACTGATAATGAACTGTGCTGGATCATCTGACCATACCACCACATCAATGCGTTCGCCATCAAGCTCCTGCTGTACGGCTTGGATACGTGTACCACGCATACCAATACAAGCACCAACTGGATCGATACGATGATCGTTGGTTTTCACAGCTATTTTAGCACGAGTACCCGGCAAGCGCGCGACGTTGCGGATTTCAATAATTTGTTCGGCAATTTCAGGCACTTCTTTTTGCATCAATGCTGAAAGCATTTCAGGATGAGTACGAGACAGTAGCAACTGAGCGCCGCGGTTTTCACGGTTTACATGATACAAAATGGCATTGATACGTGATTTTGCACGTAATTGCTCACGCGGCAGCATCTGATCACGTGACAAATAGCCTTCGGCATTGTCACCTAGATCAATGATATAGCCATCACGAGTCTGCTTCTTGACTTCGCCATACATCATCTCGCCAACACGTGGCTCAAAAGCATCTGCTACTAAATTACGCTCAGCTTCACGAATCTTTTGGATGATGACTTGTTTGGCTTGAGTCGCAGCAATACGACCAAACTCAATCGATTCAATCTGTTCTTCTTTGACATCACCGATTGACCATTCTTCTGGATCAAGATCGCTGATGGCTAGCTGACAAGCCGGCATTTCATGGTCTTCATCTGCAACCACTGTCCAGTAACGATAAGTATCATAATCGCCGGTTGTACGGTCGATAGCAACCCGTACTGCCACTTCTGGCTGTTCGGTGTATACTTTTTTCTTGGTAGATACCACCAAAGCATCTTCTATCGCTTCAAAGATATCTTCAGGATTTAAGCCCTTTTCATTACTGACAGTTTCTACTACCGTTAAGATTTCACGACTCATGCTATACCTGTCCTATCATTTTTAATTGACTTAAATTTTATAATTTATGTATTGCTATTATATTTTCACCGTAAGCTATATAAGCTGTTTGGATATTAAAATGCTGATGGATGATTTGTTACTTCAAGTTTTCAAATCAAACCAAGCTGTACAAAAGCTTAGGCATCTTCATAAATCAAATTGGCTTTATCAATATTACTCAGCGCAATCTCAAACTGCTGACCATCGCTTGATGTCAGATTTAAGACATTTGCATCGATACTATCTAAAGTACCTGTCGCTTTGCGACGTTTTTGATCACCTTCACCAATCGCTTGTATTAAACGCAAGCTGACGGTTTGACCAACATAGGCATGCATCTGCTCATCGGAAAAGAATGCACGGTCGAAACCTGGTGAAGAGACTTCTAAGATAAACTCACCAGCAATCGGATCATGAACCTCAAGAATACCGCTCACTTGATGGTTCACTGCTGCACAGTTTTCAATGGTTACTTGTTTATTTTGAGCCTGCTCTTCTGGCAATGCCTCAATATAGATGCGTAATAAAGAGCGATTGCCTTGCGGTGCAAACTCGATACCCCATAATGCCACATCGCAAGCCGCGACGGCAGGAGCAATAATATTGGTCAGTTCTGTAACTTTGGTTGAAAGCTTCATAATCTATTTATCTTTTCCTATTCACGTATCTATCGTACTTAGTAAACTGCGTAATTGTCGCTCACTCATGGAATTTATTTATTAGTAAGAGACACAGTCATTATATTATCTTAAATCACAAACATATTATTTTATATGATATGCGCTTATATAGGGATGAGCACAAAAAACATCAAGCTCAGCCAGACAATGCTTTTATTATTCACAAAGCAGTACTACCGATAAAGGAGTGAGGAATAAAGGATAGTGTGCTTAAGAAGCAGCGCGCCGATAGCGGCAGGTGACAACCAATAACGAATAACGAATAACGAATAATATCGCACTCTATAGAACTAGAGCTTAGCATAAGTAGGATAGATACCGCGATACCACTGACCGTCAGATACAAAAAAACCCACAAACATAATGGTGGGCTAATCGTTACTGACAAATTTAGTGTACAAAACATCAGTATAAAAAGTGGTAGCGGGGGCTGGATTTGAACCAACGACCTTCGGGTTATGAGCCCGACGAGCTACCAGACTGCTCCACCCCGCATCAATCTATGGTGCGTATTATAGCGGGGGTTTATATAAGTGTCAATCTTTATTTTAAATAAATTAAACTAAATTTCTTACCTATATTACTAACGCCGTACTTAATACGTTACAACTTTAAAAACTTGGTGCGATTGGGGGGACTTGAACCCCCACAGCTTGCGCCACCACCCCCTCAAGATGGCGTGTCTACCATTCCACCACAATCGCATTTTTCACTGCTCTACTATTACTATCTAATCTATCATAATAGATGCTTAAGGTAGGCATCGATAGAATCAGACTGCTAAAACAGAAAAGTATTGTAAATCTAACGCCTCAAAATAGCAAGAGCTGCCTCAATTAAAAGGCAATGACTAAAGACAGCTATTAAAGGCAAATGTCTTTAAAATACAGTTATTGAGGATTCTGTGTCAATGGACGCGGCGTTTGTGGTGCTGACACAGGTGCATCTAAACGGAACTGATCTTCAGCCTGTTTGCGCGCGTGAACGGCTAGCGTCATACTGGTGATAAAAAATATCACTGTTAATACTGCTGTCGCACGCGTTAAAAAGTTCGCTGTTCCTGCCGCACCAAAGACCGTACCTGACGAGCCAGCGCCAAAAGAAGCTCCAGCGTCTGCCCCTTTACCATGCTGTATCAAAATCAAGCCGATCATGGCAATCGCCACGATAATATGCAGGGCTAATATAAACGTAAACATGGTGGCCTCTTTTGCCGCGTAATGACGACTGATAACGGAAAATAAATCTTACGGTTAATAGGAATAGCAATTGACGGGTAATGCTGCCAAATCGATTATATAAATAAGGCGCATTGTACACGATTGCAAGGGCACTGTTAAACCTACTTTTGCCAACTGATAAAGACATTTTATAATCGAGACCGCCATGAAATGCACGTTTTATCTCTATTAACTAGTCTTTAGCTCGACTAAAGGCATTGGCAATTGCCAAAAAACTCTCTACCTTTAATGATGCGCCGCCAACCAATGCCCCATCAATCATAGGATCTGCGGCAAAGCTATCGGCATTATCCGCATTGACACTACCACCATATAGCACACTCATTACCTTTAGTGATTCTGCAAAGCCTGTGATGGTTTGCTTAATATGCTGATGCGTTTGACTGACTTCGCTCACGGTTGGGACTTTGCCAGTACCAATCGCCCACACTGGCTCATAAGCAATGATCAGTCGATCAGATAGTGATGACATGATATCTGGTTGGGTAGTAATCACTTCTTTTATGACTGATAACTGAGTGTCAATTACGTCAAGGGTTTGCTTATCATCATATTGAGCCTGAGTTTCACCAATACAAAATACCACGCCCAAACCTTGGGTAAGTGCGTGAGTCACTTTCTGAAATAACGTATCGTGAGACTCGCTATGATACTGGCGACGCTCAGAATGACCTAGTATTGTCCAAGTTGCCCCAGCGTCTGCTATTTGCTGTGCTGAGCATTCACCCGTATAAGCGCCAACACTGGCACTATGCGCACTGACGTCTTGCGCTGCACTCAATATCGAACTACCAGCTAAACGCGCACTGACAGCTGCCAGATGAATACAGCTTGGTGCCACCATCAACTGACAGCGACTATTTGACCGTTCTATGGCGGCTTGCTCTTTAGCATCAATTGTAGTCAACAAATTATTCAACAATAAATCGACGTCGTGACTCGTTGCTGGATTCTGTTTCCAATTACCAATTACCCAAGCTTGCATACTCATCTACCTTGTTTCATCTATTCTTGCCAATTTGGCTAATATGCGCGCCAGTATAACAAATAATTCCCAAGTGCTATAGTATGCTGCCGCCAGCAGAAAAACAGACAGTCAATGCAAATATTTACTAGGGCGTGTCCTCACTCTAAAAAATAATGATAAAAATGAGATAAATTACTGTCAAACAAGGAAAGTAGCGCAAATATTATCGAGATATTGATAAGCTATTTGACGATGTTTGGCAAAATTTAGCTTATTTAGAAAATAGTCTATTGAATTGAAGACACGCCCTAGACATTGTCTCAAGCTATGATTTTTTGGGTCAAGCACTCAATCGTCCATATAAAATCTTTAAACTAAAGTAATGTTTTATAGTATTGTGTCTATATATAACAGACTATTATCAAGAATCTAACAACTAAGCTACTGATGAACTACACTATTAAAACGGTTTCTCTGCTAAATCTCATAAGAGCATCTCTGCATTGACTGTTATTCATGATGGCCTAAAGGCTAACAATGACTTATAGCAGGTATTTGTTAAAAATTATAATAGTAAGTGGCTCTCAGAAGTATATGGATTTCAGACAAATATATAGCATATTGGATATTAAGGAGAAGTCGTAATGTCTATCACCACGAGCAAGTATGGTGGTTTAGCGCACCAGCTAATCAGCGAAGGTATCGTCAGCGAAGCGAATATGAAAATCGCGCAGACCGAATCGCAACAGCAACAAGTAGGACTAGTGCCCTACCTAGTCGACAATAAATTAGCAGATGCTTATCATCTTGCGCAGATGTTGTCACAAGCGTTTGGCGATCCTCTTTTCGATCTTGATGCTTTACATGTTGATGTCATTCCAAAAGACTTAGTAGATGAAAAAATCATTCGTAAATTTAATGCGTTGCCATTATTCAAACGAGGACAGCGTTTATTCGTCGCATTAAGTGATCCAACTCGTGTGGATGCAATTGACGCTATTGCTTTTAATTCACGGCTGTCTATTGAAACTATTGTCGTCGAAGAAGACAAGTTAAAAAAGCGTATTGAGAGTCTTTACGCTGATGCCATGCAAAATTTTGATAGCTTCTCTGATAGCGATTTAAATGTTGGCTTTGATGAAGGTGAAGAAGAGGAAGGCGAGACCAAGCTTAGTGATGGTGTCGAGGAAGCACCCGTTGTAAAATTTGTTAATAAAATGCTGGTTGATGCCATTCGTATGGGTGCCTCTGACTTGCACTTTGAACCCTATGAAAAAACCTATCGCGTTCGCTTTCGTGTCGATGGTGTGATGCAAAAAATGGCCAATCCACCCGTACAACTGGCTGGGAAAATTGCAGCCCGTTTAAAAGTCATGTCGCAGATGGATATTTCAGAGCGCCGTGTGCCACAAGATGGACGTATCAAGCTCAAGATATCTAAAGATAAAGCCATCGACTTTCGAGTAAGCTGTCTGCCTACCCTATTTGGCGAAAAACTTGTACTTCGTATTTTGGATCCTTCTTCAGCGATGTTGGGTATTGAAGCGCTCGGCTATGAACCTGATCAGAAAGATATGTTTTTAGAGGCACTGCATAAACCACAAGGTATGTTGCTTATCACGGGACCAACTGGTTCTGGTAAGACCGTGTCGCTTTATACTGGTATTAATATTTTAAATACTGGCGCGACCAACATATCCACTGCTGAAGATCCAGTGGAGATTAACTTGGAGGGGATCAATCAAGTCAACGTCAATCCAAAAGTGGGTCTAACTTTCGCAAATGCCCTCAAATCTTTTTTACGACAAGATCCTGATATTGTCATGGTCGGTGAGATTCGTGACCTTGAGACTGCTGAAATTGCAATTAAAGCAGCGCAAACAGGGCACATGGTGCTCTCAACCCTACATACCAACTCAGCACCTGAAACACTGACGCGGCTGCGGAACATGGGTGTGGCCTCCTTTAATATCGCGACTTCAGTAAACTTGGTTATCGCCCAGCGCTTAGCACGACGTTTGTGTAAAAACTGCAAAAAACCTATTAACATCCCTAAGCAAAGTCTGCTTGAGCTCGGCTTTACAGACGCTGATTTGGACAATCCAGACAATATCATTCACGAGCCAGTAGGTTGTAATGAATGCCGTGAAGGTTATAAAGGACGAGTCGGTATCTACGAAGTTATGAAAGTCAGCCCTGATATCTCACGCATCATTATGGAAGACGGTAACGCGATAGATATAAAAGACGCTGCACTTAAAAATGGCTTCCGAGACCTGCGTCGCTCTGGGATTTTAAAAGTCTTACAAGGCGTAACCAGTATTCAAGAAATGATGCGCGTCACTTCTGAATAAGAATACTGGCTATGCGTATGTTGCATACGCACAAAAATACAGACACTGCTGATCACTAAAGAGGAACGTTTGAAGTGACTAAACCAACTACTTTTTAATCTTGAATTGTCGAAAAAATAGCTTTTAGTAATGCACTGATAAAAGGGTATTTGGACATTCAAAACTGTCCTTATATGAGTAATGCCATTATTTATATGAGGACTTATATGATGGGTGGTAATCGTACGGACTTTTATAAATCAGCAATAATCTCTACCAGATATACTTAAATATAAAACAGAGTTATACTGGTTTTTTACGTTAAAATAAAGTATGCCTCTTTTATGTAATGAGTCAGGCATCGTTGCACATCTTTGCAAGATCTATATTAGACAATATTTTGAGGGTAGTAACATGGCAAAAGCGAAGACCGACGTGCTGTTAGACTTTGTCTATGATGGGGTGAATCGACGCGGACAAAAAGTGAAGGGAGAGACCACCAGCCGTAGTTTAGAGTTAGCAAAAGCAACTTTACGCAAACAAGGTATCAGCGTTAAAGGTATCAAGAAAAAACCAAAGCCACTTTACACTTTCAAAAAATCCATCAAACCTATCGATATTGCCATTTTTGCCCGTCAATTAGCGACTATGATGAAAGCGGGTGTGCCATTGACTCAATCCTTTGAGATTGTTGCTGACTCACTTGACAATCCAAGTATGAAAGACTTGGTATTACAAATAAAATATGACATTGAAGCGGGTGGGACTTTTGCTTCAGCATTGCGTAAGCATCCCCGTTATTTTGACGACCTGTTTTGTTCACTTGTCGATTCTGGTGAGCAGTCTGGTGCACTGGAAACCATGCTTGAACGTGTTGCTACCTATAAAGAAAAAAGTGAATTACTTAAAGCCAAAATTAAAAAAGCAATGAAGTACCCTATCGCGGTTGTCGTTGTCGCTATTATTGTGACTATGATTTTGCTAATAAAGGTCGTGCCGGTATTTTCAGAATTATTTGGCTCATTTGGTGCAGATTTACCTGCATTTACCCAAATGGTTGTTAATATGTCTGAGTGGATGCAGGTATGGTGGTTCATTCTAGTTGTTATTATTGGTGGTGCCATTATTGGTTTTTCGGAGGCCAAAAAACGGTCTAAAAAATTCCGTGATTTTTTAGACCGTGCAGTATTAAAAGCACCAATATTTGGAAATATCGCTTATCAAGCGGTTATTGCCCGTTTTTCCCGCACACTATCGACTACCTTTGCTGCGGGCGTGCCGCTTATTGACGCTCTTGAATCTACTGCTGGTGCGGCAAATAATGTCGTATTTTATAACGCTATTCAGCAAATCAAAAATGATGTTTCTACTGGTCAACAGCTACAGTTTTCGATACGCTCAACCAACCTTTTCCCAAGTTTAGCCATTCAAATGGTCGGTATCGGTGAAGAATCCGGTAGTTTGGAAGAGATGTTAGATAAAGTTGCTGTCTATTATGAAAATGAAGTAGACAACGCCGTTGATGGATTGACCAGCTTAATGGAACCTTTAATCATGGCGGTGCTCGGTGTATTAGTTGGCGGCTTGGTGATTGCCATGTATTTACCAATATTCCAAATGGGCTCAGTAGTAGGCTAAAAGCTATTTAAAGGACAGCTTGTTCATGCAATTTATAGAGTTATTACAAGACAATATGCCTATCGCTTTAGGCATATTCGGCCTACTAGGTCTTTGCGTTGGCAGTTTTTTAAATGTGGTGATTCACCGTATTCCGCTGATGATGGTTTATAGCTGGCGACAAGAGTGCAGCCAGTTTATGTCAGAACAAGCAGATATGCCTCGCGGACACACTCTGCCCCTAACAAATATCGTAGCGGCTGACCAGCCGATTACTTTGAGTCGACCAGCCTCACGCTGCCCTCATTGCGCCCACAAAATAAAGTGGTACGAAAACATACCGTTAATTAGCTGGTTAATACTACGTGGCCGTTGCTCAGAATGTAAAGCAGCGATTGGACTGCGTTATCCACTGGTTGAGCTAGCAACAGCCCTACTATCAATGTTAGTGATTTATCAGTTTGACGTAACTGCAGCTGGCTTGTCAGCCCTGATTTTGGTATGGACGCTGGTTGCATTAACCGGTATTGATTTTGATACCCAACTACTGCCTGATCGCTTGACCTTTCCATTAGCGGGTTTAGGATTAGCAGTGAATTCACAAGGCTGGTTTGTCTCACCTACCCAGTCAATTTGGGGCTTATTGCTAGGGTTTTTGTCATTGTGGATAGTGGTTAAGATATTTTATCTAATCACTAAAAAGCATGGTATGGGGCAGGGAGATTTCAAATTATTGGCAGTATTAGGTGCTTGGCTTGGGCCCATGATGTTGCCATTGATTATTTTATTGTCTTCTCTATTAGGCTCAATTGTTGGGATTATTTTGATGAAGAAGCAGGGTGAAAGCAAGCCGTTTGCCTTTGGTCCTTATATCGCTATCGCTGGTATTGTTGCTTTATTATATGGCTCAGATATCGTCAACTGGTATCTCGGCATGTATACTTACTAAATTGTCCTAGAAAGTATTTCGGTCACTCCTTTTTAAACAGACACCAAATCTTAAAATAGGCACCAAAATACTTTCTTAGCTTATAACCATCACTGTCATTATATCGAGCAGATAAGTCATTATTATGTCAAAACAATCATTTTCACCTTATTCTCATAAGCCCCAGACCCCGCAAAAGAAAAGCAAAACTTTAGTAGTTGGCTTAACGGGTGGTATCGGTAGTGGTAAGTCCGCTGCGAGTGCTTGGTTCGCTGAGCAAGGCATTGATATTATCGATGCGGATGTGATTGCCCATGAAGTCGTCGCTAAAGGTAGCAACACTCTGCACAAAATCCAGAAAAAATTTGGTGATTGGGTGTTGAATAGTGATGGATCAATGGATCGAGTGGCAGTAAGAACGCACGTCTTTTCACATCCTGAGGCATTGATTGAGTTAGAAGCAATCACTCACCCAGCGATACGCGAAGCAGCAAAAGCACAGTTGGCAACCAGTACTTCGCCTTACGTGATATTGTCAGCGCCTTTACTTATTGAAGCAGCAGAAGCAGGGCTTGCCAATTTATGCCAACGTATCTTAGTAATGGATGCCACCGAAGATACGCAGATTGCGCGTGCCAGTCAGCGCGACGAACAAAGCATACAAAAAATCAAAGCCATCATGGTGAATCAGCTGAGCCGCGAAGAGCGTAATCGTCATGCAGATGATGTGGTGCTCAACGAAAGTGATCTTGCGGCTCTGTATGTGCAATTAGCGCCATTACACCAAGAATATCTTAAGCTTGCCCAGCAGCTAAAGTACGCTGTCGATTGACTTCATATAGCGCCATACCAGTGGCAACACTCACATTTAGACTTTGAAGGTTGCCATGCTCATTTCCTGACATCGGAATATACACCAGCTCATCACAGCTCTCCATAGTCAGGCGACGCATCCCCTCACCTTCTGAACCCATGATAATGGCTGTTTTGCCAGTCAGATCAGCAGCATGAATGGGTTTGGCATCCGCATTAAGCGCTGTACCAAACACAAATACCCCAGCATTTTTGATTTGCGTGAGCGTACGTGCCAGATTGGTAACACTAATAATCGGCATCATCTCTGCTGCACCGACTGATACTTTAGCCACTGTTGGTGTCAGACTTGCCGCATGATGTTTCGGACAAACCACGGCATCCACACCCATCGCCACTGCGGTACGCAAGCAAGCACCAAAGTTATGTGCATCCGTAATTTGATCTAAGACCAATAATAAGCATTGGTCACGCCCAGCAAGGGTAGCAAGCAAGCCTTCATCAGCAAATCCTAAAGGACGCGCATTCAGCACCACACCTTGGTGCTGCGGGCTGCCACACAATTGCGTGAGTTTGTCTTTTTGCGTGGGTTGGATACTGATACCATTGTCACGTGCTTGCGCCATAATCGCTTGTACATGGCTATCAGTCTCACGACCTTGCTGCACAAACAAGCTTAGCCCATCTAAAGGACGATATTCGAGTAAGGCATCAATCGCATGAATGCCATAAAAATAGGTAGGTTTTGCCATAATAGGCCTATTGATTATAAAGTGGGTATCGCGCTATATGATAAAAACTAGGCGATAAAAAGAGATGACAGTAATTGTATCAATAAATGGATATCTGCATATAAATAATATCAGCAGAAAAAGAAAAACCTTACCAATCCGATAAGGTTTTTCTTTTTTTGAGTAAAAGGCTTTTTGCTGTCATCAATCACTTAATAACAGCTTTAGCAAACTTACCCTTCTAAGTGGCAGATATATTGAACAATTTCTTCTGTCCGCAGATTAAAACCACTATTGCCTTCAACCACGAATGATTGACCAGCGCGGTAATAGCTGAATTCTTCATCACCATTAATTTTGACCTCACACTCACCGCCCGTGATTTCGATACGCTCGGAGGTATTGGTGCTAAAATGGTAATGCTCAACCAAATTATCACAAGGCAAGATAACGCCCAATGTTTTATGTCGACCATCTTCGAACATAATAGTGTGGCTTGAACAACGACCATCATAAGATACCGTCGCTTGAGCATTGACTGTTACATTAGTAAATTGCGCCGCTGTCATAGTGGCTTCCTTATCAAATAATCATTACGAAACTAAAAAATAAGTAATTGGTTAGAGTACCGCCAGAGTTGCGTCGTTAACCGACACCTCTGTACTACGTACTGTATCCTTCTATACTAGATATCTGTGCGCTAAAGCTAGCCACAGGTTCTATGAAAATACTTTAGAATAATGACCGAGTGGCATACTCTTCCAACTATACGCCTATCATTTTACAAAATTATGACTCGTTATCGTGTATTACACCGTACTAATCTAATCAGAAGAGTTTATCATTATGTGAGATTATGCTACCACATTATATCTATAAAGTTTGTTAAAGCGACTAGGAAAATGCTGTTTGATGCGAATCTTAAACTTACTTACTCATCTTTTTTTGAGTCAGCACCTTATCACTATAATGGGGCTTTTTTTATACATTTGATCCGCAACCATTCTTAGTCTAACGCCATCATTTTGACAGGCTTAGTCATCTTAATGATTGATATTGTGAATATTATGATGACGACTCATTGCCAGTTTTTGATAGCTTTATGGTAATCTTCCAAGAATAAATTCTATTATACAGTGCCTGAAAGTTTGTATTTAAGCGCGTTTAACATCATACTATTTGCCTATAACATTTATCTCATTAACACGGTTAAATGAATAATTTCACTCCCTTATCTACCCTATTTTATATATGGCTTCTTGAGATGTATATGAAGTCTATTGTCTGTCATGAGAGGCGTTGATGCTAGTATCATTAACTTTACATCAGTTTGCGTTGATCGCTCAGCATGAGCTGAGTGTGGCTGAAGGCTTCAATGTCATCACGGGTGAGACCGGTGCTGGCAAATCGCTATTACTCGATGCACTGTCTTTATGTGTTGGTGAGCGCGCAGACAGTGCAATGGTCAGACACGGGGCGGCGCAAGCCGATATTTATGCGCAGTTTGATGTGGAGCATAACAATGTCATCGCTGAGTGGTTCGCTAAAAATG
The DNA here is from genome assembly GCF_904846655.1 of Psychrobacter sp. NC44. Classification (NCBI taxonomy): domain Bacteria; kingdom Pseudomonadati; phylum Pseudomonadota; class Gammaproteobacteria; order Moraxellales; family Moraxellaceae; genus Psychrobacter; species Psychrobacter sp. NC44. Next base: position 73,104 of record NZ_CAJHBN010000007.1, on the reverse strand, counting down.
ATCGACCATTAGAAGAACCTGAAGTCCTAATTCGTCGTCAGCTCAGCAATACCGGACGCTCAAAAGCTTGGTTAAATGGCACGCCTGTCAGCTTGGCGGAGCTCAAAAGCTTAGGTGCATTGCTGGTCAATATCCATAGTCAGCACGCTCAGCAAGCGCTCCTCAAGCCGCAGTTTGTGGTGCAATGGCTCGACGAGATGGCACAAATCACGCCATTAGCTATACAAACTGCCAGTAGCTATCAAGCTTACCAGCAGCTCAAACGCCGTGCTGACGATATTGCGAGCCGTGAGGCTCAGCGCCAAGACCGTATTCAACTATTGCAAAGCCAACTTGCTGATATTGCGCCATTATTGGCGGTTGATTATGCAGAAGTTGAAGCAGAGCACGAAGAGCTGTCTAATATAGAAGCACTGATGCAAGAGGCCAGCCATGGCTTACATCTGCTCGACAATGACACGGATGAGCCAGATGTTATGACCTTGCTTGGACAAGCGATTAAGCTTTGTGATAACCAAATGAGTGTCAGTCAAACCTTTGAGCAAGCCTCCGAGCAACTACATTTAGCACAACAACAAATTACTGAGGTAACAGGCTTACTGTCAGATTATGCTGAGCAACAGTTGCCTGATCCTGAGCGTTTGCAGACATTAGACAGTCTTATCAGCTTAGGACATCGTTTATCACGAAAGCACAGCTTGCCAGCCAGTGATTTAATTGAGGAAGCAAAAGGCTGGGAGATACAATTAGAACAATTAGAGAACGAGCCCAGTAGCGATGCGATGGCTGCTCAAATTGAACAGGCTTGGCAAGAATATCTAACATTAGCCACTCAGTTAAACAAAGAACGCACTAAAGCTGCACCAATTGTCAGTAAACAACTGATTAAGCAATTACAACCGCTTGCGCTACCCAATGCCCGCTGCGAGTTTGTCTTTACCAAGAAGATCGAGCCGAGCCACTATAATGCACAAGGTTGCTATGATATTGATTTATTATTTAGCGCCAATGTCGGTATGCCGATGCAGCCGCTACATAAGATTGCCTCAGGCGGTGAGCTGTCACGAATGGCACTGGTGATGCAAGTACTGCAAGCGACCAATGCCGATAATAATGCCGCCAAGCCGATGCTAGTATTTGATGAAGTCGATGTCGGTATCAGTGGCGGCACGGCGCAAGTGGTCGGTGAGCTACTACGCGCGCTTGGGCAGACGCAGCAACTGCTTGCCATTACTCACCAAGCACAAGTCGCAGCGCAAGCGCATCAGCATATTTTGGTACAAAAGCATCATGACGAGCAGACCGAAAGCGCGCTATTAATACTGACTGATAGCGCGCAAGTCGACGAGCTGGCACGCATGTCTGGCGGTGTGATCATCACTGACGTCACTCGCGACCATGCGCGTAGTTTATTAACCGATGTGAAATAAAGGCTTGGTCATTCATCAACCAGTTGTGCAGCGCTGTGTCTCATCACTGCTAAATATTTGCTTTGGTTGATTTTTACCTCAGTATCGCCATATAGTGGTGTGTCATTTCTGTTATTTTACCTTCAATATTAGGGTGCGTTTGTCTCTATGTCTAAAGCCAATTTGACCCATCATTTCTTAATCGCGGCACCAGAACTGTCAGACCCACGGTTTGAGCAGGCGCTGATTTATATCTGTCGTCATGATAAACACGGCGCACTTGGTCTGATGGTCAATCGTCCATTAGAGCAGGCACGCGTGGGCAAACTGCTAGAAGATTTAGACATTGAAGTGACGGATGCGCAAGTGATGGAAGATGTAGCATTAGAGGGTGGCCCGATGTATCCAGAGGTTGGCTTTGTGCTGCATACGGGTCAACCAGAATGGGCATCGTCTTTTGCAATCTCAGAAAACGTCTGTATTACCACCAGTCAAGATATCCTTAAGCGTATCGCCGCAGGTCAAGGCGTTGGTCACTATCAGCTGTGCTTGGGTCATGCCAGCTGGGGTAAAAAACAGCTCGATCAAGAGCTAAATAATGGCGATTGGCTGGTCTGTCCTGCTGATCTAAATTTATTGTTTGATACACCATTCGAAGAACGCTGGCAAATTGCCGCGGATAAGATTGGGGTGAACTTTGATTACCTTAGTAGTGATATTGGTCATGCTTAATAATTGGTTATGATTGTTAAATTATCCATTTAAATTAAAGCCGTTAAGCTAAATGAATCACGCCCAATAGAAATAGGAAGTATGCATAATGATGGTAGAGTCTGATACGAGCATTAAAATCGAAACTGCTGACACTACTGTGGCGGAACCCGCTATTAAGCCTCATCTTATTTTGGCGCTCGATTACGGGGTAAAAAAGATGGGCATGGCGCTGGGTAATACCATTACCGAGACTGCGCGTGCCTTTGATATTTTAGCGATGAATAATGGTCAGCCTGATTGGGACAATCTGCTCGGTATTATCAAAGTCTGGGGCGTGGCAAAAGTGGTGGTTGGGTTGCCACTTAATATGGATGGCAGCAGCTCAATGCTGTCTAAGCGTGCGCATAAATTCGCTCGTCGTCTAGCGCATCGAGTCATGGAACAGCATCTACCAGTGGTTGTGAGCCTTTGTGATGAGCGTCTAACCTCAGTGGCAGCGCGTGAGATCGCGTGGGATAATGGTTGGATTAAGCATGAACGCGACCCAATTGACGACATCTCTGCCTGCATTCTGATGTCGACTTATTTCGCTGATCCCAGTAGCAGTATCGCCATCGACGCTATCAAAGCCGATTAAATCAGCGATAAACCTGCTGTTAAAGCACTCTTAATTAAAACACTGCCAATTCTGACATATCGTCACTCTACACGGATAAATACCTGATTATTATGACCACTGTCTCAGACCACTCCCTGCAAAACAAATCGCAACATGGTTTTGCGCCGCTTGCCATCGCCCGTATCAAAGGCGCACAGCGAGCGAATCAAATAGCGATTTATCTCATTTATGCCGCTATTCTCGCCTTTATGGTCTTTGGCACCATTGCCAGTATCAAAGCCTTTCATGACAATCAACTGCTTTATCAACTTTTCTATAACTTACCTTATGCCTTGGTTGCGCTTACGATTCCTATTACTATTTATGATGCGCTGGTGATTTATCGTTATCGATTAAACCAAGCGTCGATGATTGCCATGAGCATTGGCGTATCGACCATCATATTGATTGGTGGCTTATTATTCGCTGATACCGCCTGGTTAGGCTTATCTTGTTGGCTAGGTGTGGCGTTTTTATTTAAAGTGAGCTTTAAGCGCTTTTTTAATTTTCTAGAAGCAGAAAAAGACACTGAAACCGCTGAAGAAGCGTAAAGCATACTTATAAATGACGCAAAAAACTTTTACCTTATACTATCGATTTAAATGACTATTATGAGCACTTCTACCATACAAACGACGATCAATCATCATTTAGACACTCAAGGGCTGATTTGCCCTGAGCCAGTCATGATGCTGCATCGAACCATCCGTAACGCTGATGCTGGCGAGGTGATTGAAATACTCGCCACCGACCCAGCCACCACTCGTGACATTCCTAATTTTTGTCGTCATTTGGGACATGAGCTTGTGCAGCAAGAAACGCTTGCTGAAAATGTAAACCTAAACGTCGATCCCGATGAAATAATGGTCGCTGGCGATGAGGATGCACCAATCAGCGCCACTCTTTATCGTTATCTGGTTAAGAAAAAAAGCGCTTAAATGCACTCAAGTTACCGCAGCAAAGCATTGATCACAGCACAACATTGACAGCGCAATAAACAATATAAAGGTATCTTTGCATTTTAAGCGAAGTATCTTTCACAAAAGGTAGACTATTACGTGTTACAAACAGAAAAGCAGTATGTACAATGGCAAGAAAACGAAACGCTACATAATGCTCTTTGGTTGTCTGAAAGCAATCATATGCCACCTGCGCGCATTGTATTGGTCGATGATACAACGACCGCTGATGACGCTTATCGCTTGGCGTGCGAAGGCAGCTCACTATTGTGGCGCGGTGATTTTCATAATGCACGCCAGTTGCTACAAGCGCTTGGTCGTCGCATAGATCGTACCAATGAACGCTCCGAGCTGCGTAAAGCAAAAAAAGCGGCTAAATTTACAACAGAATCTGGTTCAAGCAACTCTAAAGAAATTCCCAACCTCTTTCATCAGCAGCGCCAACTACAAGCGCAGCGTTCGCGCATATTGAGCCGTTTGCTATTAGAGCTTGATGCCAGTTATGTCAGCCAACTACGCCGTGCGCCCGATGTCAGTGCAGCCTGCATAGCCGCTTTTGGCCCGTTAGATAAGGCGATGGATGAGTCTTGCGTGCTGTCGTTTCGTGACTTGCAAGGCGCACTTGGCGCAGCAGGATGGCGCGAAAAAGGCGTCCCAATAGACAGCTTAGGGCTATCCATTTTCCCGCATTATGGCGTCTTTGCACCAACCCGTCATGAGTATGTGCAGCTATTGCTCGATGCACCGCTACCAGCGACCTATGATGTCGCCTATGACATCGGTACCGGCACAGGATTGCTGGCTATTATCTTAGCGCAGCGCGGTGTTCCGCAAGTGATAGCAACGGATTTGAATCCACGTGCTTTGGCTTGTGCCAACGAGAACTTTACACGCTTAGAGTTACCTGCCGTACAACTGCAGCAAGCCGATTTGTATCCGACTGATGCACCACTCGCCAATCTGATTGTCTGTAATCCGCCTTGGTTACCTGCTAAGCCAAGCTCGTCTCTTGAGTACGCCGTCTATGATGCCAAAAGTGCGATGCTGCGTGGGGTTTTGCAAGGTGCCAAACAGCACTTAGCTGAGCAAGGAGAGCTTTGGTTAATAATGTCAGACTTAGCTGAGCACCTGCAACTGCGCACCCGTGATGAGTTATTAGGCTTGTTTGCTGATGCTGGATTGGCGGTAAAATATCGTCTGGATACCCAACCTAAACATGGTCGCAGCCAAGATGGTACAGACCCTCTACATGTCGCTCGCAGTGCTGAAGTCACTTCATTATGGTGTCTAACGCTTATCTAACATTCACCCATCGGGTACCAAGTTATGAGCCGTGATCGTGCCGTGCAACAGCGCCAACCTAAAGCGCTGGCAGTAGATGACGAACCCAGTTATATCACTGAGTTTCGTCAAGCCATGCTGGCACGTGGTCTAGCGACGCGTACTCGTAATGCTTATGTCCGCGACCTGCGCTCTTGCGAGCTGACTAATCCTATTGCCCTAACCAAATGGCTGCCTGATGACGTGCTGCACTGCTTATCAACGCTTACTCAAGAAGGCAAAACCCCACGTACCCAAGCACGCATGCTCTCAAGCTTGCGTCAGTTTTATCTGTGGATGATTGCCAGTAATCTGCGTGAAGACAATCCTTGCGAGCGTATCAAAAGCCCAAAGCTTGGTCGTCCATTGCCCAAAGACTTAGCAGAAGCAGATGTCGATAACCTCCTTGCCGCGCCTGATACCAGCACCGCGCTAGGACTGCGTGATAAAGCCATGTTAGAGGTGTTATATGCCTGCGGTCTGCGGGTGAGCGAGTTGATTAATCTGTCATTAGAGCAAGTGAATCTAAACGCTGGCTGGTTACAAATCACGGGCAAAGGGAATAAAACGCGACTGGTGCCATTGGGTGAATATGCAAGCGATGCACTAGAAGATTATCTAACGCATGCTCGTGGTGATTTAATTGCACATTTTAAATCAGGAAATTGCCAAGCGGTTTTTTTGACGGCGCAAGGTGGCTATATGACGCGTCAGAACTTTTGGTATTTGCTTAAGAAATATGCCAAAGTCGCTATTATCGATAAAGAGCTATCACCGCATACCCTGCGTCACGCTTTTGCCACGCATCTACTGAATCATGGCGCGGACTTGCGTAGCGTGCAGTTATTACTAGGGCACAGTGATTTATCAACGACGCAAATCTATACCCATGTGGCGACGGCGAGATTGCAGAAATTGCATGCGGAGCATCATCCGCGAGGTTAGAATTGAGACTAAGAGATAAAATTTATGACCAATAATAACAATCAAAGTTTTGTCAGAAAGATTACTGAACACTTTAAAAACTTGGATTTTGAAACTGCTTACAATATGTTGAAAAATTCAAATTTGCCAGCTATCGCTATTTTAGAATGCCAAGGAAATGCTGAGTTTTATAAGAAGAACTATCAAGACGCTTTTGCACTCTACGGTCAGGCGAATGCAATAGACAGTAGCTATCGCATAGCCAGAGATTGTTATCTGTAGGCTTCGAATTTCTTCGCTCAAGGTGATTTGGTTCAAGCTTTTGAATACTATCAAGAATCAATTGATATAGAGCCTGATTTTGTGGACGCCTATATCGATTTAGGGGCTTTAATGGCGGACATAGGAGAGTTTTCGTCTGCGAGAAAATGTTATGAAGATGCTCTGACTATAGATCCAAATGACACTAATATAAGAAAGAGCTTAGACTCCTTAAAAAACATGTGAAGCTAAAAGAGAGGTTGAGATTATAAAATGACTCACTATCGAGAAGTAATTATCGAGACTTACGAAAATATCAAAAGTGGTTCGTCTAAAAGAATTAGAGCTCGCCCAATCGAAGGACAGGGACTTGATACGAATATGAACGTCGAGTGTTCGTCAAAAATGAGAAAGTCTTACCCTGTAGGTACTAAGTTCTTATTACAGGCAAAAGTAACAGAAAAAGAAGGCGGTAAACCTTTTCTATACGCTCACTATGATGCCGAATACAAAGTAATTAAAGGTGATTAATTACTCCATAGTAGTAAGAATATAAGCATCAGTAGCAAAATCCACGCTCATAAACCAAAACTACTATATGGCTTATTACACACACTAATTTTTTTTCGATTAAAGTATAACTAGCACTATTAATAGTCATCTTGCTAGCATCAAGGTAGATACAAGTAAGAAACGTGATTAGCGTTATAAAACGTCAGTAATCCCTAGCTGCAATCTCTTTTAATTCTCGTTACAATACCCATCATAATGTGTACGCTGTTTTATTCCATCGCGTACCACCTTTTACTTATCTATTATCCGAGAATCTCATGAGCCATAGACCACCTGCTGACCTATTAAAAAACGCCCAACATTGGCGCGAAGACATTAATTTTCGCCAAGACGTACTGGGTAAGCCATTTGATTTTTCGACCACGTGGGGCATTTTTTCACCGCAAAAGCTCGATGACGGTAGCTTGATGCTGCTTGATTACATTGATTTTGAAGCGGACGATGACTCGATCGATTTGGGCTGTGGTTACGGCGTACTCGGTATGACGGCAGCGCGTGAGTGTCCAAACGGTCTGCATACGTTGATTGATAAAGATTTTATGGCGGTAGAATATGCACGCCTAAATTGTGAGAAAAACGGTCTAAAAAACGTTGATGTGCATTTATCAAATGGCTTCAATCACGTGGCAAAAGACAAAGACTTTAGCCTTGTGATGTCAAACTTACCAGCCAAAGTAGGTAAAGAGCAGCACTATTTATATTTCCTCGATGCCTATGCGCGCATGCGTAAAGGTGGACGTTTTTATGTCGTCACCATCAACGGTCTGCGCCAATTTGTGAAACGCTCGTTTACCGAAGTGTTTGGCAACAGCGAAAAGATCAAACAAGGCAAAACCTATACGATTACCATGGCGACCAAAGACTAAGCTTTAAAAGCTTATGTATTAAAAGCTGCGTAAACAAAAAGCCCGCTAAATCGTCATGATCTAGCGGGCTTTTTTTATGGCTAAATTTCTAAAATTACATCTGCCGTTTGAGCAAATAGCCACCCAAAATTGCACTGGCGATAATTGGTAATATCACCATTAATAACGGCGAAAATCCAGTCGCCAATGAGACAAAGCCAACTAAGTCTTGCACGTAACTAAATAGCAAGCCAAACAATAATGCCACGACGATACGCAAGCCTAAGCTATGCGTCCGCAGTGAGCCAAAGACGAATGAGCAGGCAACAATCACCAGCGATAAAATCGATAATGGTGACAGTAGCTTTTGCCAAAAAGCCAGCTCATGACTTAACGAGCGCGTGCCTTGTTGGCGCATAAATTGACGATGCTCATACAGCTGAGTCAATGACAAATCCTCTGCCTTACGGGTAAGCAGATATACCGATTCTGGGGCAAAGGGCAGGCTTAAAGTATCTGACGGTGAGATGGCTTGGCTACTCTCAAAGCCCTGATTAATCATCAGCTTGGTCATGTTGTTCAGCTGCCACTCATAGCGATATTGCTCGCTCGGTTTGCTGCTGGCAGGATTAACAGGTTCACGACCAATATATTTACCACCCTCAGCGTGAATGGCCGTTTGCAGATTGCCATTATTGTCTAAATGCCAGCGTTTAACTTCACCGATATTGCCTTGCACATCAGCATAATCGATATACAAAATATCGCTACCATCTGGCTTGGCACTGCCGTCTTTTGTACTCTCAAAGCGTGGCTGCAACGTCCAATAACCGCGTACCGAGGTGACCAATGAACTGCTGTCTTCATCGTTGATTTCTTTTGCCAATTGATTAGAGTGCGGCAGCACAAACTGATTGATAATCAATGCGAGCAACACAAAAATCAAAGCAGGCTGCAATACCCAACCGACGATACGATAAACGCTGACGCCAGCGGCACGCATCACGACCAGCTCGCTTTTATTGGCAAGCAAGCCCAAGCCGACCACTGCACCTAGCAATGCGCCAGTGGGAATAAATTGCTCTAAAAAATAAGGCGAGCGATAAAAAATATACTTAATCGCCTCGCCCATCGTATAGCTATCATCTAACGAATCCAGCTCAGACAAATAAGAGAATACCAGCTGTAATGCCCACAAGCCTATGACAGCTCCGACGATTGCGAGCAAAGCGTTCAGCTTGACGTAACGGCTCAGCACTTTTAGTTTGGCAGGTTTGCGAGCGTACTTATCATGAGCGTTTTGCGAGTCAGGATTGGATGGTTTAGAAGATAAGACACTCATTAGGACTGCCCTCCTTGTGAGCCACTGCTCTGATGATCGGCAACCGTTAAAGGCGTGTTCTTCGGTTTGCGAAAACGTAATCGATGCTGCACACGGCTACCCCAATTCATATAAAGCGCCAATGCCATAAATCCCAAAATGAGCCACGCATATGCCCAAACGCTCACGCTGCCTTTGCTAACAGCGTTTTTGAGTGAAATAATACCCAGCGCACAGCTGACAAACAATAAAATAGAAGGGAATAGGCGTAACCAGCGACCTTGACGCGGACGTACTTGCGCCAGTGGTACAGCGAGCATTGGTGCAATGATCATCAACCACGGCAATGCCAAACGATAGCCAAGCTCACTTTGTGCCACACGCAGCGAGTTGCCACTACTTGCCGTACCACCCGTCGCGGCTTGCCATAACGGTCCGATCGCTTGCGTTTCGATATTATCTTCGGTGATGACTTCTTTTGAGGATTCTGTCAAAGTAATGCGGTAACGATCAAAGCCCACTTGATTATATTTCAGACTGCCAGCACCGACTTCATAACGACGCCCTTGGAACAAGTCCAATTGGGTCACACCGCTATTACCCGTGTCTACTTGCTCGGCACGCTTAGCCAACGTGATAGTATCTTTGCTGATGTTGGTATTATTAGTAATCGCAGTTGGCATATTTGGCATGTCTGAAATATTTAATTGCTCAGCTGTTTCGGGATCGATGGTATTTTTAACATCGACAGCAGCCTCTTTAGCAGTGTTATTTTTAGCGGCACTGCCCTTTTTGTCAGGCTCAGATTGAATTAATATCACATCTTGCAATTGCTTTTTATCATCACTCAAGCTGCCCACATACAAATGATAATTGCCACTACTAATAAATTCATTGGGACGAATTAAATCAAAAGCACTGGTCAATGCCTGCTGTTGCCAAACACTTTCCGATGAGCGTACGCCCCACGGTTTACCAACGATAGATAAAGCCGCTTCCCCAACGAACAATGCCAATATTAAAGGCGTCATCAAACGGGCAAGTTTACCACGCGACACCCCACTGGCATTAATCACTGCCATTTCTTGATCGACATACAGCCGCCCGAATACCAGCATTAGAGCGATAAAAAATGCTAATGGCAGGATAAGCTCTAAGAAGTAGGGCAAATTATAACCAATGATGGTAAATAACAAGCTGATGTCCAAGTTGCCTTCTGCGGCAATCCCAAAGTAACGGATCAAACGACCGCCCAGCATCATCACCACTAAAAACCCCAAAACCAATGCGGTCGTTGAGGCAACTTGTTGAGTCATATAGCGGCGTAATATCACAATGGGCACTCTTTTAAAAAGGTTGATAGTCGCACGATTTATCGCAGCTTTATTGGCAAACACTGACAATTATGGACCGCTCTAAATACAATAGCGGATACCGATAACTGAACAATAGAAATATAAGACCGTGCTGCTCAATCAGATACTTAAACAGCCCTAAAAGCAACGGCAAAAGATATGAAAATATCTGCGAGACGGGTTAGCGACATGCTGTAAAAATTAGCGATAAAGATAACCGCTAATCCTAGCATATTTTGCTCAAAAATGGCTGTGAAATGTGTTTGCAAACATTGCGTCCATCTTGCTATAACGCTGTATGGCTCACTAATAATAGATAAGATATGAAAAGAATAACGAGCATTTAACTCATTAGTTTGTCTTATCTGAGAAGCCTTTTCATTAAGTCTTTGCATAACACTTTTACTTGATGTCATTTGGAAACCTTTGTGTGTCATTCGTATCACTGCCCTCGCACCATTAGGATTACTTGTTAAACTGAGAAAACTAAAAATTCCGAATTATCTCGCCCAATGGAGAATATTAATGACAAATAAACTCGATTCTACCCCTTCTACTTTACTTGAAATCGCTGGTGGTCAATTTGATACGCTCGATTGGTCAAATTGCGCCGTGGTTTTTATTGACTATCAAAACGAATATGTCGATGGTGCGATGCCATTGGGGCAAGCTGGTACGAACGCCATTGCAAATGCGCGACTATTGCTAGATAAAGCTCGTAAACAGAACGTCCCTATCTTTCATATCGCCCATCACGGTGCAGATAATGGCAACGTTTTTGACCCTTTATCATCTAACGTCGAGATTATCGCTGAATTACAACCAAAGGATAGCGAAACCGTCATCGTCAAAAAAAATCCCAATGCGTTCCATGATACCCAACTTCGAGCGCTTATTTCAGCTGCACAAAAACAGCAAATTATTTTTGCAGGCTTTATGAGTCATATGTGTGTTAGCTCAAGCGTGAGAGCAGCTTTTGATTTAGGCTTTGATAGTTTTGTTTGCCATGATGCTTGTGCCACTCGTGACCTGCCTGACTATAAAAAAGAGAAAATCAGCGCTGATACCATACATGCTACCGCCATGGCAGCACTGCAAGATAGATTTGCCGCTTTAGTAGCAACCGATGAGTTAGTTAATAGCTAATAAGCAGTTCGAACCCATGACCTAAACCTTGCTCACTGCGCACTCACCTCGCAATATGCTACACTATTGCGATTGCTTGACTGGCCAAACAATCTGATAATTTAACAGGTATCAGCAATTAAAAAAATCTGCCATTTTCATAGCTTTAACGTCATAACTATAATGTCATAACCCCAATAAGGATAAATATATGAATATTAAATTAACCCAAACACTGCCAAAAACCCATACGCAAAAAATCCTCAAAAAAGAAGCGAAAAGTAAAGACGCGGCCTGCCTTGTCGTCTTAATTGATGATCAAAAAAACATCTTAGCTGAGTCAGTATTGAGCGATTATCAAACCCGTATTGAGCAATTGATTGAAGTATCACATTTCAATGGTAAAGCCTGTGAAACGGTTGCTGACTACGCGCTAGCGGGTGATAAGAAAACCACCAAAGAAAATCCAGTACAGCTATTATTGGTCGGTGTGGGTAATGTTGATAAATTGCGTCATAGCGTTCTAGAAAAAATTGCCAATACCATTTATAAGAGCACGCAAAAGCGTGTTGACTCTATCACTGTGGCGTTAGGTGATAGCTTAGAAGAAAACCAGTTTAGTCAATTTGCGCTGAGCCTACTGGCAGCAAGCTATCGTTTTGACAAGTACAAATCTGAGCAGCAAACACCTGTTTTAACTAACATCTACTTACTGGCAGAGTCGTCTTTAGAAGACTCATTAAACTTTGCACAAGCGGTCTTTACTGGTCAAAGCTTGACCCGTGATGTCGCTAATGAGCCGGGTAACATCTGTTTCCCAGCATATATGGCTGAGCAAGCACAAGAATTGGCAGCCACTTATCCTGACCTATTAAAAGTCACGGTACTTGGCGAAGACGAGATGTCAGCACTGGGTATGAACTGCTTCTTATCGGTCGCGCAAGGTTCTACCAAAGAAGGCAAACTGGTGTTAATGGAGTATCGCGGCAAGTCTAATTTTAGCGTCAATACTGATGGTGATACTAGTAAAGCCACTACCAACAGCGCAAAAGTCGCTGGCGGTCTCAAAGCCTTGGCTGATAAACTACCAACCAAAGCTGCTAGCAAAAAAGCCGCTAAAAAATCTGACCAAAATAGCGAAGACAATACCCAAAGTGCACACGATGATGCGCCTATCGTGCTTGTTGGTAAGGGTGTTACCTTTGATTCAGGTGGTATCTCAATCAAACCGGGTGCGGCGATGGATGAGATGAAATTTGATATGGGTGGCTCTGCTGCGGTACTCGGTACCCTAAAAGCATTATGTGAAGCGCGTCTACCGATTAATGTCGTCGGTGCACTAGCTTGTGCTGAAAATATGCCATCAGGAGAGGCAACGCGCCCTGGCGATATCATCATAGCAATGAACGGTAAGTCCGTTGAAATCCTAAATACCGATGCTGAAGGTCGTTTAGTATTGTGCGATACTTTATGCTACGTACAAAAGTATTATCAGCCGAAAGCCATCATTGATGTCGCAACCTTGACTGGTGCTTGTGTGGTCGCGTTGGGTCATGTACGCTCGGCAGTCTTTAGTAATGACGAAGATGTGTTGTTTGACTTAGAAAACGCCAGTAACCTATCAGGCGACCTTATCTGGCATATGCCGATGGATGACGAATATCAAGCGCAGATTGACTCGCCTATCGCTGATATTCAAAATATCGGTGGTAAAGGTGCTGGCGCTGTGACTGCTGCCTGTTTCTTATCGCGCTTCATCGAAGAAGGTCAAGCATGGGCGCATTTAGACATCGCTGGTACGGCATGGATTTCAGGTCAAGACAAAGCCGCGACTGGTCGTCCTGTGCCATTATTCATGCAATACCTAAAAAATAGCGCAAATATGGCATAATCTATTGATGAATCATCACTCAATGAAAACCACTCTATGAAAGTTAGCTTTTATGTATTAACTGAGAATAAGGCCCAAGATTTCTTGGGCTTTATTTGTCAGCTGACCCAGACGGCGCTCAACAAGAGCAGCCAGTCGTTATTGATTCTTATCGAAAAAGACGATGCATTGCTGTCGACGCTTGATGAAGCCCTTTGGGCACAAGACGATACGAGCTTTATACCGCATCAACGCCTTTTAGATTCTAATCCTGAAGGCGCCGATATTGACGGTGTTCATACTGATATTAATAATCAATTATTAGCACCAGTGTTGCTTGCCAGCTATATGCCAGCCGACTTTAAAGGGATCGTACTCAATACTACGATACGTCCTGTTAATGACTATATAAATGCTACCAGCAATACATTGCCAACTCGTATTTTAGAGCTTATCAAACCTGATACAGTCAGCACTGAGGCAGGACGCGCTAAATATAAGCATTACCAGCAACTCGGCTATGAGCTTACCCATTTCAAAGTCTAATCTTCTATTACAAAATCAAACGCCAGTCATGGCGTTTTTTTGTGCTTAAATGTCGACTTTTAAAATTCTTAGAGGCTTATAAGTACGTTATTGCCTACTGCTTTATAAAATCTGTCAGTAGGCGCTTATCACAAAAAATGCTAACATCCTTCGGTTGTTAAGCTAACGATTGTTAAGCTAATATTTATTTCCAAATGGACTAAAGGGGTAAAAATGCATTCATTAATAGCGATGTACCAACGAATCGGATTGGTAACGCTGATTGTTATCGGTTTAGTACTAGGTACTTTGATAGGATGGCTGGCGCCAAGTGTGGGTATTGCCTTAGGGATTTTGGGGACCCTGTTTGTAGGTGCCCTAAAAGCCGTTGCCCCTATATTGGTGTTTTTCTTAGTGATGGCAGCTATCTGTCAACATCGTAGCGGGAATAAGGTCTATGTAAAACCGGTGCTGTTTTTATATCTGATAGGCACTTTTATAGCCGCTTTGGTCGCTGTTGGTGCCAGCTTTTTGTTCCCAACCGAATTGACGTTAGTGAATGCGACAATCGAGCAAGTACCGCCAGCAAACTTAAAAGAAGTATTGAATAATTTATTACTCAGTCTCGTCGCCAATCCAGTTGCTGCACTAGCCAATGCTAATTATATCGGTATATTAGCTTGGGCCGTTATTATTGGCATTGCGCTACGACAAGCTGGCGAGACGACTCGCAGCACTGTCAATGACATTGCAGATGCCATCTCAAAAGTAGTCAAATGGGTCATCGCGCTAGCACCTTTTGGTATTTTGGGATTAGTCGCCAATACCGTCGCTGATACTGGCTTTGCTGCGTTATTGGGCTATGCACGAATTTTGCTAGTACTGATAGGCTGTATGTTGTTTATTGCTTTGGTGACTAACCCTCTCCTCGTATACTTAAAAACGGGTAAAAACCCTTATCCACTGGTATTCACCTGCTTACGTGAATCTGGTATTACTGCGTTTTTTACCCGTAGCTCTGCTGCCAATATTCCTATCAATATGAACCTTGCCAGCAAATTAGGCTTACATGAAAATACTTATTCAGTCACCCTGCCATTAGGCGCCACTATTAATATGGCAGGTGCCGCTATTACTATTAATGTCTTAACCCTTGCAGCAGCGAATACACTCGGTATTGAAGTGACCTTTGGCTCAGCACTACTGCTCAGTATAGTCGCTACGATTAGTGCTGGCGGCACCTCTGGCGTCGCTGGTGGCTCATTACTACTCATTCCTTTGGCGGCCAGTTTATTCAATATTCCTGATGATATTGCGCTACAAGTGGTGGCTATTGGCTTTATTATCAGTGTGCTGCAAGACTCCGCAGAGACCGCATTGAACTCATCAACAGACGTCTTGTTTACTGCCGCTGCTGATCCAAAATATGCACGCTAATGTTGGGGCTGTTTAAGACGACCATAACAAGCCAATTACCTTAATTGATAGGTATAAAAATAAAAAAAGGGCTTAACTGCCCTTTTTTTGGTTATAATTTACCCATTTTTATTCTGTTTTACGAATCTTACCTGTATATGAGTATGAGACTAGTAAAGCAAAAAACATAAAATGGCTTGTTCTCTTTTATTATTCATTAGATTGTCGGGGTAAGGATGTATTCATTTTTTGCGATGTATAAGCGCATTGGTCTAGTACCACTTATTATTATCGGTTTGATAGCGGGAGTATTGATAGGTTGGTTGGCACCAGATATCGGTATTGCCTTAGGATTATTGGGTACCTTATTTGTAGGAGCACTAAAAGCCGTTGCACCGATACTGGTATTTGTGTTGGTCATGGCGGCCATTAGCCAGCATCGCAGCGGTAATGAAGTTTACGTCAAGCCTGTGCTTATCATGTACATGTTTGGCACTTTTTTAGCCGCACTGACTGCTGTCGGTGCGAGCTTTTTATTCCCGACAGAACTGGTATTGGTCAACGCCACAATTGAGCAAGTCCCACCAGCCAACCTCAAAGAAGTACTGACCAATCTACTGCTAAATCTGGTTGCCAATCCAGTTAATGCCATCGCTGAAGCCAACTATATTGGTATTTTAGCGTGGGCAATTATCATCGGTTTCGCACTGCGCCAAGCCAGTGATACCACACGCACTGTGGTCGGTGATTTTTCTGACGCCATCTCCCAAGTGGTGAAGTGGGTCATTGCCCTAGCACCTTTTGGTATATTGGGTCTGGTCGCCAATACCGTCGCTGAGACAGGCTTTGCGGCTTTGGCAGGTTATGCGCGTATCTTGATGGTACTGGTCGGTTGTATGTTATTTATCGCTTTGATTGCCAATCCTATTATTGTACTGATCAAAACGGGCAAAAACCCTTATCCGCTAGTATTCAAGTGCTTGCGTGAGTCAGGGATTACCGCATTCTTTACGCGTAGCTCGGCTGCCAACATTCCGGTCAATATGAACCTTGCCCGCAAACTGGGTCTACACGAAGATACTTATTCGGTGACGATTCCACTGGGTGCGACCATTAATATGGCCGGCGCGGCGATTACGATTAACGTCTTAACGCTTGCAGCCGCGCATACACTCGGTATTGAAGTGACCTTTGCCTCAGCACTGCTACTCAGTTTGGTTGCAACCATTAGCGCCTGCGGTGCCTCTGGTGTCGCTGGTGGTTCATTACTCTTAATTCCATTGGCAGCAAGCTTATTTAGTATTCCAAATGATATCGCCATGCAAGTGGTTGCGATTGGCTTTATCATTGGAGTGATACAGGATTCGGCAGAAACGGCGTTGAACTCCTCAACGGATGTACTGTTTACCGCAGCAGCTGATCCAAAATATGCGCGTTAAACGCTAAATATATTATTTGCAAAAAAGGGTCTCATTTTAGAGACCCTTTTTTTGTGCTGATTTTTTATGTACTGAATAAAAGGGATATAAATTATTTTAAATGATCGATTTCAATTTCAATCACTGGTGTCTGCATGTCTAATTGGCGTTTAAATTGGCGTAATTGTTCGAGCTCATCCAATAGCTCAAGTATCAAGCCAATCGCAGGAACACTGGCTTCAAAGTCGCGGCTAAGGCGCGAGGCACGGCGCACTGTCGTCAGCTGATAACCAGTGAACTGCTCACGTTCTGGTACATCATATTCGATGATGTCCTCTTCAATCAATTCGATGACCCATTGGCGCTCTTGGCCACAGGCAGATACCAGCTCATCCAAGCTCATGATAATGTCGGTAAATTCAGGCGAGTGTTTCATAGCTATTATCCTCGTTTGCGCTTTATTTCATCGTTATCGTATGGTCTTCATCTCTATTACAGTGTTTCAATGTGAGTAATTTTTGGTGGCCATTAACGACTAATATTGATATCGGCAAAGGCTTGTTTTAGTTGCTCATAAGCTTGGGTCGCAGCCTCAGTGCTAATATCAGGGTTCACGATGTTTAAGGTTAGATACAAATCACCCGCTTGCTTAGCAGGGATACCTTTACCTTTTAGACGTAAATTGCTACCAGACTTGCTGTTCTTAGGCACAGTCACAGCAAGCGTACCAGCTGGCGTACTGACGTTGATTTTTTCACCCAACGCCGCTTCCCATGGCGCTATATTGACGGTTTGATAAACATCAGCGCCTTCGATACGGATATTGTCTGCATGACGGATTTTTACTTTTAAAAATAAATCGCCGTTTTTACCGCCACCAATACCAGCGGCACCTTGCCCTGCTAGGCGAATTTGCTTGCCATCAGTAATGCCTTTAGGGATTTTAATTTTCAGCGTTTTGTTGTCATACTCGACACTGCCATTCGGTTGACGAATAGGGACATTCAACTTAATGCTGTAGTCGTCGCCATTATAAACGGACGCCAAATCAACCGTAATCTCTGCATGTTGATCTTGACCTTTGCTATCTTGCGAGCCAAAACCACCACGCTGCGATTGTCCACCAGCTGAACCACGTGCACCACGACCAAATGCCGAAAAGATGTCATCGAAGCGGAAGCCACCATCGCCATAAGCTTCGCCTTCACCAAACTGATCTTTGATATCTTCCCAGCGATAGCCGCCTTGCCTGCCACTTGCAGATTGACCACCAAAACCACCACTTTGACCAGCAAAGGGATTGTCTAGCATGGCGTCATATTCGGCACGCTTTTCTTTATCTCTAATGGTTTCGTAAGCATTATTAATCTCAGCAATCTTATTGTCTGCATCTGGATCATCGCTCACATCAGGGTGATATTGACGCACAAGCTTACGGTATCTTTTTTTAATATCTGCAGCTGACGCGTCTTTTTTGACCCCTAAAATGTCATAGTAATTTTTCTCTGCCATGTTTTTGTCCTCAACATAAAAGCATGTTAATGATACTGGTATGCCCATTTTAAACGATATGGTACGGAAATTTATTCGACTGCGACATAACAGGTGGTAACGATAGTCTATCTAATAATGATAGTAATATAAAAATTCAATACCGTTATACAAATATTACCAGTAATAGTGCCGAACAACAGCAGTGTTTAGGTTGTTTGAAGCACTTAATACATTATGATTCGCCTTTGTCACTGCATTGGCATATTTCTCTATGATTCTGACATTACTATTCTTTGATAACCACAGACGTCATATCAATTTAACACTCGCCCTAATGAAAAAATAGAGAGTCAAGCCAAAAATACCATTAACAATGTAAATCATTATTTAAAACAATTACATACAGATCACTGGTATTCACTAGCTAGCGTGCCTAAATGAGCGTTTTGACCTTGGTAGTTCTTTTACAGAACCGTAAGAATATGACAAAGTATGTGTTGTAAAATGAATATATTATTTATACTCATAGGGAGTATGAATAACATAGGCAAGTGTATCTGTCTATTTTATAAATTGCTTAAAGGTATTAAATGTCTTATTTAATCAAGTCTTTGGTTATCACATTATCACTATTGCTGAGTACCACCGTTTTTGCTGGAAACACCAGTTATTACGGTAGTCAGTTCCACGGTAAACGCACTGCTAGTGGTAGTATCTTCAACATGAACTCTTTGACCGCTGCGCATCGCACGTTGCCGTTTGGTACGAAGGTACAAGTGACCAACAAGAAGACAAAGCAGAGTGTAATCGTAAAAATTACCGATAGAGGCCCTTTCATTCGGGGTCGTATTTTGGATTTATCGAAAGCCGCTGCTGGTCAAATAAACTGTCAGTTATGTACGACCACAATGGAAATACTGTCTTATGGTGATGGTAAATACCGTAAGGAATAACGTAATAAAAAAGGGAGAGCCAGCGCTCTCCCTTTTTTGTGACTGTCTTTATCAAGTAAAAATAGCTTAAAAAACGATCAAAACCTGCTATTTACTATAGTGAACAGCTCTCTACTCAAAACCCGCTTCCATTTCTTCTAATGTCGTCATCAAAAGCAATAGTTTTTCTTCATTGTCACTGTGCTGCTGCTGCAATGCCGTTTGCTCATTAAGTAATAACAGCAAATCAGACTTGCGACCTTCTTCGTACAAATCCGTATCAGCCAGTTTTTCTTCAAGCGTCACGAGCTGTCCATCAATTTTAGCCAATGCCTTTTCTATTTCTTCTATCTCACGGCGAATAGGCGCGGTGAGTTTGCGTTGTTCAGCCGCCAATTTGCGCTGCGCATCTTTACTAAGCGTAGGCGTCGTCGCTTTACTTTTTGATGAATTATCAGGTGCTTTATTACTCACTTGACCATTATCTGTTTCACGTGAAACGAATTTCTTACTCTCTTTTTTACTTTTCTTCTTACTGGTACTTTTATCTGATGAGTTCTCTTGCTTACGCTTTTCTGCCAGCCACTTACCGTAGTCGCAGATGTCACCATCGAACTCCTCGATTTGACCATCATGTACCAAAAACAGCTCATCACAGACGTTGGCAATCAACTCACGATCATGCGAAACCAGTACCACTGCCCCCTCAAATCCTTGCAAGGCGATGGTCAACGCTTGGCGCATTTGTAAATCTAAATGGTTGGTCGGCTCATCGAGTACCAGAACGTTCGGACGTTGCCAAACAATCAATGCCAGCGTCAAACGCGCACGCTCGCCCCCAGAGAATAGCTCACTCGGCGTATCGATACGCTCACCGCGGAAGTCAAAGCTACCTAAAAACGAGCGTAACATCGCATCAGAGGTTTTACCGGCTAGACGACGCAACATCTCTATCGGTGTTGCCTTGGCATCCAAGATATCCATTTGATGCTGGTTAAAATAGCCTAATTTTAAGGTATCCGAAACACGATACGTCCCTGTTAATACGCCAAGCTCGCCGACTAAGGCTTTAATTAAGGTCGACTTACCAGCGCCATTCATACCCAGCAAGCCAAGACGCGTATCCGGCGTTACTTGCACATTGGCATTATATAGAAGTGGCGTATCGCTATAGCCAATATCCGCTTTGGTCAGCTCAATCAGTGGTGAGCTCATATTTGCTGGCTCATAAAAGCGGAAAGAGAACGGGTTGTCCGCCATCATCGGTGACAGCTCAGCCATGCGCTCAAGCTGCTTGATACGGCTTTGTGCTTGCTTAGCCTTACTGGCTTTGGCACGGAAACGACGAATAAAGTCATCCAAATGTGCTTTAGTCGCTTCTTGTTTTTCAAACGCTTGCTGCTGCTGCGCCATACGCTCGTGACGGGTGCGAATAAACTGCTGATAATTACCGGTATAAAGGGTGATTTTTTGTTGCTCAACATGCAAGATATGACCGACGGTAGCATCCAAAAAAGCTTGGTCATGCGAGATGACGATGACCAGACCAGTATAAGCATTGATCCAAGTCTCAAGCCACAAAATCGCATCCAAATCCAAATGGTTGGTCGGCTCATCGAGTAACATTAAGTCCGCACGGCTCATCAAGGTTTTGGCGAGATTCAAACGCATGCGCCAACCACCCGAAAACCCTTCTACGGGTAATTCATGCTGGCTGGTATTAAAACCAAGACCTGCCATGATTTGTGCCGCTTTAGTCGGCGTACGATAGCCATCAATTTCATCAAACTGCTGATGCAATACCCCGATCTGCTCATCACTGACGCTACTCAAATCATTCAAAGAAGCATTAATCTCATACCACTGCTCATCACCGCTCAATACATAATCAATCGCAGACTGCGTCGTAGCGCCGACTTCCTGAGCCATGTGTGCCACATGCCAGCTATCGGGAATACTGACTTCACCTCTATCAAGCGTGACCTCGGTATCTCCTCTGCCCATTCGCGTCAACAATAAGGCAAATAAGGTAGATTTGCCGGTGCCGTTGTTGCCCGTCAAGCCAACTTTGTGGCCCGGATGTAGCTGGAAGCTTGCCCCCGCAAACAACTCACGACCATCACGGCGAACACCAACGTCTTTAAATTCGATCATATAATCTCTTCAACTCAACAGTAATATAAAATATAAGGCAATAAAAAACACACATCTGGCATGTTAACTGGCGGCTATTATTTCAAACGCTTGCCCCATAGGCAAACGATTAAATAACTATTTCAAAACTAAGTGTTTATTCGCACAAAAAGTCTTTCTCTTAGCATGAGTTTATGGGGATAATAACCGCTAGTATCAATCAGCCACCTTCAGCCAGTAGCGTCACTCTTGACAAACGAATCAATACCCCCATTATGATATACTGCGATGAGATAAGTGCCCGTTATCAACCAAATCGTTGTAATGACACAGATATCATATTTATAATGCGCCATTAGTCATACCAATAGCAGCGCCATAATAACAGCACCCAATTGAATCAAACGCCGTGCGTATCTTTATTTGCAACTATTTCATTGCAAACCCTAACTGGACGACCGCATTTGATCCTAGCAACTGAGGTAGATATGAACGAATCAGCCAACCAATTTAATCCAAGCGCCAGCCAGCCAGTAGACCCAACTGTTTTAAGCTTAACCGATAGCGCTGCACAAAAGGTGCGACGTCTACGTGAAGAAGAAGGCGACAGCGATCTGATGTTGCGTGTCTATGTGACGGGCGGCGGCTGCTCAGGTTTTTCTTACGGCTTTAACTTCGCCAATGAGCTTAATGAAGACGATGCCAATTTTGATAATGACGATGTAACCTTGGTCGTCGATTCACTAAGCTATCAGTATTTACAAGGCTCTACCGTTGACTATACTGAAGGGTTAGAGGGCGCACGCTTTATCGTCACCAATCCAAATGCCACCACCACGTGTGGCTGTGGCTCATCCTTCTCTATTTAAGTTGGCGAGACGCATGACTTTTGATCAAGATACCTTCCTCGTTAGTCAACGCTATCATAAACCGCTTAACGTCGTACTTTTGAAGCATCTATCTCGTAGGTAGATGCTTCTTGTTTTATGCGTTTTTTAGAAAACAGTAACGCGCTGTTCATAAAATTTTTTATTGAAATACCTATTAAAATCAAGATGAATGAGCGCCTGTAAAGCTTATCGTATTTGTAATTGTCCGTGGTTTTCAGGGCAGCTTTGAGCTAAACTGACGGCATTCTTAATCCAATATTTACCTTCATTATGGTCAAACGCCAGTCGTGTTTTGTGCCGCCATAATAAATAACAATAGATGACTATTATGAGTAATTTTGCGAGTAGCTTTGTGAATTTTGACATTCCTAATTGGTTTGATAGCAAGCATTTAACGGGCATGCTCCGCGGTATCGAAAAAGAAGGGCTGCGCGTAAGACCCGATGGCTACTTGGCTCAGACACCGCATCCAGCCAAACTTGGCTCAAAGCTCACCCATCCGTTTATCACAACTGATTATTCAGAAAGCCTACTTGAGCTAATTACTGACCCCAAAACCTCACCAAAAGAGACGCTAAACATGCTGCGTCAGTTGCACGTACTGGTCTATCAAGCCATGCCTGAAGGTGAACTGATGTGGCCGCTGTCTATGCCTTGTATGCTGTCATCGAATGACGAAGACATCCCACTGGCTGATTATGGCAGCTCTAATACAGGTAAGCTCAAGACGCTATACCGTAGCGGGCTTGGTATCCGCTATGGTCGCCGCATGCAAACGATTGCAGGTTTACATTATAACTTGTCTTTTGGTGACGGATTATTTGAAGTCTGGCAAGCTGAAATACCCGCTGCACAAGCGCAAACGCTGACAGAATTTAAAAACGAAAAGTACTTAGGGCTTATCCGTAACTTTAAGCGTCTAACCAGTTTGGTATTGTATTTACTGGGTGCTAGCCCTAGCGTTTGCCCTTGTTTCTTAGCTGGTCGTGAGCATGATTTAGAGCTGCTAAACGACTCAACCTACTATAAGCCTGCTGCCACCAGCCTACGTATGGGCAAGCTTGGTTATACTAATAGTGTGCAAGAACAGCTCGATATTCGTTATAACTATCTGCCAGAGTATGTCGATGGACTGCGCCGTGCGATTCAGACTCCGCACGAAAGCTTTGCCAAGCTTGGCTTAGATGATGCCGATGGCAACCCTATCCAAATCAACAATCATATTTTACAAATAGAAAACGAATACTATAGCCCTATTCGTCCCAAACAAATCGCGATGAGCGGCGAGACACCGACCGAAGCATTAGAGCGCCGCGGTATCGCTTATGTTGAGTTCCGTGCAATCGATCTAGACCCTTATAGCGATGTCGGTATTCGTCTGTCTAGCGCCTGTTTCTTAGAGGTCATGGCGCTGTACTGTCTGCTGAGCGACTCACCTGATCTATTACCTGAGGAAGAAGAGACCTTAGCCATCAATCTTGAGCGCGTGGTAAACGAAGGTCGCCGCGAAGGCTTACACATTATAAACAACGGCGAAGAGCAACTGCTTGAGAGCTGGATGCTGGTGCATTTAGAACGTATGCAGCCATTGGCAGCGCTACTTGATGCGCATTATGGCGGCAACGATTACCGTGCAGCAGTCGCGTTAATGCAAGGCAAAGCAGGGCACTCTGAATCAACCATTTCAGCACAAGTAAACTCTGATAGTCAGCGTTTAGGCAGCTTATGGCAGCTTGGCTTTACCTTGGCGCAGCAGCATCGTGAGTCTTTATTACAGCAAACGCTTAGCCCAAACACCCAAGCCAAATATGAAGTGTTGGCAGAAAAATCAATATTACAGCAAGCTGAGATTGAAAAAGCCGAAACGGAAGATTTTATGGAATTTTTACAGCAGTATCGCTAAGTTTTGATTGCTGAGCTTTGATTACTGAGTTTTGAGTACTAAATTCTGACCGCCACTTAACGTGTATAGATGACTACTTTATAAGAGTAACTGCCCGATGCTAAAGCTGACCACTTACCGCAATTTGCAAATATTTTTGGTGATAATAGCCGTAATAGGTATGAGTTTTGCGCTGTTTTTTCTACAGCGCTATATGGGATTTTCGCCTTGCCCATTGTGTATTTTTCAGCGTATTGGCCTCATAATCATGGGCAGTTTTGCTTTGATAGCGGCATTATTCAATCCTAAATCTAAGGCCGTTAGACTGGTATTGTGGCTTGGTAGCTTAGCAGGTATCGGTTGGGCGACCGCCGTGGCTGGACGACATGTTTGGCTACAGCATCTACCTGCCGATCAAGTACCTTCTTGTGGCCCAGGGCTGGATTATTGGTTAGATACGCTACCGATTTTGCAAGTATTTAAAGAAGTTTTTGCAGGTTCTGGCGAATGTGCCTCTGTTGAGTGGACATTTATGGGTCTAAGTATTCCTGAACAATCTTTGATTCTATTTATTCTGCTATTGGTGGTACACGTGTTGATATTATGGCGCATTTTACGAC
Organism: Psychrobacter sp. NC44; assembly: GCF_904846655.1. Classification (NCBI taxonomy): domain Bacteria; kingdom Pseudomonadati; phylum Pseudomonadota; class Gammaproteobacteria; order Moraxellales; family Moraxellaceae; genus Psychrobacter; species Psychrobacter sp. NC44. The sequence goes on along the minus strand of NZ_CAJHBN010000007.1, from coordinate 48,460 downwards.
CTGTTGCCCCTAGCCGCCTTGCTTGATAGCGAATTAGCCCATACGTTGCTTTTTGCTATATCCTTCGTTTTTGCTAGATCCATTTTTCCAAACGAACAGGCGTGTTTATTACTAAACGTCTGTTCTTTAATGAGCCACTATTAAATATCTCCGATAATTTTGGTTCGTCATATCTATCAATGTTAAACCATTATTCTTAGCTCATGGCTAAACCTATCATAACAAAAAGGCCACAGAGATATCTTTAACCTTTGATATCTTGACACAGTTTATTTGCTTTTTGATGGGTAAAATAGCGTTTTAAATATCCATCACTGTTGACTGATTGGCGATAGGCTACCGATAGCTTCTTCTCGCCGCCTAGCCTCAGATGGCACTTGTAGTCTCGTAGTCTTCTACTCTAATTTAAACATTTATCCTTCCTATTATCTTTCCTTTTTGACAACGTATTGAGTTGTCGATAGTGTCGATAATCATTTGGAATGACTATTAAAAAACTGTTTTTTGGTGTGACCATGATATATTTTTTGCCTACTTGTTCTAACACGCTAACTATCCTCAAACGCGGTGGTCGTTGTTTGCTAGCGCTGCCCCTCTGTGTGCTGCTCATCGGCTGTGATAGTACCTCGTCTAGCGGCGATAAAGGTATGACGACTAAGGTCGCCCCTATCGATCATGTAGAAGAGAACAGCGCACAAGCTAGCGCAGAGAACTTGCCAGAGACCAATCTATTAAATGCGGGTAGTGAGCTAGATAAAGTGTCAGAAGGACAATCGCTGATCGCGGCTGCCCAATCGAGTAACGGTGCATATCCCCATCAATCGCTGACACGCTCAGAGCCGGGTAATGGCACGTTACAAGCCACGTTAATGGGCGATTATGGTGGCATGGTACCCTGTAAATCTTGTGATAGCACTGATATTACATTGAATTTGTTCGCTGATGGTTCAGTGCTAAAAACCAGTATAGATAACAATCCCGAAATGCCGAATGTACCCCTGTTTGAGCCTGGTGTTTATCGTCAAGACAATGATATGATTACGATTGTCTATGAAGACAAAAACATTGAAGCGTATCATATTCAAGACAATCATCTTGTCTTAATGGATGAACATAAAAAACCTAACAATGACTACACCCTGTCGCGTAAATAATAAAATAGCCGCATAAACATTTAGAGGCTCTAAATTTTAGGTGCTCTGAATATAGTGATGCTCAATGAGCAAAACCATCCTTTTAATAACGCCTACTTGTTGGGCGTTTTTTATTGGTCATCATGCGGTGTTTACTTTACAATAAGGACTTGTTTTCGACGCTGCTATTTGGCGAACCTATACTGTTTTTGTGACAGAATATAGGGTCGAAGCAATATAAAGTAGAGATAAGGCAAGCGGGCGTCAATAGTACGTTTGGTACATGAAGCACGGTTAACGCTGTCACCATTTATGATATTTTAATTATAGCCAAGACTGATGATCATTAGGTTGAGCGTATCCTAGAATACACCACAGTTAATATCGGTAACTTTTGGGATAATGCTCCATTTTTATTCTTTTAATTTAAGCTCGTACGGAACGTCTATGCATATTCATATTCTTGGTATTTGTGGTACTTTTATGGGCTCACTGGCATTGCTAGCGCGCGAGCTTGGGCATACGGTCACGGGCTCAGATGCCAACGTTTATCCGCCGATGTCCACCCAACTGGAAAACGCGGGCGTGACCATTGAGCAAGGCTATCTGGTAAAGCATTTACAACCAGCACCAGATTTAGTCGTCGTCGGTAATGCCATGAAGCGCGGTATGGATGTCATCGAATATATGCTGGATACAGGTCTACGCTATACCTCAGGACCACAGTTTTTATCTGAGCAGGTATTACAATCGCGTCATGTGATAGCCGTTGCCGGTACTCACGGTAAAACCACGACGACGACTATGCTCGCTTGGATATTGCACTATGCGGGTATCGACACTGGGTTTTTAATCGGCGGTGTGCCACTGGTTGATACCACTGATGAGCATTTACAGCACGTCTTCGCTCACAGCAGTTATTTGGGTGCGGACAAAATTGATAATGACGATTCGGTAAATACTGGCTATTTCGTTATCGAAGCGGATGAATACGATTCTGCATTTTTTGATAAGCGCTCAAAGTTCGTTCATTACCGTCCGCGTACGGCTATTTTAAATAACCTAGAATTTGATCATGCGGATATTTTTGCGGATCTTGAGGCTATTCAGACCCAATTCCATCATATGGTGCGCATGATTCCAAGCATGGGCAAAATCATTATGCCTACAGCGACTACCAGCTTAGAGGAGACGTTAGCGAAAGGGGTTTGGACACCCGTTTGGCGGACAGCCGTACTGGATTCAGCAGCAAACGCTACTAATGTAGAAGATGAGAATTTAGACAATAACAGCGAATGGCAGGCTGAGCTTATCGGCGAAGATGGTGGTCAATTTGCGGTTAGTTTTGCGGCTGATATTGCTGATAAAGAAGCCACGGGAGTCGTCGATTGGTCGATGAGCGGCATTCACAATGTCAATAATGCCTTGGTTGCTGTCGCAGCAGCTTATAACATCGGCGTCAGTGTAAAAACTGCGTGCGCGGCGTTATCAGCATTTGCTGGCATTAAACGTCGGATGGAGCTGCTTGGCGATGTCAATGATATCTTAGTCTTTGATGATTTTGCTCATCACCCTACAGCCATTACTACGACTTTAGATGGTGCCAAGAAGAAACTGGTAGACAGACGCATTTGGGCGATTATTGAACCCCGTAGTAACACCATGAAAATGGGCATTCATCAAGACAGCTTGGCTGAGTCTGCTGCTCTCGCCGATCATACCTTATGGTATGAGCCGACAGGACTGGAGTGGGGTTTAAAAGAAGTCATTGCAAATGCCAATAGCGCAAATCCTAACATGGGCAACCAACAGGTGCTCTCTAGTATCGATGCTATCATCGAGCATATCGACACGCATGCAAAAGCGGGTGACGCCATTGTGATTATGTCGAATGGCGGTTTTGAAGGTATTCATCAACGCTTATTAACTGTGCTACGTAATAAAGCCACTTAATAAAGCTACATAACAAATAATCTAGCTGGTTTATTTCTGGTGTTAAATAAGAGCGTTGCTTATTATAAATGAGCAACGTTTTTTTATGATCAGCTTTTTCCGATTACTTGCAATTACTGTAGAGAGGAGCAACACTAGGGAGCGTTGATATCCAAAAATGCTTTAATATATAGACGGCGTTTTCGACTTCACTACCTTTGTAACCTTTCATTTACCTATTCTACCTGCATATTAGCAAATCTACGATTTTCCTCACATAGCTCATACACTGGTAACATTTCGCGCTTACCTTTACGTCTATACAGTGCTTACAATGAGCTTATCAAAATTGATTAACTATTATAAATGATAATAAATTAGGAGAATAATATGAGCTTTATTTGGATGATTATTGTAGGTCTGGTTGCAGGTTTATTGGCACGAGCTATCAAGCCAGGTAGCGACCCGATGGGCTGGATAATGACCATTGTATTGGGTATCGTCGGTGCTTTATTAGGTGGCTTCTTAGCTAGTCTTATCGGTATCAATGCTGATGGCGGCTTTACTGGTTTGATATTCTCAGTAATCGGTGCGATCATCCTGTTATTTATCTATGAGATGATTATGAGCAAACGTGGCGCATAACTTTGCACTTTTGGTCAGATGTTTTGGTTGCCCCAAGTGACTTTAATGAATCAGAAGTGACTTGATCCACTAAACTCAATTTACTAAAAAGCAACTCTACTTATGCAAGTCAGATTACATCTAATCTAGCTTATATAAATCAAAAAGCCTTGCGAATTGCAGGGCTTTTTTATGCCTATAATAAAAGCGACCTCCTTGATTTTTTACAATGATAAAAAGCAATAATTGTGCGAAAGTATTGATAAGCATTACTTTTGTCCCCATTTATCCTATAATATCAACCCTATTTTATCCCTATCATTGAGGTGAGCGTTATGGCTTTACTCCCTATTTTAAATTACCCAGACCCGCGCCTGCGTACTATTGCTACGCCTGTTAAGGAAGTGACTGCTGAAATCAAAACCTTAATCGCTGATATGATTGAGACGATGTATGAGGCACAAGGTATCGGTTTGGCGGCAAGCCAAGTGGATCGTCATATTCAGCTCATCGTTATGGATCTGTCTGAAGATAAAAATAGCCCTAGAGTTTTTATCAATCCAAAGGTGACACCATTGGTAGAAGAGAAACAGCCCTATGAAGAAGGTTGTTTGTCCGTACCTGAAGTCTATGATAGTGTTGAGCGCCCGAACAAAGTGCGTATTGAAGCCTTAGATGAGAATGGTCAAAAAATCGATGAAGAAGTAGAAGGCTTACTCGCGGTATGTATCCAACATGAAATGGATCATTTAAATGGGGTCATATTCGTCGATTATTTATCACGTCTCAAGCAAACTCGTGCTCGCGATAAAGTGCGTAAAATCGTTAAAATACGCGAAAAACAAGGCGAACAAATGGCGGATAAACAGCCGCAGCCCAGCCATTCTTAGTCCATTCATCATCTAAGCTATTTTTACGTCATTTAATCAGCATGGACGCAAGGTTTTATCACCTGTGAGATGCGTGATGACACTAATGTGAGATGACAATGACGTGATTCGAGCATTTACTCTTTAACACCTACTGTCTTTATTAAAGGTTCCCTACCATGACCATGATCAAAATTGACCAATATTTTGACCCTGCCGGCTGGCAGAAATTCACTCAAGCTGCTGAAGGTCGCGAGACGCCATTTTTGGTCGTGGACCTTAGCCGTATCAAAACCAAATATCATGAAATGGTTGGGTTTTTTCCCCATGCTAAAATCCATTATGCAATGAAAGCCAGTCCTGCTGTTGAAGTGATTAACTTGCTTGCTGATCTTGGTTCGAACTTTGATTGTGCCTCCATCTATGAGCTTGATCGCGTATTAGACTGCGGCGTTGAGCCATCGCGTATCTCTTATGGCAATACCATTAAAAAAGCGGAGCATGTCAAATATGCCTTTGAAAAAGGTATTGACTTGTATGCGACCGACTCAGAAGCGGATCTAAAAAATATTGCCAAGCACGCCCCTGGTTCAAAAATCTTTGTGCGTATCTTAGTACAAGGCTCTGAGACCGCTGAATGGCCATTGTCTCGTAAGTTTGGTTGTCATCCCAATATGGCGATTGAGCTGTTGATTCAAGCTCGTGATTTGGGTCTAGTGCCTTATGGAATCTCATTCCACGTTGGTAGTCAGCAAAAAGACGTTGCCGCTTGGGATGATGCACTAGCCAAGGTCAAATACATGTTTGACTGGATGAAAAACGAAGAAGATATTAAGCTACAAATGATCAATTTGGGTGGCGGCTTTCCAGCCAACTATATCAGTGAAGTGAACCCTATAAAAGTCTACGCTGAAGAGATCACTCGTTATTTGACAGACGACTATAGTGAAGAAGATATGCCTGAGATTATCCTTGAGCCAGGTCGTTCATTGGTTGGTGGATCGGGCGTATTGGTCAGTGATGTGGTGCTTATCTCGCGTAAATCGCACACGGATTTAACGCGTTGGGTGTATACCGATGTGGGCTTATTCCAAGGCTTAATCGAGACCTTGGGAGAGGCCATCAAGTATCCGGTTTATACGCCTAAGATGGAAACATCAACCAGCAAAGGCACTGTGGTACTGGCAGGTCCTACTTGTGATTCGACCGATATCATGTATGAAGAAGCGGGCTATCAATTGCCAGAAGAGCTGGAGATTGGTGATAAAATCTTTTGGTTGACCACGGGTGCGTATACTAACTCGTATTCATCTATTGAGTTCAATGGTTTTCCACCGTTAGAAGTGATCTACGTTGACTAATCTGCAATAGATTATTGTCGATAAAAAGGCGCGATAATGCTCATCACAGTATCGCGCCTTTTTTATGCCAAAAATAATATGAGTGAATGCAAGACTACTGCACCATTATCCAAATTGGTGTGTTTTTAGTACTATCAATGGCACGATTGCTACCATCACTTGCGCGTTGATTTTGGCTACTTTGAGAGATTTGTCCGATAGTTACCCATTGACCACGTGGGATAATAATGGTCGTGTCTAATCGTTGACCTTGAATGGCATGATTACTATTTTTCTGAGAAGTTGAATAGGAGCGTGCGAGTTTTTCTTCAACTTGTGACAATGTTACTTCGACTTGACCAGTCGGTAATAATCTTGGCGTAACCGTGATGCCTTGCGTCGTTGGTAGCAATACCTGCTGTTGAATGACAATCTGTACTGAAGGACTTTTATAATTTGTATAACGATTTACATCGTAGGTTTGATTCAGCGCATAAAGCGTCCCTGTACTGATGCTGGCGGCACTACCTGACAAGGTTTGTACTTGGTATAAATTATTTGTTTGCTGTTGGCTATTGCTCTGATGAATAATCCCTGACCCTTGAATACCACGATTGCTAATAATGACCTGCCCTTGCTCAATATTACCTTGGACGCTGCTATTATTGCCAACACGCACAGCGACCGTCAATGCCTGTGGCTGACCGTCAATCTGAGTCAATAACTGCTGTACCGCCTGATAGTTAGCGGCTGTCGTATGCAACACTAACTTGTCTTGATAGGTAGTAACTGTACCGCCGTCACGATTATTATTCAGTTGCTGACGAACAGCAGGTAATAATGCATCACCACCATAGGTATCAATGACGTAGGTTTGAAAAGTAGCTGCTTGTGCTGAGATATTGAGCGTTGAGAACACAATAACGCTTAGTAGAACTACTTTTATTGCTTTAGTAGGAGTGACCATAATGTATTAAGTCCGAATCAAGTGACCAAATAAATACCTGCACGTGCTTATTTCTATTGGCTTTGTTTTTATCTTGAATGTCTTCGTATTCTTTAATGATAGATAAATCTGTCAGGCTCATACCTTCATTCGGTTTAGTAGCAGTTTTATTTTGGCCAGCTCTGACAATAAACTCATTAATCCAATTACGCCATTCTAACTTTAGGTCAAAATTGCTAATCTCAAATGGCGAGCTACCATCAAACGTTTTTTGCATCATATCAACGAACTGTTTAGCAATTTCTCGGCGTGTATCTCCATTGCCATTTTGGCTGATATGGTTACCGACTTCTACTGCCACTACTAAAGGAATAATAAATCGACAGTTCGATTCAGCATAGGTTTTAAACTCATCTAAAACCTCGACTCTATTCTGATTTTTATTCGGAACATTCAATATATTTAATATTATGCTGGTATCTAATATACAAATATCTGCCATCTAATCAGCCCCCTGTAGCTGATTTAGCCAATCCAATGCTTGTTTTTTACGCTGCTCTGATGTGATTGGATGTTTTACAAAGCGCTCGACAATACCTTGAGTAACTAAGTCGCCAAGCGTTCCTTGAGCGACTAAGCCAAGATAATCATCTAAGTCTCCTAACCGCATCAACTTGCTATCACCTTCTTGCGGGTCTCTATAGCAAAATACAACATCTGCGAGGGCTTCATCTGGTAGGGCATCCATTAGCGCAGGATTATGCGTCGATAGTAACAAATTAAGCTTACGTTCTTCGGCATACTGACGCAGTAAGCTTAAAATAATATGCGCTCGTGTGGGATGAATACTATTATCAATCTCTTCAATGACTACTGTTGAACCTTCTGGCACAGAAAGGAGGGCAGCTGCAATGCCCAATACTTTTAACGTACCGTCTGATAGTAAATCCATTGTACGTTCAACAGAAGTACTCCCAAAGCTTTCAACTAGAGCAAACTCAATACGACCGCGATGATCTTTGTAAAATTTAATATCCGTAATATCTTGTTCTGGTAAGCTTTTAACTAATAACAATAACTTAGATTTGTTCTTTGCTTCTTCGCAGATATTATATAAAACTCCAGCGATATTAGAGCCATCTGGTCTTAAAATGTTATCTGCAATACTATCAATACGCATGTTATTTGGTACAAAATCAAAGAAAAAAGACTGTTTTAAAAACTCTCTAATATTATCAAAATCATCCCAAGCTTTATTTTTTCCCTCTTCAAGATGGTCTAAAATAGCGGTATGTTTATCAACCATGAGAAACTCAGAGATATCGCTATCTTTATTTTTATAAATAGTAATTTGATCATTTAGATTAGAACTGAGGAAGTTATTTAATCCATTATTGCGTTTTGCAATCTCATTTACTGCGTCTACTAAATCTATAGAGTAAAACTTAGAAAACTCAGAAAAGTAAGGATATATTAGCGATTTTAGTATAAATACTTTATCTTCTCTTGAGCGTATCACCTCACTTTTGAGTTCGATACTATTTGAACTTACTTCAAAAACACCTTCATACTCAAAATCTTCTTCGAGTTGAAAAATTAATGAAAATTGATCCATTGAGTTAAAAGCCAAGTCCTTAACACTACCCCGAACGACTTTATCACTATCGTTAACCCTATTTTTGAGCGTAGATAAGCGCTCGCCACCAGCCACCCAACTTAAAAAACGAAACGCTTCAATAGCATTGCTTTTACCTGACGCATTCGCCCCTATCAGTAAAGTCAAAGATGACAGCGGTAAGGTGGCTTCTTTATAGCTCTTAAAGTTTTTAATAGTGATACTAGCGTTATCTGTCATTGCCATCTCGCTTATAAGTAGATTATCTAAATCTTGCCTTACTCATTCAAACCCAATACATCCTGCATATTATATTGCCCGACTTCTTGTTTGATAACCCAAGTCGCGGCACGCACAGCACCCGCGGCAAAAGTCATACGCGCGCGGGCACGATGGGTAATTTCAACCACCTCACCATCGGCAATAAACATCACGGTATGATCGCCAATGATTTCACCGCCGCGAATGGCATGAATACCAATAGTACCTGCTTTGCGTTCGCCCGTTTGTCCTTCGCGGCCATAAACAGCGACGTCTTTTAGATTCTGTCCACGAGCTTCTGCCACGGCTTCTGCCATCATATATGCTGTGCCTGATGGCGCATCGATTTTATGCTTATGATGGGCTTCGATGACTTCTACATCGGCATCCTCGCCAAATGCCTTCGCTGCCATGTTGAGCAATTTCAATGACAGATTAACACCTGTTGAATAGTTACCAGCATAGACAATCGCAATTTTCTCGCTGGCTTTTGCCAATACTTGCTCTTGCTGCTCATTGAACCCTGTCGTCCCAATAACCATCGCGACATTGTTTGCCGCGCAAATCTGCATATTTTGCTCAGTGGCATCAGGCAAGCTAAAGTCAATCAGTACATCGATGTCATTAATGACAACTTTTAAATCATCGACAATTTGCACTTCTAAGCGACCGATAGCGGCGACTTCGCCAGCATCTGCACCAACAAGGCTTGAACCTTGACGTTCTATCGCGGCATTTAATATCGTTTTCGAGTTGTCTTGTACCGCTTCTATTAGCATACGCCCCATACGACCACCAGCACCAATAACCCCGACTTTGATGGCTCGTTTATTTGTATTTTCTTGCGCTGTTATCTGTTGGCTCATATTTTTACCCTAAAAGCTCTATATTAATAAGAAAGGTTTTAAATGTTATGATGCTAAGTTTAGCAAATATCACCACCTGAATGGTTTTTTATAACGTCAATAAAAACCCCCAGTATTTCATGTGAAACACTGGGGGTTTTGTATCTAGTCATTTAACCAAACGGGTGAGTAAAATAACTCAGTTAATCAAATAAGTCACCAATTTTTTTAAAGAATGACTTCTTATGTGGCGACTGCTGATGCTTGCTATCACCGTCGAGCGTATCTTGGAACTGGCGCAACAGGTCTTTTTGCTCGCGAGTTAAGTTCACTGGGGTTTCGATAACCACACGGCAAATCAAATCACCTTTCATGGTGGTGCGTACTGGCGTCACGCCTTTGCCGCGCACACGTAGCAACTTACCACTTTGCGTGCCTTCTGCAACCTTGATTTTCACTTTACCATCTAGGGTTGGTATTTCGACCTCTTTACCCAGTGCTGCATCGGTGATGCTCACAGGTACATCCATATACAGATCCGCACCTTGACGGGTAAAGACATTATGCGGTTTTACGCGTACTTCAACGTATAAGTCGCCGTTTTGGACACCCGCGCCGCCCGCTTCACCTTCGCCTGCTAGACGGACGCGATCACCATCATCAACACCCGCTGGGATAGACACTTCTAGCGTACGTGATTTGTCTTTAACGCCATTACCGTGACAGTCAGAGCACGGATTTTTGATTTGTTTACCAGTGCCGCCGCAATGTGGGCAAGCCTGCTGCACGGCAAAAAATCCTTGCTGCATACGCACTTGACCTTGTCCATGACAGGTCTGACAAGTCACGATATCAGAGGCATTTTTTGCCCCTTTACCATCGCACGTGTCGCAAGGCGCAGGCGCAGTGAAACTGATTTCTTTTTTACAGCCACGTACCGCTTCTTCTAGCGTCAGCTCAATGACGTAACGCAAATCAGAACCACGGCGCGAACGTCCACCGCCACGCTGCTGACCGAAGATATCGCCGAAGTTGCCGAAGATATCACCGAAAATGTCTTGGAAGTTGCCACCACCTGCACCGCCAAAGCCACCGCCGCCCATGCCATTTTCGAAGGCTGAATGACCCATGCGATCATAAGCAGAGCGCTTCTCTTCGCTGCTTAGTACTTCGTAAGCCATCGATGCTTCTTTGAATTTATCCTCAGCATCTGGATCATCAGAGTTACGGTCAGGGTGATATTTCATAGCCAGCTTGCGGTAAGCTCGCTTAATTTCTTTGCTTTCAGCGGTCTTGCTCACACCTAATACTTCATAAAAATCGCGCTTACTCATGGGCTCTCCTATCGTCTTTACAGTCCACCGGACAGTCGATTCAGTAGTTCTAGTCAACCACCATCTTAATACGACTCACTATGGCACTCAAAGGTTTCACATGAAACATCATAAATAGTGAGAGAAAAGAGGTGATACTGCTATGAATCTTACAAGCGAATACGGCGGGATGCTGCTTAGCCAAATCAATTATTAAAAGTTTGCGCTATTTATGGAGATGCTATGGTGATTTATCAAGCGCTTAGGCAGGGAAAGTATCCACTATAGTGCGCTTGGCCATACAAAAAGGTTTTATTAAGGAATGAACAAAGGTTTTCATACCTTAAAAAGGCTCAGCCATGCTAATATTTATCGCTATATTTTTGGGTTTTTAGATTTATACTCACCAGTATTAAATCTGCCCATCATTACGTTTTTGTTTTGCGATAAGGGTTTGATTTTTATGAAGAAGCTGATTATTTTATTAATCGTCATTGCCGTCGCTGTCTATGCAGGCTCGCCCTATTACAGCGCTTATCAGCTTAAAAATGCCTACGATGCCAAAGACGGCACGACCATCGCAGCAGCGATCGACTATGAGCAGGTGCGACCTAGTATCCAAAACCAACTCACCAGTCAGTTTACGGCGACTATGGCCGATTATCCATTGGTCGCTGAGTTGGGCGGCGAGCCATTGACCCAAGCTGCCAATAGTTTTATCACGCAGGCGGTAGATGGTGCTATAACACCGCAAAACATCGAAAAAGTCATCGATACCCAAGGTCAGGCCAATACCGCAACTAAAGAGTTGGCCGCCGCATGGGCAATTGCCAGTAATCAAGTCGATCTCAAAAATTTGATTCAAAATCTTATCATCCAGCGCGGTGATGTGGATGCAGTGGTCAAAAGCCAAATGCAGCAAATCATGAAAAAACAAGCCGCTGAACTGGAGCAACAGGTAGCGCAAGGGTCGGACAGTGACAAGCCAACATTGGGCTATTGCGGTATTAATTGCTTCACTATTAGCGGTCAGGTAAAAGGTTATCCGCTCACCATCGAGATGCAGCGTAACGGTTTAATTGGTTGGAAAATCGTTGATATCGTGTTGCCACAATAGACTTGCTACCCCTAACGGTTAGAGGCAATAAAAAACCGCCACATAGATTACTTATGTGGCGGTTTTTTATTAATATTAAGGAATGTCATCTCTTAATACATTTTTTATTCATAACTTTATTAAACATCTATGTGAGCTACTGTACGCCCAAAAATTCTAAAAATTCAGGACTCTCAAAGCTCGCTTGAAACAGCACGCCATCTTCACGGTAGATAGCAGGCGTTGCCATCACCGCAAGCCCCGCTGCTTTTTCACGATTGGGCGTCACATGATCGGCTTTACAACTTGCTGGTGCAGGTGTCATCTCACCCTGCAACATTGCTTTATCAAAAGCTTTACGGCGGCTTTCCTCGTCACCTTGGCACCAAATGCCACGCATTTGCTCAGGGGACTGCTCGTATATCGGATAACCAATGGTTTTGACCGTCACACCTTTGGCATTAAGCATTGGAAGCTGTTGATGCAAGCGGCGGCAATAAGGACAGTTGACATCATTGGCCACATAAATAACCGCTCTCTCAGGGCCGGTCGCTGGATAATTAATCAGCTGGCTTTCATCTAAAGTCGCAAACACAGACTGATTTTTACGCTTTTCAAACTGCTCATCGAGTCCGATGAATTGACCATTTTCGATGACAGAAATCTCGCCATCAGTAATATATTGTGCATCATCCGATAGTAGAAAAGGCACGCCTTCTAATGTCGCACCCCAAATCACGCCTGGCACTGCAGTATAAAAGAACGGCGTCTTAGTGCTCATATTTTTCAGCGCATCCATATTCGCCAATATATCAGCTTTGACACTCGCACTGACAGGTTTGCCTGCCTGCGCACTGGTGCTACGCGCTGGTGTCTTGGTAACTACACGCTTGCTTGGATTCTTTTGTAGCTCGCCTTGAATGACATATTTGCCATCTTCAGTGATATGCAAAGGCAACTGCCCCGCCAAATTGACTTGATACATATTGGGTAAGTTGGACGGCACAATAGAGCTAATTTGTGTTTTGATCCCTGCCTGAGTAAGCAATTGGCGCAAGCGACTGTCAACAGACTTGCTAACAGTGCCAGCAGCTTTTGTATTTTGAGTACTCTGGCTAGCTTTTTGGTCAGTAGCGGCAGTATCACTAGACTGGGCACAGGCGGTGGTTGCCAATAACATGGCGCCAATTAAACTGGCGGATTTTAATAGAGATGATTTCACAGAGACAGTCCTATCTGGTTTTAACAAAAACAGCTTTTAATAACAGCGCGTTTCAGTAACAACGATTTTTAATACCCTTTAATTTTAACAACACTCATCTTAAGAATAGCTGTTTCTAATAATACTCGCTTCTAACAATATCGGTTTCTAACAATAACTACCTTTAATAAAAATAACGATATTATGTAAAAAAATAGATTAAAAAAAGATAGGCAGACTTTAGCACAAGGAATACTTTTGCAAAGGTTTAACGGCTCAATTTTGCAAAACTGCTACTGAGCTTTAAGAGATAGGCAACACAGTGTGCACGCGAGACATAACAGGGTAAAAGTGATAGATAAGAACTATAGTTAAAAACTATGGTTAAAACTACGGTCAAAAAAAGCAGCACACGTGAAGTGGCTGCTGATTGTAAAGAAGTGCTTGCGAGTTCATTTCAAGATGAAAAACTTAGAACTTAGCCACTTCTTCAGGTGTTAAAAAGCGACTGTCGCCTTTCTCTAATCCTTCCAAAGTAATATGACCGACACTAGCGCGATGCAGCTCAACCACTCTATTACCAAAGTAACCCATCATCCGTTTTACCTGATGATATTTACCTTGCTCAAGGGTCAAACGTGCATGGGTCTCGTCAATGAATTCGAGAACAGCAGGTTTTGTTTCTTCGTGGTCGCCTTCTAAAAGGATGCCTTCAGCGACTTCTTTGACGGCATTGGCTTGCGCCGCTTCATCCATCGCATCTGCTAAAGTCAGCTCATAAATTTTGGCATGTTCATGCTTAGGGCTGGTGACACGGTGCAACCATTTACCATCATCACTCATCAATAATGCGCCGGTGGTATCAACATCAAGGCGACCTGCAATGCGCAAGCTACCAAGCTCTGGCACCGCAATCAGCTCAGTGACAATTGGATGCTCTTTTACTTTCAGCGTACATTCAAAGCCTTCAGGCTTATGCAATAGAATATAACGACTGCCCGCAGCGACCGATAATGGCTCGCCTGCCCAAATCACATCGTCATTGACCACATCGACGTGGACGCCTGGGTCTTTGATGACCTGATCGTTTACCGTTACTTCACCAGCGTGCAGAATTTTTTTGGATTCTTTACGCGATAGCTCAGTGGCTTTACTCAAAAATTTATCTAGACGCATATATTGCCTACCATTCGTTTGATGATACCTACTTTACCGTAGCAGCTAACGACACCAGCACTCACACTGAGCTTGTCCGCTATCTTCATGGGTCAGAAGTGGTACTATAATAAAAAATTAAATGAACACTGCACCCAATATGGACGACAGTGAAAGTTAGACAAGTTTACCATATCCAACCTAGACCTGATGAAATATGAGCTATCAAACGCTAAAACGTGCTGTCACTGCGCGCTTAGAAATTAAAAAATCCGAGTTTATTGCTTACGCTTATCCTGTAACCTCGCGTGAGCAGGCAATGTTTCACGTGGAACAACTACGCGAGCAATATGCCGATGCGCGCCACCACTGCTGGGCGTATATCATTGGTGACCCTAATAACACTACCAGTGCTGGCTTTGATGATGATGGCGAGCCAAATGGTACGGCAGGTCGCCCGATATTAAATGTGTTGCAGCATAAAGCGATCGGTAACGTCATTATCATCGTCGTGCGTTATTTTGGCGGTATTAAACTGGGCGCAGGCGGTCTAACCCGTGCTTATGCAGGCGCAGCGCAAGCAGTCGTCGATGAGATGGATTTAAGCCCTTATGTGCCGATGGCGCAAGTGCAGATATTGGCAGAGTTTGCGACCGAAGCACAATGCCGCTATGTGGTCGACAGTTTAAACGGTAGCATTGATGATGTCGCTTATAGTAAACAAGTGACATTGACCGTGACGATTGCTGAGGCAGATATCGACCATTTAAAAGAACGTCTGGCGATGGATGGGCGCGTATTAGATGAATCGAAAAAGTGAATGAGTAACCATGCGTTCACTGAGCATTCACTAAATCTTATTGGTTTTGATAACTGGCATGGGTATGATAAGGCACTGATTGTTAAAGATGATTTTAACGCCCATTAAATAAGATACCTTTATGCCAACCTCAAATTCGCCAACTTCAAAACCGAGCCAACCCTTCTCTCCAGCGCCTTTTAAACCACCCTTTTGGCTAACCAATCCACATCTACAAAGCATCTTGCCTAAGTTTTTTGCCCCTAAAGCACCCACTTATCGCCGTGTGGTCGAAAAAGACTCATTGGATGAAAGTGATATTGCTTATGACTTTTATGATGCGCATCCTATCGCCACCGTAGAAAACGGCGGACGTCAGCAAACGCCATTAATCGTGCTATTCCACGGTATGGAAGGCAGCAGCGATAGCCATTATGCACGTGCTTTGGCGCATCAAATACATGCGCAAGGCTGGCACTTTGTGGTGGCGCACTTCCGCAGTTGTGGCGGCATTCCTGCTAATGGTCGGGTTTTTTATAATGCGGGTGATACCGATGAGGTGCATCACGCGCTGCAAAACCTAAGTCAACAGTACGCCAATATTTATGCAGTTGGGGTATCACTGGGCGGCAATGCTTTGGCGAAATACATGGGCGAATATGTTGACAAAGCAATCTGCCAAGGCGCGGCTGTGATTTCTGCGCCAGTTGATATGTCATCAGCGGCGCTTAGTATGCACAGCTTTTTGAGCCATCGAATTTACACCCCTTATTTGCTCAACCCGATTATCAAAAAAGCCTTAGCCAATGACATCAGCAAAGAAGAGATCGACTCGATCAAAGCGGTCAATCGCATCAGTGACTTTGACGATATCTTTACCGCGCCGCGTCACGGCTACCGCTCTAATAACCACTACTATCAAGCCTCATCAGCCCTGCCTTATTTAATAAAAGTAACGAAACCATTGTTACTTATTAGTGCCAAAGACGACCCCTTCCTTGGTTTTACCGCCACGCCAAACGATGTGTCTGACAGTGTCACTATCTTAGACACTGAGCATGGCGGGCATGTGGGCTTTATTCGTTATCGCTCTGATAAAGACAAATCGCCGCATCTTTATAAAAAATCAAGATTTGATATCAACTGGATACCTGAAACTGTGAGCACTTATTTTAATCATATCGGTGTAGCATCTAATAAGCCCTAAAATAAGAATACTCACTTTACCTTTTACTCTTTTGAGATTGCACTATGTATCCATTTATCCGTTATGCCAGCACCATCGCCCACGCCGCGCTACAAGTCAAAAAAGGCAATACCTTAACGTTTAAAGATACGAGTGAGATTAGCTTTCGCTGTCGCCTGACAGATATTGATAATTTCTTAGAGATGAATAATGGTCGCGTACTTACCCTTTTTGATATGGGTCGTACTGACTTCGCGGTGCGTAGCGGGCTTGGACGTCAACTGCTCAAGCAGCGTTGGGGCTTGGTCGTCGCTGGCAGTACCATCCAATATCGAAAGCGGATTCGCGCTTTTGATAAGGTCACCATGAAAACGCATATCGTCGGCTTTGATGAGCGTTGGATATATATCGAGCAGTCGATGTGGGTAAAAGGCAAACCTTGCTCCTCTGCGCTACTGCGGACGGGCGTGACTGAAAAAGGTAAGGTGATAGAAACAGCACGTGTATTAGCCTCATTGGGGCAAGCAGATTGGCAGTTGCCACCGAGTGGCTATGTGGCAGAATGGATCGTCAGTGATGCTGATCGCCCGTGGCCACCGCAAAGTTAGCATTTATTTTTTAACGTGATTCATAAGTCACAAACACCTATTCACAATCAGTTAACCTTATAACTACTATTTCCTAACAATACATTATATAAATACATATATTAAATGTTAGGATAGTAGTGAGCATCATACTCAGCTCAACTAAATACTATCTAATTAAAACAGTCTTATAAGGAGAATAATATGGCTAACACGACGGATTATGTCGGTACGTTATTTGATAATAGTGAATCAAATCCAAGCAAAATCACCTTAGCATTTACTATGGCTGGCGTGGCACTTAAAAAAGGTCATTCTGCCTCAGTGATATTGATGGTGGACGCGGTACATTTGGCACTGCCCAACGCTTTAGATAAGGTCAATATTGGCGCACCATTTGAACCTGCGGGCGAATTGCTAGAAGTCTTTATCGAAAAAGGCGGTCAAGTACTGGTCTGCGGCGCATGTATGAAGCACAACGGCGTGGAAGAATCTGCCATCGACAAACGCTTTGAAGTGATCAGTGGTGATGATGTGGTTGAGCTGTTGATGAATGCAAAAGGGTCATTGCAGTTGAATTAAGTTTTTTTCAGAGTTCTAACACTGAGTTAGTTCTCTTAGCTGTCTTTTTCACGGCTTTAGGGACTGACTCTTTTTTTTGAAAATTTAATAATATTTCATAAGATTCACTAATTCATAAGCTTCACTAATTAGGTATATACAAGTTGCCGACCTTAGCTAGAACCTATGCTTATGGATGGGTAGAAAGTAGTAAAGTGATATGAGCTATAGTATATTTAGATTCCATTTTCTTAGGTTTTGGCCATATCTATAATGAAGATTAAATCAGCTAACGTTTTCCTTAGTTTTCTTTTACCCGCTATGCTTTTAACAGGGTGTTCAGAGCTTTCTACAAATACCAATGGATATATTACTAATGAAAATAACAAGCCTTTCTATTTGGAGTTTGATAGTAGTAAAGCAGATAGCCTTAATGTAATAAAATATAGTCAACTGACTACTGATACATTCAAACTATTTTGTGGGAGTGATGCTTTTACTACTTTACCTAATTGGTCAATATATGATGGCGAGCCTATGGAGTCGATTGCAAGTATCGATATCTCACATATATATTTAACCTTCGACGATAGAGAACGCTTACAAAGGCTACTTCTTGTGGAAACTGTCGATACTAAGGACGAACAAAAACAAGTATATGATAAAGCCAAAAAATATCTCGACCAAAACTATAATCAAACTAAATCACATCCATTACGCACACTAAACATGACTACTAATGAAGTGGTTAGAAGTGATAAAGATAACTCTTATACTGGTTGGGTCAGCTACGATGTTGTTTCTTATAAGACTAAAAATGGTTATATTAGTATAAATAAAGGTTCGGTAGGAGCTGTGGTACCTCCTTCAAATATACAACCAAGTACAAATGGACTATACAAAGAATATATTAGTCTTGGAAATAAGCTACCTAAGTGGGAAAACGATGATTCAGAGCTTTTAGATGTAAAAGTTAGATATTTTTCAAATTCGTTTTCAGATATGTATGACAAAAAATGTAGTTGATTCACTTAACTACAAAGCCGTAGTCAAAACTCACCCTTCCTATTCAGCAACTAAATAAACACTATCCAACATACTCTTTGTCCTGTTCTGTTAAAGTAAGTGAGATAAAAATTCTAATAACAGACAAAGGAAGCCCGTTATGACCTTACTGAATACCCTTAATTTGACCCACGCTATCGTTCAAGCACCTATGGCAGGCGCAACCACCCCTGAGCTGGCAGCGACGGTGAGTAACTTTGGTGGACTGGGTTCATTGGGATCGGGCATGACGCCGCCAGAGGTTTTGCATAGCCATATTGACACCATTAAATCGCTCACCGATCGCCCTTTTATGATTAATTTAATGGTATTGTCTGAGCATGAGTCGAGCACCTTTGATACCGAAATCCCTGCTTGGCTAAGTCATTACTATCAAGAAAACAATATAGAGTTTGCGCTACCTGAGCGCCCAGCGCTAAGCTTCGCGGATCAGCTACAAGTGCTCTATGACAATCCTGTTCCTGTCGCTAGCTTTACCTTTGGTATTATTAGTGCCGAGCAAGTTCAACATCTGCAAGGTCTAGGCACGCGCGTCATCGGTACTGCCAATCATCCATTAGAAGCGAAAGCATGGAGCGATATTGGTGCTGATGCGGTATGTGTACAAGGGGTCGAAGCGGGTGGACATCGCGGTGGCTGGCTCGCGCAAAGTGAAAACGATCCATTGGGATTATTGACGCTAATTAGTCAAACGCGCGCGTGTACCGATATTCCGTTAATTGCAGCAGGTGGCATCATGACTGGGCAAGATATCAAAGCGGTACAAACGGCTGGCGCTGAGCTGGCGCAAATCGGAACGGCGTTTTTGACCACAGATAAATGCGGCATTAATGACATTTATAAGCAAGCGCTACTCGACGCTAGTGAAGATAAGCGCAGTACTGAGACACGCTTAACGAGACTGTTTTCAGGTAAACAAGCTCGTGGTTTATTAAATGATTATTTGCGTGATTTTGCTCGCTTTGAAAGCGCGCATGAGCTACCGCCCTATCCACAATTGAATGCGATGACCAAATTTTTGCGTGGTCATGCAACCAATAATCTTCACCCGGAGTATCAGTCTTTATGGGCAGGACAAGGCGTCGCTTTGGTCAGACAAGAGCGCACGATTGAGCTGTTAGAGCGCTTGGTCAAAACGTTATAGGCTTAAATATTTTTATCAGTCCGTGCTACTCTAATAAAAAATCCACCGCTGCCGCTGCATGAATCAAAGTGGTATCAAATACGGGAATTGGGCTGTCTGCTTGTTTAATAAGCAGTCCAATTTCTGTACAGCCTAAGATGACGCCCTCTGCGCCTTGATCTGCTAAATCTTTAATTACCTGCTGATAATACTGGCGCGAGCTGTCTTTAAATTGACCGACGCACAGCTCTTTTTTGATAATTCGATGTACCTCTGCTCGTGCATCACTCTCTGGTATCAACACTTGAAGCCCTGCATCCACCAAACGCTGCCTATAAAAATCTTCCGTCATCGTAAACTGAGTGCCCAGTAAAGCAATTTTAGACAGATTCTGTTTTTTGATGGCGGCAATAGTGGCATCAGCGATATGAATAACGGGTAAATGCGTCGCGGCTTGCACATCATCGAGTAATTTATGCATTGTATTAGAGGCAATCAAGAGCCCTTGTACGCCAGCGGCTTGCAAACGCTGAGCACTGCTGGCCATGATTACACCCAGCGCTGCCCATTCATCTTGCTCTTGGTGCTTATTAATCAACGCAAAGTCTACGCTATGTATGAATAAATCTGCTGAATGTAATCCACCCAGCTTATCCTTGACACCCTCATTTATCAGCCGATAATAGCTCTCGGTACTCTCCCAACTCATACCACCGATGATGCCCAATGTTCGCTGCTTGTGCACGGTCATTTTATTGCCTTATTTGTGAGTCGTAATCGATTTTATCGTAGCAAAATTAATCATCTTTAGTTTTTTATTTTTCAGGAATTTTTATTTTGATGCATGAGACAACAGTCATTAAAATATAACGAATGCCACCATTGATAATAACGATTTTATCCACTCAACAACATACGATATCATGGTTAGTAATGACGACACATGACGCTACGCAACATCGTTCATCGTTCATCAAACGCCACCATCACCATGTAGGACACCTCCACACTATGGCAAAATTCCCTACCATTAGAATACGCACACGGCGCAAGTACTACCGGCTTATTTTCACCTTTTTAATGGCATTGCTAATGTCCACGATTATCTCAACTGCATTGCTGCTGATCAATGTAGGATTCGTCGATGGGTTCTTTATCACGCTGTTTCACTCATGGAAATATGCCTTTATAGTCGCGTGGCCGAGCGCTTATATTTGCGCCTATCTCATCCAAGAGCATTTGCTCAGTCGTATTGAGTTTTATTGAACCAGCTAGAAGTTAAAGTATGAGAAAGCCATGAGAAAGCATTGCTGTGAGCTGATGGTAAATCATCATGCCGCTATGAATTAAGAAATCTGTGGCTGTATACACAGCCTTGCTGAAGGTATTTTATGCGAAGATAAAAGGGTGTTTTTTGATTGGGTATTAAGGATGTTGAGTCATCTTATGATAAGTGACTGGATCTGGATAAAAGGCTTTCATGACCTTCCTAATTACTCCCGTAATAAGTCAATCTCCAAGCCCACCATCGTGGTCAGCTAACAATATTACTTAATGAAATGGCTATTGATATCGGTGAAACTGATTGATTGATACTAACTGCTGACGTTTAAAACCAATGAGCAAAAACATTAGACTGTATTAAGAGCATTTGAATAAGTCCGCCTGCTTTTAATACCGTCAATATTCATAAACCAAAAACCACTTTTAAGCCACCTCGACCTTATTCTTTAAACAAGCCACTCGGTGATTTATGGTGCCTTCTAACACGGGTTTAATCTGTGCGCATTCTTCATCAGCTAGTGGACAACGGGTACGAAAAACGCAACCTGACGGCGGATTGATTGGACTGGGTAAATCACCCTCTAATAACTGAATGACCTTTTTACGTTCAGCAATAGGGTCAGGTAGCGGTACAGCAGACATCAGTGCTTTGGTATAGGGATGAGTCGGATTGCCGTATACGGCTTTGTTCAAACCCAGCTCGGCGGCGTTGCCTAAATACATGACCAAGACTCGATCAGCAATGTGCTTAATCACAGAAAGATCATGGGCAATGAAGATAAGCGCTAACCCCATCTCTTCTTGCACATCTTGCAATAAATTAATGACCTGCGCCTGAATCGAGACATCAAGGGCGGATACTGGTTCATCACAGATAATAATTTTGGGCTTTAATATCAGTGCTCGAGCAATGCCTATTCGCTGGCACTGACCACCTGAAAACTCATGCGGATATCGGTTAATTTGATTGGACAGTAACCCCACCTTTTTCATGATGGCGCGTACCTCGTTTTGCACCTCAGGCTTCTTCATTTCAGGATAATAAGTACGAAGAGGCTCGGCGATAATATCCCCTACAGTCATGCGCGGGTTAAGTGATGCCAGCGGATCTTGAAAGATCATTTGAATGTCTTTTCGCTTTAATCTCATGGTCTTTTTGGACGCACCCACCATCTCTTCATCACAAAACTTGATACTGCCAGAATCAGCTTGTATCAATCCGATGATAGTACGAGCGAGTGTTGATTTGCCGCAGCCTGATTCGCCTACCACCCCTAAAGTCTCACCAGCAAATAGCTCAAACGATACCCCATTAACTGCTTTTAGAGTGACAGGCTTCTGCCAAAAGTAAGTACCTTTTTGTTTGATATTAAAAGTGGTATGAATGTCCTTTACTTGCAATAACGGTGCTGGATTATTGCTTTTGGCGCTATCTAAATTCTGTATCATCATGAGCTAGCCCTCCATCCCTGATTGATTATTGGCATCGATATCTGCTGAGCTATCTAGTGAGTGATCAACGGGTGTTTCAGGGTGCCAGTGACAAGCGCGTTGACGCTCGTTCGGTAGAAATTCCAGCGGTGGCGGTGTATCACAGCAGATCTCCATCGCATGAGAACAACGCTCATAAAAAGGGCAGCCTGCTGGCAAATCTAATAAATTTGGTGGACTACCTGGAATGGTTTCAAGCTTGCCCATATCGTTATTTAAACGCGGAATCGCTTTTAGTAATCCAATAGTATATGGATGACTTGGGGCATAAAAAATCTCTTCAGTCTCTCCATACGCCATGGTACGCCCAGCATACATCACTAGTACTCGATCACAGATACCCGCCACAACCCCCAAATCATGGGTAATCATAATAATGGTTGTGCCAAAGTCGCGTTTTAGCTCGTTTAATAGAACCATAATCTGTGCCTGAACAGTAACGTCGAGCGCGGTGGTCGGCTCATCAGCAATCAACAGCTTAGGGCGACATAATAATGCCATCGCAATCATGACCCGCTGACGCATACCACCAGAGAACTCATGCGGATACATGCCAATACGGTTTTTGGCTTCTGGAATCTTAACCGCGTCTAGCATTCGTATGGATTCGGCCCAAGCGTCTTTTTTACTCATGCCTTTATGTAAAATCAATACTTCAGCGAGCTGGTCGCCTATCTTCATATAAGGATTTAATGAGGTCATCGGATCTTGAAAGATCATCGCGATCTGCTCGGCGCGAATTTTATTTAGTGCTTTTTGTGACAATCCTAGTAGCTCATTACTCTCAAAGCGTACCGAACCTTTGGCATAACCGTTATTTGCCAGTAGCCCCATAATAGCAAACGCTGTCTGCGACTTACCTGAACCGGACTCACCAACAATACCTAAGGTTTCGCCTTCATGTAGGTTAAAATTTAAGCCATTAACTGCCGTTACCAGACCCTCTTCGGTCGTGAACTGTACCGATAAATCTTTGACTGCTAACAAGGTGTTTTCTGCGTTAGGTGGCTTATCGAGCGCTGAACCAGTACCCATCTTAAAGGTAGTAGACTCTATTTTCTCAGGAGCACTAGGCGCGTTGGCGGCGTTATGAATCTTTTGAGTGGCTATGTTTCTATCTTCCATACTTTTACCCTCCATGCTTTTATCCTTCATGCTTTGGTTTTTCATGATGTCACCCTCTTAGCGGTCTTTAGGGTCAAACGCATCACGCAGACCGTCGCCAATAAAGTTAAAGCAAAATAAAGTAATGACCAAAAAAGCTGAAGGAATCAGAATCTGCCAAGGTGCTACCTGCATGGTTTTTGAGCCTTCTTGCAACAGCGCCCCCCAACTGGTCATCGGCTCTTGAACACCAAGTCCCAAAAAGCTTAAAAATGACTCAAACAAAATCATCGTTGGCACTAATAAAGAGGCATAAACCACCACCACCCCGAGTACATTGGGCACGATGTGGCGTAAGATAATATTAAAGCCTGATACGCCGCCTACGTGCGCAGCTTCGATAAACTCTTTACTCTTCAGGCTTAGCGTTTGCCCGCGAACGATACGCGCAACATCCAGCCACGATACCAGTCCAATCGCCACAAAGATTAAGATAAGGTTACGACCAAAGATAGTGACTAATAAAATCACAAAAAACATAAAGGGGAAGGCGCTTAAAATCTCTAATACACGCATCATCACGGTATCGACTTTGCCACCAAGATAGCCTGACGTTGCACCGTATATCGTACCGAAAATCACTGCAACCGTAGCGCCGGCGACGCCTACCATCAAGGAGATACGACCACCTACTGCGGTTCGCACTAACAAATCACGACCGAGTGAATCAGTACCGAAGTAGTGCTTATTATCGATGGCTGGCGCGGACTGCATAAAGTTCCAGTCGGTTTCGGCATAACCAAAAGGTGCTAACATCGGTACAAAGATGACGAAAGCAGCCACGAGTAGCAAGATAAAAAGACTGGCTACGGCGGCCTTGTTGCGATAAAAACGGCGCTTAGCATCTTGCAAAAGGCTGCGGCCTTTGATTTCCTGAGCCCCTATTTCTGCTAGGTCAGTTGTCTGGTCTGCGGTAAGGCTCATAGTCGTCCTTTTAATAATCTATTTAGCATAATAATAATGAATGATACCTATCAAACCGTATTGGAATGATAATGCGCTTAAATGGTCGCCTTAATACTGAATCTTTGGATCAATTACCGCGTATAAAATATCGACGATAGCATTAAAGGCAATGGTCAATACCCCGACTAAAATGGTCAAACTAAGCACTACCCCATAATCACGATTGAGTGCGCCGTTAATGAATAACTGTCCGATACCAGGTAAACCAAAGATAGTCTCAATCACAATAGAGCCTGTAATAATACCGACAAAGGCTGGGCCCAAATAAGAGATAACGGGTAGTAGTGCGGGTCTCAGCGCATGCCTCATCACTATTTGGTGCATCGGCAAACCTTTCGCCTTAGCCGTTCGGATATACTGGCTATTCATCACCTCGATCATCGAGCCGCGCATGATACGAGCAATACTCGCAACATAAGCGAGCGCTAAAGCGGCGACTGGTAATACAAGGTTTTTGAGTGCCCCGTCATTCCAGCCACCAGCTGGTAGCCATTGCAAAATAATGGCAAAAATCAGCACTAATAATGGCGCTTTAACGAAGCTTGGAATCACAACGCCTGTCATAGCAAAGGCCATCAGTACGTAGTCTATCCATGAGTTTTGCTTAAGGGCTGCGATAACACCGAAGATAAGTCCTAAGACCAATGCCAATATAAAAGCGTACAGACCCAACTCCATAGAGACAGGAAACGACTGCGACAATAGCTCGTTAACCGTATAATCTTTATACTTAAAAGACGGTCCAAAGTCGCCTACCGCTAGCTGCTTTAGATAATTAACATACTGTAGCCACATAGGATCGTTAAGATTGTATTTGGCCTCGATATTTGCCAGTACCGCAGGTGGCAAGCTACGCTCACCCGTAAACGGACTGCCTGGCGCCAAACGCATCATAAAAAAGGAGACCGTGATCAATACAAATAAGGTCGGAATGGCCTCTAAGATACGCCGAAAAATCAGTTTTAGCATAATGCCTCTTTTATAATGATGCTTATTTTTCAGCTAAATTAAAATGAGATAACTAGCACAAACCTAACGCCCAGTTATCACTCAACTAGCAATATTCAATGACTTGGTTTTAAATAAACGATCGATAATCGTCGTTTATAAATAACAAAAGTTTCATTTAACACGCCTAATAAGAGTGGCTGTGAAAAATGAAACTAATGACGCTATCAGCGTTACTTGATAAGAGCGATAAATGAAACCAGCTGCTTTTACCGCCCTCAGACATTCAATCGATAGAATTATTCAGCGATCAGTCAAACGATTAGTGCTTAGCAATTGAGAGATTTTTTACCTGCCAATTGTCTAATATATCCTTAGTTGGAAACCCAATGACATAAGGTTTTACTAGACGCGGGCTGACGTAATGATAAATGTTAAGTAAACCCATATCTTGATCGAGCTGAGCTTCAGCTTGCTTGTATAGATTGGCACGCTGCTCAGGGCTAACGCCAGCTTTCAGCGTTTGCGCCATTAAACTGTCAAAATTAGCGTTATTGTATTTACCGTAGTTGCCACTATTGTCAGATTTAGCAATATTTAAGAAAGCTGACGCTTCGTTATAATCACCACACCAGCCAGCACGCGCGATTTGATAATTACCATTACGGCGGGTATCTAAATAAGTTTTCCATTCTTTATTGGTCAAAGTCACATCGACGAAGCCGAGCGCTTGCTTCCATAATGAAGTAGCTGCGACCGCAGTCTTTTTATGATTGTCATTGGTGTTGTATAGCAGCTCAAAAGTCAGCGGATTGCTATCGCTATAGCCTGCTTCAGTGAGCAGTTTTTTGGCCTCAGTAACCCGCTTTTCTTGATCCCAAGTCGACCATTCTGGACTATTTGCAATATCGCCATTGGTGGCAGGGGGTGTCAACTGATAAGCGGCCGTCTGTCCTTGACCGATAACTTTATCCGCAATGGTGTCGCGGTCCAAAGCTAAGGCTAAAGCGCGGCGTACGTTGGGATCGTTGAACGGTGGCTTGACCGTATTAAACTCGTAATAATAAGTACAAAGATAAGGAGATACGGTTAGCTGATCGCCCACTTGCTCTTTAAGCGAAGCGAACTGCTCGGTTGGAATCTCATTGTAGGTCACATCGATTTCACCCGCCTGATAGCGTGCGACGTCAGTCGTACTAGAAGGAATCGGCAGGAAAGTGACGGTATCGATAGTCGTATTGGCATCGTCATAATAAGAAGCGTTGCGCGTTAAAACGATTTTGTCGTTAATTTGCCACTGGGTAGGCTTGTAAGGACCGTTAACCACGATGTTCTCAGGAGCTGTCCACTTATCACCAAAGGCTTCAACGGTCTTTTTATGAACGGGCTTGACTGAATTATGAATCAACATATCTGGGAAATAAGGCACGGGCTCTGATAACGTAATTTGCAAAGTTTTATCATCGATAGCCTTTACGCCAAGGGTTTCAATGCCAGCCTTACCATCAACGATTTTATCAGCGCCGACTACTTTGGCATCGACCAAATAGCTTGAATACGGCGACGCAGTATTTGGATCGACCAAGCGGCGCATACTGTAGACAAAATCCTCTGCCGTTACTGGATCATCATTTGACCATTTAGCATCGCGCAGCTTAAAGGTCCATACTTTATTGTCTTCGCTTTCCCAACTGGTTGCCATTGCTGGAATGGTCTTACCTTCGGCATCCGTATTGGTTAAACCTTCTAACATCTGGCGGCCAAGGGTAGATTCTGGTACACCCGATACTTTGTGTGGATCAAGTGATTCAGGTTCAGTACCATTATTGACGACGAGCGCTTGAGTATCAGCCAGTACATTAGGATCAACGGCAGCTGCTTGGCTGTCAGTGCCAGACTTATCGCTACTACAGCCAGTCATAGACATGGCGAGCGCAAGAGAGGTAGGCAAAAATATAGAGGACAAAAAGTGATTAGGAGTGCGCATCATATAATAGCTATCCTTGCTGGTCAGTGGCTAGGCGGATCAACTAAATAGTAGTGATTCGAGTTAATATATCCGTATATTGACTATGTTTATTAACAATATTTTAACTAACTATTGGTCATATTGTAGACAACTATTAGTAATTAAAAACGATACAAATGTCAATAAGTTTTAATTCCTCCCCGATACTAACAAGCAAAATAAGGTTGCAGTCAAAGCAGTTTCGACGACCAAAACTTAGATGTAACTACTATTAATTGAGTAACTTTTATAGCTATTTATTACCTTTCATCAGCAATATACTACCGTTCATTCGAAACCTGTCTTATTACTACTAACCTCCGTTTCTAAATCACTAATTATCACTGTCAAGTTAATGAAATCAATGCTATCAAGCAATAAAACCCTAGTAGATATGATGAATTTTATTTATAAGACTATTGTTAATAACTAATCATTTGATAGATTTTTTAAGCCGATGCTGATGAATAATAGTGTTATATTTTCGACACTCAAAATCAGATTTATTCGCTACTTAAAATCGTGCAATTTTTTGATTTTTGCAATTACTTATTTTTGTAAAAGCTGAGTAAGATCATGATAAAAATCACTAAATTTAGAATGAATACCTACCAATATCACTATTAATTCCTTTTTATAAAACTAATAACGCTGATCTCTTGATGAAATTTTGATTTTGTAGTCGCGTGGCCGAGCGCTTATATTTGCGCCTATCTCATCCAAGAGCATTTGCTCAGTCGTATTGAGTTTTATTGAGTAAAAAACTATAAACTTTAGTACACCCACCTCTCACAAAAAAGCTAAGATAAGCAACATCATCTTTTTATTTAGAGGACGCTATGAGCCAACCACGGCGTACTATCGAGCATTTACTCAAGCAAGGCATACTGCCATTGACGCATGCCAACGATGCAGCGATTCATTTGCAAGTCTATCCTAGCAAACGCTCATGGCTGGTCTTTTTTGATAAAGCCATGCTGATTATCGGGGCGATAGCGCTGGTATTATCGCTGGTGTTTTTTATTGCCTATAACTGGATAAATATGGGCAAAATGGGCAAGTTCGCTTTGGTCGAAGGGGCCTTGGTTATCACGGTTGCCCTTTACGTTGCACTGTCTTTTAGACAGAAATTTCAGCTGGTTCGGCAGTTATTATTGCTCATTGCCAGCGTGATTACGGGTAGCTTATTGGCGCTATTTGGGCAGGTTTATCAAACGGGTGCTGATACGTGGCAGCTGTTTTTTGGCTGGGCCGTATTGATTATTCCTTGGGTAATCATCGCCCGCTTCCCTGCGCTATGGTTATTATGGCTTGGGCTCGTCAATACTGGACTCATCTTATATTTCGGCGTTATGGACTTTGCCTTTGTTAGTTATTTTTATGAAGGTGTCTTACAAATAGGCGTGCTTGCCGCTGTTAATTTTGTGGCGCTAAACTTGTGGCTCGTGTTTATCGACCGTCAACCACCATCAGTCACACGCAGCCGATTTAAATCTGAGCTGGATTGGAGCGCTTATGTCGTCGGTTTACTCAACAGCTATTTTATTACCTACCTTGCCATTCTTTATGTCTTTGATGACGCCAATATTGTAATGATGCTAATCACTTTATTGCTATGGATGAGCTGGTGCGGATTTATGGTTTGGCGATTTTATTGGTATCGCATCAATCTATTAATGCTGACCTATTTATGTGGCTCTATCATTGTCGTGGTGATGTTTTGGGCGGGTAAGTTGTTTTTAGACAATTTTGATATGGGTGGTTTTCTCATCTTAGCCCTATTATTGATTGGCATGAGTTCAGCGGCGGTCGTTTGGCTGCGTCATGCGGCACGTTTAAACAGCGAAAACAATATACCCAGTGCTGTCGTCAAAGGAGGCAATTATGAGTAATGATATGAATAATCAATACTCGGACAATGTCCTTTTACAGCTGCAACAGCTTGGATTGATTGATGGAAATGTGATTGATGCCCGTACTGGTGAGACCAGCGCTAAGGCAACGATAGCGAATAATCACTCTCAAAACGATATTCCTTGGTTTATACAAATACTTTTTGGTCTTAGCGGTATTGTAGCGAGTCTGTTTCTAATCGCCTTTCTGTCTTTATTATTGTTCGGCATCGATGGCTTTGACAGCGTGATTGCCTTGTTAATTACAGGTCTAGTACTCAGCGCGGCAGGTTTTGTGCTGTTTAGAAACAAGCAAAGCCGTGATAATACCTTTATCAGTAGCCTAGCATTGGCTATTAGCTCGGCTGGGCAAGCCTACATTGCCTTTGCTTTATTTGATAATAATTTGTCACATCCTATAGATGTTTGGCTTTTTTTAATCGTGCAAGCCGTTATGACGGTCATTATGCCCAACCGTATCTATCGCCTATTGGGCAGCATAATGACGCTAGGTTTGACGGTTTATCTGCTTAACTATTATCATCTACCTGAGGTTAGCTTGGGATTATTGGCGCTGATTACGACTGGCAGCAACTTATCACGTTATTCTCTATTGCAGCGTATACCTAGTAAATGGCGCGCGGATGTTTTCGATATTATTAAAGCCATTGGTTACGCCAGCGCGCTGATGCTGTTGTGCGTTTCTGTGTACTTTATCGCCGCTGAACATAGCCATAGTCTTGCCTCTTATTATGGCGACACTTTTCGCTACAATTACTATTTCGCGCAAGTACTGCTTACACTTACCAGCCTTTATGCCGCTTATCTGATTCTAAAACGTTACGACGTTAAATTACTATCGGCAGCGGGACTCTTCATTGGTGGTGCGATTGCATTGCTTGGGATAATATCGATTTACGTCTCAGGACTGCTCGCGACCAGCCTTATCATCGTCATTGCGATCGCCAATAGCCAACGAGTGCTATTAGGTTTGGGTATCACCGCCTTGGTCAGCTATATATTTTGGTATTACTATCAGCTCGATACTTCGTTGCTAATCAAATCTCTCTCAATGCTAATCGTCGGACTGACCATGCTGATGGGGCGTTGGCTATTGATTAAACGCTATTTCGCTAACTCCCTTATCAACGATACTGATTTGACAATGAGCGCCAACGATCGTCAGGAGCGCCACTCATGAAAAATAAAATTTTGACTAAGCGCTTGATTGATGACACGTCACCATCCACGCATTGGCTAAAAAAACGAGCCGTTACGATTACGATTGCCCTACTTGGGTTAGCCTTGATATTGGTCGTAATGACGATGAATATCATCAAATACGAAACCCATCTCACCACTGGAAAAACGGTATTATTAGCACTTGCACCCGTTGATCCACGTGGTTTTATGCAAGGCGATTATATGACGTTAAGCTATGCGCTAGAGCGCGATATTTTTGATGCCATGCGACCAAAGCACCCTCATTCAACACAAGACGAATTAGGCTCAGAACTAGATGTAGAATTAGACGAGCTTGATACAGATTTTCGTATTTATGAGCCAAGCGACGGTTATGTCATTGTGAAAATCGATGATAATAATGTGGGGCATTTTGTCCGCTTAGCTGATAGTAATAGTCGTGAAGAGTTAACTAAAAGTGAGCTGCCCATTTATTACCGTATTCGTAACGGCAGTGTGCAATTGGCGACCAATGCGTTCTTCTTTCAAGAAGGTCATGCTGAGGCGTTTGAAGAGGCTGAATATGGTCTGTTTCGCGTCAATGACAAAGGCGAGCCATTACTCACGAATATGGTAGACAGTGATTTTACAGTCATCGTCGGCGACATGAGCCAAGAGGATAAAGCCTCTCAGTAGACGTTCACGCTGTGACTTATTATGCATTACTACTTATGCTTTACTATACGCGATACGTGCAACGCATAACATTCCTTAACTAAAGTAACATTGAGGGTACTGAGACAAACTTGTTACTGTTGCTCACAACCTAAAAATAAATAAAGGCAATGATTATGCGTAGCGCAACTTATAGTACCTTCGGTAAACCATCTGACGTCCTCAGTTTAGGTGACACGCCTATTCCTGAACCAAAAGCCAATGAAGTCCGAGTCAAAATGGTACTCGCCTCTATCCACAACCATGATTTATTAACCATTCGAGGTCAATATGGCTTTAAACCTGAGCTGCCAGCGGTTGGTGGTAGCGAAGCGGTCGGCATTATCGATGCCGTCGGTCAGGATGTCAAAGACTTAAAAGTGGGTCAGCGCGTGGCGGCAGCTAGCGTACAAGCGACATGGGCAGAGTATTTTGTCGCCTCAAAAGACATGGTATTCGTCATGCCTGATAGCTTAGAGGACGAAATGGCGGCGCAGCTCATTGCGATGCCACTCAGCGCGCTGATGCTGATTGAGTTTTTAGAACTAACAAGCGGTCAGTGGGTGATCCATAATGCTGCCAATGGCGCGGTAGGGAAATCGCTCGCCATGCTAGCCGCCGCGCGTGGTATTAACACCCTTAATGTCGTGAGAAGTGGCGATGCTATCAAGGAATTAGAAGCACTGGGTATCAAGCATAATATCAACACCTCAGATGACGACTGGAAAGACCAAGTAAAAGACATCCTTGGTGATGAGAAAATCAGTGCCGCGGTTGATTCTATCGGTGGTGACTCAAGTAATGATCTGCTGGCGTTACTGGGTCATGGGGGCACATTGGCATCGTTTGGCATCATGTCAGGCAAACCAATGGTACTAGATCCAACCCATATTATTTTTAAACAAGCGACGATCAAAGGCTTTTGGGGCAGCAAAATTAGTCAAGAAATGAGCGTTGAAAACAAACAGCGATTGATTGATGAGCTAATCGAACGTGCTAACGATGGCAATTTAAAACTGCCCGTTGAAGCGACGTTTGATTTGGCAGATATCGTCAAGGCCGTCGATGGCAAATTGCAGGCAAGTAAGAATGGTAAGGTGTTGTTAAAAGCATAAATTATTGCCTTACATACACCTATGTACTTGCAAATGAAGACACACACCAAACAACCTCACTAGGAATAATATGATGTCTAATAATAAAACCTTTAAAGCCTTAGTCGTCGAAGAAAATACCGACGGCACCTTTAGCAAAAGTATTCAAGAACGCAACGTCAGTGACTTGCCAGAAAATGACTTGTTGATAGAAGTGCATTATTCCTCGTTAAATTTCAAAGATGCCATGTCGGCATCAGGTAATAAAAGAATCACCAGACAATATCCGCATACCCCTGGTATTGATGCAGCAGGCGTTGTTGTCAACGACAAATCAGACACGTTTACCGCAGGGCAAGAAGTATTGGTATTTGGCTATGATCTCGGCATGGATACAGATGGCGGTCTGGGTCAGATGATCTCTATACCTGCCGATTGGGCATTGCCCTGCCCAAAAACGCTGACGTTAAAAGAAGCAATGACTTACGGTACGGGCGGCTTAACCGCAGCACTCAGTATCCAAAAACTAGAAAAAATGGGTGCAAAACCCAGTGATGGTCCAGTCGCGGTAACTGGTGCAACAGGCGGCGTCGGTACGATCAGTATCGCTATTTTGAGTCAGCTGGGTTATGAGGTGATTGCCTTCTCAGGTAAGCCAGAGCAAAGCGAGCATTTGAAAGCATTGGGCGCGAGCGAAGTGCGTCATCGCGATACCATCAATGAAATTGGTAACAAGCCTATCGGTCGTGAGCTGTGGGCAAATGCCATTGATACCATTGGCGGCGACTACTTACCCAATCTGCTAAAGCAAACTAAATCTGGTGGTGCAGTGACCAGTTGTGGTTTAGCCAGCGGCGCTGAGTTTTCGATGTCGGTGATACCTTTTATCACCCGTGCGGTGTCATTATTGGGTATCGATTCGGTGTATATTCCACTGGCAGACAAAGAAGCTATTTGGCAGCGTGTCGCCACCGATATGAAACTGCCTAATCTTGAGAGCTATGGCGAAGAGATTTCGCTAGAGCAAACGCCAGAATACTTGGATCGCTTTATGTCGAGCAAGGTGGTTGGGCGTTATGTGGTGAATGTGCGGGGTTAGTTTTTTAGCTTAGCAGTCAAATATTATAAAAAAGGCAGCATCTCTTTTGAGGTACTGCCTTTTTTAGGTTTCAAAAGATATGTTCAAACGATATAGTAATAAAGTGTATGGTATCTCAAAAGCTGTATCAAAAATAATGTAAATTTAACTTACTAAAAAGCTGGCTTAATAAACTTTCTCTACTCAGTTGAACATATTCTCACAAAAATTAGGTCTGGAGTCATGAAATGATATCAGGAAGAAAATCTATTCCTAAAGCTGTCAAAGAAGTACTTCGATCTGAAGTTGGGTTTGGTTGCCCAATAAAAGGATGTGGCAACCCTTACCTTGAATACCACCACTTTGACCCGCCAGTGAATATAAAACCTCATAATGAGCCAAAAGGTATGATAGCACTGTGCGCTCAGCATCATAAAAAAGCAGATGGTGGTGCATATACAGTTGAACAACTACATACATTGAAAACAGATAAAACCAATGCTGCATTAGTGAAAGGTAACCTAGATTGGTTACGCAAAAATTTATTAGCTGTAGTAGGAGGTAACTTCTACTATGAAACTCTTCGAATTATAACAATTGATGATATTGACTTAGTATCTTTGAAGCGTGATAAAGAAGGCTATCTTCGGTTGAACATAAATATGCTAAGTTTAGAGTCTGAAGAAAGATTAATTATTAAAGATAGTTCATGGGAGAATGTAGGTTCACCTTTAGACTTGCGCAGCCCTCCTCAAGGCAAAGAACTGGAAATTAAATATACTAACGGCGACTTTTTATACTTAAGATTTATTGAGCTTGAATCACTTGAACAAGCTAAGAAGAAATATAAAACAGATATCTTTAAAGATATACTATTTCCAATAACTGCTGTAGAAGTCGAAATGACAATCGCAGGTACAAATATAGAGCTTACATCTTCTAAATCCCAATTAGGTGGTATTCAGATGTCTGGTTCTTTAGTTTCAAACTGTGGTGGCGGTGTTGTTATCGAAAATAGTGGGATTTTATGGAAACAAAATCCTATTTGGAAGCGAAAGGGATTAGTGACAGAGACTGAAGACTCTAATGTTATAAAAGTAAATTTTAAAAGACGATAAATCTTTCTATTAAGATGGCTTTTTTGCCTTTCAGCGTCCCAATAGTAACTATACAATCATTCATCCCTAAACGTATAATTAATATAAAAAAACACCCAACCAAGTTGAGTGTTTTTTTGTTTTCAGCTAAAGACTAAGTAGAGGTTTATTCCCACTCAATCGTCGCAGGCGGCTTGCTGGACACATCATAAATCACTTCTACATTATCAACAGTTAACCACACGCCCAATCAAATTCATTATTCAGCAAATCAATTTGCCCATTACCACCACCCATATTGGCATCGCCAAGCGTTTCTTCAAACTCAATATAAAAAGGACTAAATTCTGGTATCGCTTGAATGGGATTGGCCGTACCACCAAAATGACTTTTTGCATGAAACCTATCAAGCTTTAACATCTCACCTTTTTCAGAGAACATCGGAATATAGGCATTTCCATCATCTTCATCTGGCCACTCATCAAGCATCTTGCCAACGTTAGGATCATCTATTCGGACAACGTGCTTAATAAACTGAGCAGATTCATCTTTAACAAAGCAGGTGCTACCCCATTCTTCAATCTCATAGTCTGGATATATACCATCTTCTTTATTAGGCAGCGGCGTGGACTCACCAGAAAACTCTGCTTCCGTTAGCCAAATCAATGTCCAGCCACCACCAATCATATCTTTCAGATAGATTTCTTGAGGGTGACGATGGTTAGCATAGCGACTCAGTGACGCCCAAAAATTCTCAGCGTCTGTATGATTCACCTCAGTGAGATTAGTAATCATATCTTCAACACCGTCTACCCTATCTTCAACATGATCATCCGCTTGAAAAAGCGATATTGCCACGAGATCTTTCCCTTTTACGCGATACGCTTCAGGCACTAATATCGTCCATAAGTGCGCCATCGGTAGACCGTTAATCCTGCTTCGCGGCCATTGATCCGTGGTGATGCCGACTGGGCGACCAAAAGCCCAACCTTGCCCATGATCTTTATCCGTGAGTTCCAAATCATATGCTTGTTTTAGTGGTTCCATCACTTTTGTCTCGCCTCCTTAGATTAACCTTATTTATTAGACGCACTACACCAACCAATACCACTCAGGCGCAAACAAATAGGACATACCCATAGATAGCAATACTGATAATATGCTACCCACAATGGCGCCAACCCATGACGTACCACCCTTTGCCGCTAACTCCTGTTCGACCGTCGCTGGGTCAGCTGTATTACTCATGACTTTTTTTATATTTTTGACGCTGTGACTAAAGTAAAAATAATTACCTAAAAGTCCTGTCAGTACTGCCCATGCGACAAAAAAGCTGGTTTGACCTATAGAGCTATACGCCTCCATACCGAGCAGATGCATTAAGACTAAATCAACTGCATTAATGCCAAGTACAATAAAAAAAGCGGCTAGATACATTTTACGATAGCACAACCAAGACGTTCCCAGGAGAAGTCCAGCCAAATTAAAACTGTGTATACTAGAGCCATCATTATTAACCTCTAAGCGTGGCTCGCTGTCCTTAAACCATTTATCACGATAAAAATCATCATACTTTTTACCAACGAAAGCTGCCAATAAAGTATCGGTATGTTCAGCGCTGGAAGCTGGATGGTTTTGCGGGATTTGCGCATCTTTAGAAATATTAACTGCCGTTAATGGTGGCGGTATTTGTGCTTGGACGTCAGAGAGCTGATGCCCACATTTTGAACAAAATCCCGCCTCGCTTGAATTTTCTTGATTACAGTTATTACAAAACATCTTATCCCTTAATTTTACTAAATACTGAACGATTGATAGGATTATCTCGACTTTAATAAATAATAGCCAATTAAAGTTGGCTATATTATAGATAATAAAGACAAATGTTCAATGAAAAATTAGAGGATTCTTAGTTGCCTGTTTGTTTTAACCAAAAAAAACACCCAACCAAGTTGAGTGCTTTTTTATCGCTATATTGAACTAATCTAATTATCGATTAGTCGTATATCAATTCAAAAAATTTGAGTTGAAAAGCTATTTAGATAAGTTTACGTAGTCTAAAATGGTAACAAGGCAACCGAGCGCAGATAGTACGTGTTTGTATATCTAGCTAGGTTAACACCGTTACCGTTTAGAATACTTAAACGGTTTATTCCCACTCAATCGTCGCAGGTGGCTTGCTCGACACATCATAAGTCACGCGTGAAACTTCAGCGATTTCATTCATAATGCGATTCGATACCGTCTCAATCAAATCATACGGCAGATGCGCAAAGCGCGCGGTCATAAAGTCTACGGTCTCAACCGCACGTAGCGCAATCACCCACGCATAGCGGCGACCATCACCGACCACGCCAACTGATTTGATCGGTTGGAATACCGCAAATGCTTGCGCGGTCTTCTCATACCAGCCTGAACGCTCAAGCTCTTCCATAAAGATAGCATCAGCAGCACGCAAGATATCAGCGAATTCTTTGGTCACTTCGCCCAAGATACGCACGCCCAAACCCGGTCCTGGGAACGGATGACGGTTAATCATCTTCGCTGGTAGACCAAGGGTAATACCCAATTTACGCACTTCATCTTTAAACAAATCGCGTAATGGCTCAACCAACTCAAATGCCAAATCATCTGGCAAACCGCCTACATTATGGTGACTCTTAATCACGTGGGCTTTACCTTGATGCGACTTCGCTGATTCAATCACGTCTGGATAAATCGTACCTTGCGCCAAGAATTCGATGACTTTACCATCGCTTTGCTCACTGACTTCACGAGCACTATTAGCGAATACATCGATAAAGGTTTTACCGATGATTTTACGTTTGGCTTCCGGATCAGACTCGCCAGCCAATGCCGTCAAGAATAACTCTTCAGCATCAACACGAATCACTTTTACGCCCATGTTTTCAGCGAAGATTTGCATCACTTGGTCGCCTTCGTGCAGACGCAAAAGACCAGTATCAACAAACACACAGGTTAATTGATCGCCAATGGCTTTATGCAATAATGCTGCGACGACTGAACTGTCCACACCACCTGAAAGACCAAGTAATACTTGCTTATCACCGATTTGCTTTTTCAGTTGCTCAATACGCATATCGATGATGTTATCAGGCGTCCAGCTACCCGCGCAGCCACATATTTCATGGACGAAACGTCCTAGCAGTGCAGAACCTTGCGCGGTATGTGTGACTTCAGGGTGGAACTGAAGACCGTAATAGTGACGCGAATCATCTGCCATAATCGCAATCGGGCAGCTTGGCGTACTAGCGACGATATCGAAGCCTTGTGGGGCATCGACCACTTTATCGCCATGACTCATCCACACATTTAGCTTCGCTGCTGCGTCTTCGATACCATCAGTCAGCGTTGATTTGCCATCGATATTGATGGTTGCTGCGCCAAATTCATGGATATCACTGGCATGAACTTGTCCGCCGAAGCGCTCTGCCATCGCTTGCATACCGTAGCAGATACCAAGTACAGGTACGCCTAAGTCGAATACGGCATCATTGATGCGTGGGCTGTTTTCCGCATGGACGCTCTCAGGACCACCAGATAAGATAACGCCTTTTGCACCAAAATCGGTAATGCGCTGGGTGTCGATATCATAAGGGAACATCTCACAAAACACCCCAGAATCACGGACACGGCGGGCGATAAGCTGGCTGTACTGTGAGCCAAAATCGAGAATTAAGATGCGATCTTCTTTAATAGTAGGAACGTTGGCAGCAGTTGTCATAACGTAGTGTCCATCAATAAATAAATTGGTGCGCTATTTTAACAAGTTTGAGCAGTCTATTGGTTATAAAAATACGCTAATCTACCAACTGACATATAACTATCTCATTAGACCAGTATATTCCCGTACTTTATTTCATTTTTATAATGATTTCATTTATATTCCTCCATCCATAAGAAATCATAATAAGGCGTTATAGAATAATGAGCAAAATCAAAAAGCGGTTTATTGGTCTCGTAAAGCAGCTGATATGCTTTTTTACATAGCATACTACAGAGAAGCTTACATCAGTGTCGCCTATGATTAATCTATATTATTCCGCAACACATGGACTTCATCTGAAATTTTCTCTAGCTTAGTCTCACCGCATTGGTACTTTTATATATCAGGGTTTATTGGTGTTATTTAGCATTACTTAGCGCATAGACTGATGGTTTTGGTAGAGAATAAAGAATTAGCAAGTCGGAACAGCACACCAATCGTTGTTGACTAATGTACAGAAAACAGTTACTTATTATAGTCACAGATAATCATAATAAATTGACAGGTATGTCCCTATGAGCAAAATCAAAGCCCTTATCCGAAAACGCCCTAAATCTGACCCGTCTAAAGCTATTTCAGTCAATTCTGATAACCAAAACACCAATAACACCAGTATAGACGCCGCCTCAAAGGGTCATACGGTAAATACTCCAATCGAGCAAACGCGCTGGAATGGTTGGGGCAATATCAATATTAATAAAAAAGTCTCAGCGCATGGGGCGAAACTGATCAAATCACATATTGGTAAAACCAAAAAACTATCATCAGTGAGCTTACAGCAAGTACTTAAAACCGTCCCCAAATCGCGCTTGCCTGTTGCTATGACTGAGCTTGATACTGTATCTGTCGACAACGAAGTAAGACTTAGACATGCTCGTGGGCAAAGTTTTCCAGACTGGATAGCCATGCATGGTGGCGACTTTGAAGTCTTTCCTGATGGGGTCGCTTTTCCTGAATCGACCGCTGATGTCGAAGCATTATTGAAGCTTGCAAGCGAGCATGATCTTATTGTCATTCCTTTTGGCGGTGGCACTTCAGTCGCGGGTCATATCAATCCGCAAAAGGGTTCACGCCCCATATTGACCATCGCTATGAGCAAGATGGATCAGCTGATTGACTTAGACAGTGAGAGCCAAATTGCTACCTTTGGCGCAGGTACACAAGGGCCAGCAGTCGAGGCGCAACTAGACGCACACGGCTACCGCTTGGGACATTATCCTCAGTCTTGGGAGCTATCGACACTGGGCGGCTGGATTGCAGCGCGCTCTAGTGGTCAGCAATCTTTAGGTTACGGACGCATCGAACAGATGTTTGCTGGTGGAACGCTTGTGACACCGCAAGGGGTACTCAATATAGCTGATTTCCCAGCGTCAGCGGCAGGACCTGATCTGCGTGAGATGATGATGGGCACCGAAGGCCGCGCTGGTATTTTTACGACAGTCAAAATGCGGGTACAACCACAACCCGAAGAAGAGCTATTTAAAGTTGCTTTTTTACCGAACTGGGCAGCGGGTAAAGAAGTGCTTAGACAAGCGGTTCAAAAAAATATTCAATTATCAATGCTACGCCTAAGTAATGCGGTCGAGACTGACGCGCATCTACATTTGGGTACGACGCCCAGCCAGTTTATGGCCATTAGCACTTATCTAAAAGCACGTGGACTGAGCTCAAAAAAAGTCATGCTCACTTATGGCGTCTCAGGGGATAAAGCACAGAATAAATTGGCACTGACGCAATTTAATAAGCTATTAAAACAGCACGGTAGTGTTACGGGTAAAATAACCGATATCATGGGTAGTGTCTGGGCACATGGACGCTTTAAATTCCCTTATTTGCGTGGGACGCTGTGGGAAAAAGGCATCATGGTCGATACCTTTGAGACCGCCACCAACTGGAATCATATCGACGAGCAGATGCAGCAGATGCAAGAAGCGGTGAAAAACGCTCTGGCAGACGAAGACGAAAACGTCATGGCTTTCACTCATATCTCACATGTCTATAAGCAAGGTGCTAGCCTCTATACCACTTACTTCTTTAGAGCAGCCAAAGATCACGCCAGCACGTTAAGCCGCTGGCAAAAAATCAAACATGCTGCCAGTTCAAGTCTAGCCAATGGCACAGCGACGATATCGCATCAACATGGCATCGGCCGCGATCACGCCCCCTATCTTGCTGCCGAAAAAGGCAAGCTCGGTCTACAAGTAACTAGCGATATGCTCAAAAGCTTGGACCCTGAACAGCGTATGAATCCGGGTGTTTTAATCGAAGACTAAAAGGCAGCTACAGCCCGACTAGATGGCTTAGAAACACTGAGTCACTAATTAATTTGAGTATAAATTAAGATGAATCGTTTATGAACCAAGCCAATCAACATCAGCAACGCCAGCAAGCATTAGCGCCTTTATCTCGTCGCTCGTCTCAAGTAGTACCATGGGATATACTCATCATCGGTGGCGGTATCACAGGCGCTGGGATTGCTCGCGAGGCAGCAAGGCGCGGCTTGGCGGTGTTACTCATTGAGCAAAAAGACTTTGCTTGGGGCACGTCCAGCCGCTCTAGCAAAATGGTACATGGCGGGCTGCGCTACATTGCCTCAGGTGACTATAAAACCACTTTGCTGAGCGTCCGTGAACGCGAGCGCATGCTAAGCGAAGCAAGTGGTCTTGTCAACGAGATGCATTACGTCATGCCGCATTATAAAGGTAAGTTTCCACCGCCATGGATATTCAATACCTTGCTACGTATCTACGATGGGTTGGCGGGCAAGCGCTACTCTAAATACGTTAAAAAAGACGCTTTTTTACAGCTTAATCCGCACATCAAGCAAGAAAAATTTTTGGGTGCCAGTCAATTTAGCGATGCAGTGACCGATGACTCACGCCTTGTGATGCGGGTACTTGATGAGGCGATTAATGATGGCGCGCAGGCTATTAATTACCTAAAAGCAGAATCGTTGATTACCAATGAGCAAGGCTTGGTGACGGGTGCTACTCTAAAAGATACTTCTTCTGAAGACAACGGTAAAAGTTACGACGTTTATGCCAAAGTAGTGGTCAGTGCTACGGGTGCTTGGGCGGATACCTTACGGATGCAAGCTAGCAAACAAACTGAGCAAAGCTTTCACAAGCAAATTCGCCCGTCACGTGGTAGCCATCTGGTGGTCAGCCAAGAGCGCCTACCAATCAAACAAGCCTATACTTTTTTGCACCCTATCGACAAAAGAGCCGTCTTTGTCTTTCCATGGGAAAACCGTACCGTCCTTGGTACTACCGATTTGGATCATCCGCCATTAGACGATAACGAAGTCGGTATCACTAATGAAGAGGTGGATTACCTATTGGCAGCGACCAATAATCTCTTTGATAATGTAGACATTAGCCGCAAGGATGTCATCAGCTCATGGGCAGGCGTGCGTCCACTGATTTCTGATGGCGGTGATGGTAAGCGCGTCAGCCCAAGTAAAGAGAAACGCGACCATAGCGTCTGGTTGGATAATAATTTGGTCACTGTTAGTGGCGGCAAGCTAACCACCTTTCGCCTAATCGCCCTTGATGTGCTAAAAACTTGTCAACAAGTACTGGCATTTAATGAAGCAGATAGCAAAGAGCTTGGCTCATTAAATACTGAAGTCTTTAGTAATCAACCGCCAACCAATCCTAAATTTACCACCTTACCAAAACCCCTACAACAACGCTTACAAGGATTTTATGGTCTACAGCTTGATGCCTTATTAGAGTTAGCACATGATGATGATTTGGCTTATGTGACTGACAGCAACACCATTTGGGCAGAGATTCGCTTTGCCGCCCATTATGAGCAAGTCATTCACTTGGATGATTTACTACTGCGACGTACACGCTTAGGTTTGATACTACCTGATGGTGCTATGTCGCCGCTTATCAGTAATCGGATTAAGCAAATATGTCAGCAAGAGCTCGGCTGGGATGAGCAAAAGTGGCAGAAAGAAGTTGAACGTTATCAAGATTTATGGCAACGCTACTACCATTTGCCTGCGGCTTAGCACTTTTTTATTATATTAATAGCAAATGCTACTGGTATAAGTTTTCCTTGCTTGCTGTGCCTACGCAGACAGAGGCTGCGGAAAACTTACCCCAGTAGCACACTATAATCATTGTATTTTTATTGAGCTATATATCTATTTCTACATAGTTAAGGATGACTATGACCAACAACCTTGATGCCCCTATTTATTTCTTAGCTATCGACAATGGCACCCAAAGCGTCAGAGCGCTTATCTTCGATCAATTCGGTAGCGAGATTGCCAAAGCCCGCGTCATTATCGAGCCGTATTTTTCAACGCAGCCAAATTTTGCGGAGCAGCATGCCGACTACTATTGGAAAAAATTAAGCGAAGCCTGTCAGCAATTGTGGCAAAACTGCGATATTACGCCCGAGCAAATTGCCGGCGTCAGCCTCGCCACCCAGCGCTATACCATGATATGTTTGGACAAGGATAAACAACCGTTACGCCCAGCTATCGTCTGGATGGATTTGCGTCGCGGCGAAACCAATGACATAGGCTTTCTAGGTCCACTCACCAAAGTCATCGGTATGGGCGAGCTGGTACAAGAGGCGCAGCAAAAAGCCCGCTGTAACTGGCTTGCTCATCATGAGCCTGAGATTTGGAAAAAGACTGCACACTATGTCAACCTCTCCGCATACCTCACCTACCAGCTCACCGGCGAACTCGCCGATTCGACAGGCCATTCGGTTGGCTATTTGCCTTATGATTATAAAGCGCAAACGTGGATGAAACCGAAAGATATCAAATGGCGCTTATTTAGCTGCCGACCTGAGCAAATGCCTATAATTGTTCCACCGGGACAGCCACTTGGTCATATCAGCGCTCAAGCTGCCGCCGCTACTGGTATTCTGGAAGGCACGCCGATGATCGCTGCTGCTAGTGACAAAGCCTGCGAAGCACTAGGCGCAGCGGGTCTCGCAGCAGACACCGCCTGTTTAAGTTTTGGCACTACTGCGACAATTAATAACACTTCGAGCAATTATGTCGAGATACTTAAACATATGCCCGCCTACACCGCCGCCGCGCCAAATTACTACAATCATGAGTACATGATTTATCGCGGCTTTTGGATGGTCAGTTGGTTTAAAGAGCAATTTGCCCACTATGAAGAGCAGTTAGCAAAGACCCAAGGCATCGATACCGAAAAACTCCTCGATCAAGCGGTGAAAGACATTCCAGCAGGCTGTATGGGATTAATGATGCAGCCATACTGGTCACCTGGTGTTCGTCATCCGGGACTTGAGGGCAAAGGTGCGCTTATTGGATTTGGCGACGTACACACGCGAGCGCATGTTTATCGAGCTATATTAGAAGGGCTGGCTTATGAGCTAAAGCTTGGCTTCGATACTATTGAGAAGCGTATAGGCAAACCCATCAAACACTTGCGTGTCGCTGGTGGCGGCTCTCAAAGTGACTCTGCCATGCAGCTGACGGCAGATATCTTTGGCATGCCCGCTTATCGACCGCATACTTATGAAGCCTCAGGCTTAGGCGCTGCTATCAATTGTGCAGTAGGGCTTGGCGTTTATCCTGACCATTCAACCGCAACTCAGGCGATGACCCATTTGGGCGATGAGTTCTTACCTATTGACGCCAACGTCCAGCTCTACAAACGTCTTTATAATGAGGTTTATCTCAAAATGTATGAGCGTCTAAAACCCTTATATCAAAGTATTCAGGACATTACTGGTTATCCTGCTAAATGATATTACTGTTTAACAGCATCGCTATTTAATGCAGTATGCATACGGTTTAGCCCTTCTATAAGCAGCGCTTTAGGGCACGCTATATTAAGGCGCATTTTTAGATGCCCTTTATTACCGTATTTAATCCCCGCGCTAAGCTCAACTTTGGCCTCTCTAAGCGCGTCA
Source organism: Psychrobacter sp. NC44 (assembly GCF_904846655.1). NCBI lineage: Bacteria > Pseudomonadati > Pseudomonadota > Gammaproteobacteria > Moraxellales > Moraxellaceae > Psychrobacter > Psychrobacter sp. NC44. The sequence continues at coordinate 4,188 of NZ_CAJHBN010000007.1, read as the reverse complement.
TAGAGCATTTGATCGTCTTGCGCATATGCCGAGCAATCTAGCCAAATCAAATACGAAGCTTCTGGACGCATCACCTTAATTTTAGGTAAATGCTCTTCTAAAAAGCTAATGGTTAATTCAATATTGGCTTCAATATAGGTCAGCGCCTGCGCCAACCACTCACCACCTTGCTCATAAGCACTGCGCATCGCCATATAAGCAAATAAGTTCAGCTCATGCTCGTCACTTAAACGCTGCTGCTGGTTAATTTTACTCATTAATGCGCTGTCTTTAGCAAAGATCATAGAGCCTTTGATACCGGCAATATTAAAGGTTTTGGTCATCGAGGTTAGGCTCACCACCTTGTGCTCATAGCCTGTTGCTAGGGTTAAAAAAGGCGTAAATGTCTGCCCACTCAAGGTTAAATCTTGATGAATCTCATCACTCACAATTGCCACATCGTGCTTTTTACAAATCGAAAGCAGCGCTTCAAGTTCATCCGCTGTCCATACACGTCCGCCCGGATTATGCGGATTGCAGAATAAATATAGCTTAACTTTATGCTTGATAATTTTGGCTTCGATATCAGCTAAATCCAGATGATACTTACCTTCAACCTCTTTTAATGCAGAAGTCACAAGCTTACGATTATTGTCCAAAACCTTGCTCATAAAAGGCGTATAGATAGGATCATTGATGAGTACCGCATCCCCTGCCTCGGTAAATACTTTCATCATCAGCACCAAACTTGGCACGACACCCGGAGAAAACAGGATATCCTGCTGCTCCAGCCACAAGTCATAACGACTGCCATGCCAGTCGATAATCGCTTGATACAACGGCTCGGTCGGCACGGTGTAACCCAATATGCCATGCTGCGTTACTTGCTCAATCGCCGCTAAAATAGGCTGGGCAGTCTTAAAGTCCATATCCGCGACCCACAGCGGAATGGTGTCATCGGTATAATGCCATTTAAACGACCCCGTATCACGTCTGTCTATTATTTCATCAAAGTTGTACAGCACCAATGCTCTCCTTTACGGTAGTTTTATATTATAACTGTTCATTCGTCGGCTTAAATGACCTTTGAAAATATAATGCTATCATTATTTGAATAATGGTTAAAAATTAGTGTTACATTAATGTTGTGGACTCTACATATGATCAAGTTATTTAGGCCAGAGTATGTTCATATTGCAAGGATTGTGATCTATCAGCTTTTACCCAAACCCCCTACTAAGCCAAGATGGCTTGTCTAAAAGGACTTAGCATGATGAAAATGGATTCCCTATCAAAATTAGCACTCAAAATCAGTTCCCTTACTCTCGCCATTGCCGCAACTTCTGCATGCACTGCTATGGCAACAGGTGCTGACTCTCAAGTTTCAAATACCCAAACCACTACGAACAGTACTGCTATTACTTTAGGCAATAGTGCTATGTCTAGCGGCACTAACGACACGGTTGCTATCGGTAATATGGCCAATGCAGGTCTGAACTCAGCAACCGCTGTCGGCGGTCAAGCCAACGCTGCAGGTTTAGGCTCAACCTCTATCGGCTGGCAATCAAAAGCTACCGCTGAACGCGCGCAAGCGTTTGGTCATCTAGCCAACGCGAGTGGTGTACGCGCTACGGCTGTTGGTGAAGCCGCGATGGCTGGCGGCAGTAATGACACGGTCGCTGTCGGCAACAAAGCCAATGCGGGCATGAATTCAGCAACGGCTGTTGGCGGGGAAGCCAATGCCGCAGGTTTAGGCTCAACGTCTATCGGTTGGCAATCAAAAGCCACTGCCGAACGCGCGCAAGCCTTTGGTCATATAGCCGATGCTAGTGGTGTACGCTCTACCGCAGTTGGTGAAGCGGCAGCCGCACAAGGTGCAAACTCGGTAGCGCTAGGCAATAAATCTATGGCTGGCGGCATGAATAGCATCGCTATCGGTAACGGAGCAATGGCGGCTAAAAACAACCAAATCGTCTTAGGTAGTGCTGGACAAGTGCAGTCTAGTACTGCGTCTCAGTCAGGTACAGTTAGAATCGTCACTATCGATGACAACGGTACGCTAGGTACGATGATGGTTGATTACTATAAAAAATCAGCTAAATAATAGTAGTCAATTAGTGCCAAACTACTAACGCTGGTGCAGTTATCACCAGTTATACTCGATAAAATAATGAGACCTCGCCATGGCAGGGTTTTTGCTATTTGAGATTACGGTACTAGGTTTAGGGGTTTAGAGTGGGGCTTTAGATGGTTTGGGAATAGTTTAGAATTTGCGGATTAGAAGGTGAAACCGTTGCAGTAATAAGGGGAGCCAATCCTGCCATTCGCTATTATCTGCTTATCTAGGTGTGAGGATGGATCAAGCGAAGTACTGCTTCGCCCTGACCTGACGCAAGAGAAAATCTATGATTTTCTGTGGCTACGGTTTGGGTCATTCCTGTTTGGTCACGATACTGCCCCAAAACCTAGCCTTCGCAACACGCCTATTCCAGCAGGATAGCCTTAAGAAACTCTCATTTAAGAGAGTTTTTCTTGCAAGCATAAAATTGCGGTGCAATTTTTTACGGCTCTCATGTCAGGGCTAAAACGCGCCTTTGTAGCGAAGGTCAAATAGAAATTAGAACTTATATAACTTTCAACTAGTAGGTGGGTCTAGAAGATTAAGCTGTTCACCTTTGATACCAATGGGCATCTGTTCTTTACTGATATCGTCAGATTTAATATTAACACTCTCATTAGGTAAAGGATAAATAAATCCACGATCTCGCCATCTTGCTACAACTAAATCATCGAAAGTAACATTATCTAAAGTTAGTCCATCAGCATGATCAGTGATAATAATTTGCGGTTCTATACCTGTTAAATCTTTAGTATCTTTACAAAACTGTACCAACTGCTCGAAAATATTTTTTACAGATTTCATATCAGCATCAAGACTTTCAGGCTTACCCCTTTTTTCAACAAGATCTTGAGCATCAAACTCGTTTGAGTTGTCCTCTATATTTGTGGGAAAATATACTTGAGTAGGTTGATCAATAAATAAAATAGGAGGTATAACTGATTTATCGCCTATCTTACAAAAGTATCTATGCAATGCTAGAAATAATGAAAGATGGCTATATAGCCAATTCGCGCCACTACCCATAGAGCGTAAGTATATTTTCTTATCATCGTCTGTCTTGTAGTAAAGATCAAAGTTTGATAACGAGAACTTTAAGTTGATAGGTTTATAATCTTCTTCAAAGTCGAATTTTTCGCCTATCTTATTCATTTGCTTATTGATATACGTTTCAGCTGTTCTTATTTTACTATCTACGTTAAACTCTTCTTTTAATTGAGATTCAATGTCTTCTATATCTTTGATAATATTGTCATAATTTTTATCATTAAGATCACTCAAACTATCAAGACTTTCCAAATACTCCTCTAATCTACCTACGTATCTACTAGCTTGATTATCAAGATCTTCTTTGTTTTTCAACTTCTCTTCGATAGATCTAATTTCAGCTATTTCTTTTTTCACTTTCTTGAGCTTGCCATCAATTTCTTTAATTTCTGAGTCTAACTCAGCTTTAGTATGTCTAAATGAATCAATTTGATAATTCGTCTTTGATAATTCAGTATTAAGCCAAACTAGAGCATTATTCAATTTGTTAGCTGTTTTGTAATTGTTATTATTATCATGGCTGCAAAAGTAACATTGTGAATTAGAATAGATTGTTGAACTAAATGCGTCACTAGATTTACTTGCTGACGGTATAAATACTGTTTCTGTATAGTTAATTGTTCGTTCAACATCTAAAGCTTTGTGTAGAAGAGTTCTTTTTTTAGCTTCCAAATCAACTCTACTATCTAAAAGAGTATTGAAATCTACTAATGAGTTATCGTTAGTTCCATCAGTAACAGTATCATTATTTGTATTGAAATTTTTGTCAGCTATGAACCTTAAATAACGCTTATGATTTTGATATATATATTCAGCGGTTGCCTTCTGCTCCAGAAACAAAGGAGTGTTTGTAGTTGCAAAATAGACATCTAAAATTGATTTTATTCTAGCTATACGTATAGACTCTTCCGATTCATTTTTCGTTATCAGTCTTTCAATTGCTTTTTTTTCTCTAATTAAATTAGATATAGTCAGTTCTTTTTAAATAAGATACAATCGTTTTAAAACAAGCGAAATGGCAGAATAACAAATGACCTATTCAG
>NZ_CAJHBN010000006.1:0-188075 GCF_904846655.1 Psychrobacter sp. NC44 | reverse complement strand
AGTGCACAATGCTATTATAGCTGTTAAGGCTATGTTATTAGGCGTCTTGTGCATAAATTAGGGGTTATAATATTCCTGGGTGCGGGTAACAACAAAGACAGCTTTTCAATCCAGCCGTGTTCTATAAAGCTCTGTAGCCATTCGTCAGAATAACGTTCAAGCCAATCAGCAGCGAGCAACGTCTCCCCATAGGACATTAAGTCTTGTAATGACAGCTGTTCATCAGTGGGCTCACTTTGTGAAAATGCCTCAAAAATACCGGCTGGAGTGAGGGTTAGATACGTTTTATCAGCATTTAAGTAAGAGGACATAGCGGCTACCATTGTGATGAAAGGGTTAAATCGGCGATAAATTAGGTCTTGATGGTCTGATCAAGATGCTGTTGACAGTTGTTCCAGCGCTCATCGAACTGCCAGTCGCTTTTACCCAAGCGAAACCATACTAACGAGAAGGCAAGTCGATCATTGCGAGCGATACAGTGAGCAAAGAATTCGTTTTCGATCTGCTCAATCGTGCCCCAATTCTTATCTTCACGCGCCTGCATAAGCTCAGCGGTGATGTCTTTGGATATTTCTTTGGCGTCATCGCTACTGATAAGCAATCGCTGTTTTTGCTCATTGAGAGACGGCGATATCAGGACACTCCAGCGAGTCGCCAGCATACTATTGCGTTGAATATATCGCTTCTTACTAATACAATCGCGAAACCCTTGCTGGACATGAGGGTACAAGCGATCTTTAATACGCGTAAACAGGTTGTTTACATCGTAAGGAATGTCATACCAACAGCCATAAAAAAAGTCTGCGACGGCACCTTGCAGCGGCTCTTTTTCGGTTAAAAGTAATGCGGCATTGATACGTTGTTCATGAAAATGACGGTTATTGGGTGCCAAAAACACTTTACGCGAATATAAACGAAATACTCGGCGCGCCTCCATCTCATTTTCTTTGATAAGGTCTAAATCAGACATAATAGTGTCCTTTAAGTCATAGTGTCTATTATATGGCTAACAGCTTATGGCTAATATCGTATGGTCAAAATGATATAGCCACTATTGAGCGACAATAGGCTATGACTTCACTAAGCGAAACGGTGCAACGTGCCAATTAATAATTAATAATTAATAATTAATCAAGTAAAGTTTGCATCAAATCTATCATAAATTCAGCATCTTCTTCGTCCATGGCTTCAAACCCTTGAGGCATGCCAAGTTCAGCCAATGCTTCTCTACCATCGTCATCATTATGCAAGTTCAGGATCGCATTCATGAATATTTCTGTATCAGGAAAGCCATCTTTAATCAGTAATACATGGCTAATATCTGCCAAATCACTTTCGATTAGCACTGACAGCTGAGTTTTGGTCAAGCGTGAAAAGCTATGAAAAATCTCTGCCAAGAAGAAAGCTGCTTGAGCATCACCTTTGATGACTTTACGGGCAGCTGCCTGATAAGTTTCAGTGATATCCCAGTTGAGATCAGACTCTTCTATATCTACAGCTTCTAATAAGCGTAAACCAATCAGCTTAACATCACGGTTGTCTGCCATTGCTACGGTCGCACCCGCTTTAATGTCTTCTAAGCGCTTGATATCACTGTTTGCCGCAGCAGCAATGACCATCTCATCCGATTTGCCGATAGGGCGTGCAACAGCGCGATAGCCTTGTTCACGGATCAAAGTAGCTGCATCAAATGGGTTGGCATAGATAACTTGAATGTCACCTGCCTCAATGATTTTCTCTTGTTCAGCATGTGAGGTAGGTATATTCAGATGCATATTTAGGTTGGCACGTTTTTGAATCAAAATATTAAACATGTGCCAGCCTGCAAAACGCTCAGGAGAAAAATCAGGGGCGATTAACATATTGTGTGTCGTCATGATTTAGCCTTCCTCATTTTGATTCATTTGGGCATACTGAGCCATAGCAGCTTCGATTTTGCTACGTGATGGCTTACGGCGTACCGAGGTATAACCCACTGTTTCGCCGCGACGAATGTTTGGCACAACGGTCGCATAGACCCAGTAGTGACTACCATCTTTGCATAAATTCTTAACGTAGCCATGCCATTTTTGCCCAGCCGCTGCGGTATTCCACAAATCTTTATAAGCGGCTTTTGGCATATCAGGGTGGCGCAAAATAGATTGTGGCTGACCAATAAGCTCATCAACGCTGTAGCCACTGATTTCGACAAAAGCATCGTTGACGTGAGTCAGCACACCATCCAAATCGGTGCGAGATACAATCAGCTTGCCATCAGGATAAGGGCGTTCAATACCAGTATCATAGACAGTCCGCGATGTACCATCATAATAAGTCAGAGTAATCTGCTCAGCGGGCATATCAGGCTTATGTGCATCAGGGATTGGAGAACCCATCGTAATCTCCTTTATTTATCGTTATATTTATAATGATTAAAAAGCCAATCTGGTGTGGTAGTTGTCGATAACATCATGTTGCCTTTCAGCTCAGTCGTCGTCCCAATATTTATCAGGCTATTATTCCATACAAATAATGTGTGCCATCTTAAATATTTTTTATGAGACAGTCACCTCATTTTGATTTAAAGTCATATTTATCAGTCGTGCTATGTGCTATATGACATTAAATAATAAAAAATGTGTTATCGACAAAAATCCAAATTTACCAAAATGTGTTATCGACAAAAATCCAAATTTACCAATTAGATAAGTTTTGCAAGGGCTTCTGAGGCACGCTTGATATCTAAGAATATCAAACCAAGTTTTGCATTCGGTTTTGCCATAATAGTAAGTACCGCTTCATCTCCAGATGAGGTCATAATCACGTAGCCTTTTTCACCTTGAATCATAATACGATCGATACTACCACGTGCCAACTCATGACCTGCGCGGTCACCCAATGACAATAAAGCCGCTGACATAGCGCCAACACGGTCTTCATCAACGCCCGTTGGTAGTGCTGAGGCAATCATCAGACCATCGTTAGAAATAAGGGCAGATGCTTCAACATCGGCTGATGAGCTGTTTAGGTCTTCCAAAATTTGCTGGAATAAATCTGTACGCATATCGCTTTCTCTATGACGGGTTATTCAATTGATAAAATAACAGTTAGTAATGGTGGAGAATAAATGTTGACTAAGTCAGCTATTATAAACCCTTGCTGTCAATATTGATATACATCAGCTCAAGCAAAAAGCCATGTTTTTGGTTTTTTTATACCGTTTGGTGCTGATTATTGACCTTTCGTCTTTACTTAACGGTTATCAATACACAAATTTCCATTAATATTTGATTTATTTACCGATTAGGAAAACGAAGACTTTTTAGTAATACAGGACTATTTTTAGCACAATCAATGAGATCTGTAAGCTCATCAGTCGGCGCCTCAAGGTGCTATGCAAAGGCGCACGCTAGACTGTGCCAATAAAAATCGCTTATAACTTTTCATGATGGTGATATTTACTAGACTTATACGTCCCAAAAATGATATATATTATGGGATAAAAAATGTTCTTGTCTCTGAATGTGGCATCTAGGCATAAATTCAGTCAGCTTTTTTAATCCCATTTGTCTCTACACAAGCCAGCGTGTCGAGGCAATTTCAGTTTTACACCAGTGTCTACAATCCTCTCGTTTGTTGTCATACGACGTGACATCGGTGTAAGTACGCACGATCACCATTTTTACCCTAAGGAAAAGATATGAGTATCAGTCAGGCCATCGAAAAAGTCGAAGCGCGTTACGCCCATCAACCTGAATTCGTTCAAGCGGTAAAAGAAGTTGCAATTACGATTGCGCCGTTATACGACGCCCACCCAGAATATGATACTTTTAAAATATTTGAGCGCCTCGTTGAGCCTGACCGCGTTATTGCTTTTCGTATTAACTGGGAAAATGATCAAGGTGAAGTTCAGGTTAACCGCGGCTGGCGTGTCCAGTTCAGCAATGCCTTAGGTCCTTATAAAGGTGGCGTGAGATTTCATCCGACTGTCAACCAATCTGTGTTGAAGTTCTTAGGCTTTGAGCAAATATTCAAAAACGCTTTGACTGGATTGCCAATGGGCGGCGGTAAAGGTGGCTCTGATTTTGATCCCAAAGGCAAAACAGACAGTGAAATCCGCCGTTTTTGCTATGCCTTTATGCGTGAACTACATCACTATGTGAATAAAGACATCGATGTGCCCGCTGGTGACATTGGCGTGGGTGGGCGTGAAGTCAGCTATATGTTTGCTATGTATAAGAATTTAACGCACGAATACGGCGGCGTTTTGACCGGTAAAGGCGTTGGCTTCGGTGGCAGTTTGATGCGTACTGAGGCGACAGGTTATGGCGCGGTGTATTTCTTAGAAAACATGCTTACGGCGCAAAATGACGATATTAAAGGTAAGAGAGTATTGGTTTCAGGTGCTGGTAACGTCTCATTACATGCTGCTGAAAAAGCCCATATGCTGGGCGGCATCGTCGTCACTGTGTCAGACTCACAAGGGACTTTGTATGATGAAGCGGGTCTGAATCAAGAAAAAATTGATTGGCTCAAGGCACAAAAAGCAAAAAGCAAACCGTTGGCTGAGTACGTCGATGTTTATGGTGGAGAGTGGTTTGCGAAGCAAAAGCCGTGGCAATTTAAAGGTGACATCGCGATTCCATCAGCGACGCAAAACGAAGTCAATGAAGAAGATGCCAAGCTCATGGTTGAAAATGGCATCACATACGTTGTCGAAGGTGCCAACATGCCATTGACTGCTGAAGCCATCGACTATATTCGTTTGCACCGGGTGCATTATGCCCCAGGTAAAGCCGCCAACGCGGGCGGTGTAGCAGTCTCTGCGCTTGAGATGTCACAAAACTCAGTCCGTCAGTATAAGAGCTTTGAGCAAATCGACTTGCGCCTCAAAAATATCATGAGAAATATCCATGACTGCGCAGCTGATGCCTCAGAACAGTATGGTCAAACGGATAATGGCTATATCAACTATATGGCTGGTGCAAATATCGTTGGCTTTAAACGAGTTGCTGATGCATTGGTCGCTTACGGTATTTTAAACTAAGCACTTTTATCATAGCCACCTACTAACGAATAACGCGTCTGTTTTAACGATAGGCGCGTTTTTTATGAATTAAACCTACCGTGAACAGTCAAAGTGGTTTTTATGAAGTGATACGATTGACCTATTGATAATATGTGTTTTTTAAAAGATAATAATTTTAGAACACTCAATAAGATTAATTTTGTGGAGACCGTTATGAGCAAGATTTTCAAGCCATTTTCGCTAACGACTTTGGGTACTCGTGCTGCAGTAGTAGTGGGTGCAGCTATGTTAACTACGACAATCTATGCATCTACGCAGCAACCGCTAGCAAGTGAGGTCCAAGCCGCCAAAGCCAGTAGAATAAGCTTACAACAAGCAATAAATATTGCGGCGAAAAAGTCATCTGGTCTATTGATGAGTGCCAGCTTTGATCACGATGATGATAAAGCGCAAGGCGGTGTGTATGAGATGGAATTTGTAACCAGTAGCCGAAACTATGAAATCAAAGTTGACGCCATGAATGGTAGAGTGATCAGTACGGATGTGGAACGATTAGACAGTGACGATCTGGTAGATTATAAGGCACTTAAACAAGCGAAGATTGATGTTAAACAGGCAATGAAAATTGCTGAAAAACAATCGGGCGGCCGTGTTATCGAGATTGAGTTTAAAAACGACCGAGATTATAGTGATCATGCGTCCTATTATGAAGCTGATATCCTCAAAGGTAATAGTATCGTTTGGCTAAATGTTGATGCCAATACTGGCAGCGTATTCAACAATAAGTTTAAGAAATAGCTAAGTAAGTTAGACAGATAGATATGATAGGTATCGCCAATAGTCGTTTTTCTTGCTACTCAGTTTTTTGAAAATGGGGTAGCAAGGCTGTGCATTTATTTTTAAAAAAGCCCCAATCATTCAATGACTGGGGCTTTTTTAATGTGAGTAGTTAGATGAGTTCGCTATACCGTCTCACGCCACTTGCCTTGAACCATAATGCCGTTAATAGGGTTTAGTCCCATCTGATAAGCCAAATCCGCAGGTCGGGCGATATCCCATAAGACCAAATCTGCATCACAGCCAACCTCTATTTTACCTTTATTAGACAGTCCCAGCGCTTGTGCTGCATAAACGGTTGAGCCTGCCAGTACTTCTTCAGTCGTTAAGTAAAATAGCGTACAGCCCATGTTCATCGCAAGCAATAATGAGGTAAGTGGTGAAGTGCCAGGATTACAATCAGTTGAAACTGCCATAGGTACTTGGTGTCTGCGTAATGCCTCAATGGGTGGCAACTTGGTATCCCGCAGGGTATAAAATGCACCGGGCAATAGAACTGCAACCGTATCACTGGCCGCCATTTTTTTGATGTCGTCTTCTGATAAATGCTCTAAATGGTCGCTTGATAATCCTTTATATTCGGCAACTAAGGCACTGCCACCTATGTCAGATAATTGCTCAGAGTGCAGCTTAACTGGTAGGCCTAACACACGTGCTACTTCAAAAACGCGTCTGATTTGCTCAGTGCTAAAGGCGATGTTTTCACAAAAGCCATCGACTGCATCGACCAAACCCTCGCTATGCAAGATTGGTAGCCACTCGCACACTTGCTCGATATAGTCATCCGAGCGGTCCTGCATGTGAGACTTGTATTCAGGGGGTAGGGCATGCGCCGCTAGATAAGTGGTGCTCACATGGATATTATATTTTTCACCAAGCTGGCGAGCAACCGTGAGCATTTTGCGTTCCGTGTCTAAATCTAGGCCGTAGCCCGATTTGATTTCGATACTGGTGACACCCTCTTTCATCAGTGCAAGCAACCGTTTTTCACTTTGTGCAAATAGCGATTCGATACTGGCAGCGCGGGTAGCAGTGACAGTTGAGACGATACCGCCACCTTGTGCCGCAATGTCTTGATAACTAGCGCCAGTCAAACGTGCCTCAAACTCGTTACTGCGATTGCCACCATAGACGATGTGAGTGTGACAGTCGATGAGCCCGGGAGTTATCCATTTACCATCTACGTCTGTGATTTGATGATGTTGATAGTTAGGCAGATGAGCAGTGATTTGATTGTGCCCACCAATCCAAGCAATGCTGCTATTTTTAATACCGATAGCAGCATTGTTTAATTGACCATATGGGATGCTATTTGTGCAAATACCAAAACCATACTGCGCCGAAAAAGTCGCAAGATTGGCATTGATAATGATGTGGTCAAACGATGTTAGGATGTCTTTATCATCTGTAGTATTGATAGATTTTTCGAGTATCTGTGCGCTAGAGTGGTTCATAATAAGCTCCTGCTTAATACTGATAGTCAGGTGAATATATAAAATTCATCTTCAAAGTTTTATTCATAAGTCTTTATTTATAGAGTCAGTAAATGATGCTCTATAATAGTCGCTAATAGTCTTGCCGCGACCTTGCAGCTGCGCCCATCAATATCAAAGGTGGGATTAATCTCGGCAATGTCGGCCATTTTTACTTTGCCTGATGCCATGATGGTTTTGACCATGCGTTCAACGAAACCCAGCTCAATACCAAAGGCTGCAGGTGCGCTCACACCCGGCACGACACTAGATGGCAAGCAGTCCATATCAATGGTCAGATAAACCACATCAACTTGATTGATGAAGTTTATAACCTGATCGGCAAGTATCTGCCAAGGCTGATAATGGCAGTCTTCATCACTGATGATATGCACGTCCAATTGCTCAGCACGATCAAACAGCGCCGCCGTGTTAGAGAACCGACTGACGCCAATACAGCAATAATGAAAGGGCTGACCATGTGCATCAAGGTGCTCGGCAATTTGGCGAAACGGTGTACCAGAAGTTGCCACATCAGATTGACGAATATCAAGATGGGCGTCAAAATTAATGATGCCGATGGTAGGTGTGGCATTTGCTTCGCTTGTATTTTCTAATGCCTGCCATAGTCCCAAAAAACTACCATAGGCGATGGCATGACCACCACCAAGACCAATGGGCAAGCCGCCTTGTTTGACGATAGCGCTCACTTTATCCGCATATTTGAGCTGAGCTTGCTCAAGAGTGTGCGCAGCAAAGTCATCATCGTCGTGACAATAGATATCGCCTGCATCACCCAACAATGTCGCCAGTTGATTATCATAGCATGTTTGCAATGGCGCAATGACCGGCAGTGTCGCAAACGCTCGGCGAATCAGCGGCGGGGCAGCTCGTGCACCCACGCGGCCTTGATTGCGCCTAACCCCTTGATCACATGCAAAGCCGATTAGCCCAATATTTTGATCCTCGTAAGGCTTTGCGAGCTGATACCAGTAGCGGGCACGTGCCGTCTCAAATGGCTCTGCACGGCCGGTCCACAGCATCATGTCAGCCGCTGTGTGACTCACGGTTATGCTAATTTTCGTCATGGCCATTACTCATTCCCTTCTATTATCTAACGCTTATTTAGACTCGTACCAGTTGCTACGTAATGACTGCCAGTGCTCAGCAAGCGTACCGTCTAATACCAATTGCTTGGCCGCTTCGATATCAGGCGCTAGGTAGCGGTCTTTATCATAGAAAGTCACTTTCTCGCGCAGTTTCTGATGCGCCACAGTCAACGGCTCTGATGTCTCTAATCCGCGATGAAAATCAATCCCTTGACCGGCAGACAGTAGCTCAATACCGATGATAGTGGCAGTATTCTGTGCCATCTCATATAGGCGTCTTGCGCAATAGGTCGCCATAGACACATGATCTTCTTGGTTGGCTGAGGTTGGGATACTGTCAACGCTCCCCGGATGAGCGATAGATTTATTCTCCGATGCCAGTGCGGCTGCGGTCACATGGGCGATCATAAAGCCTGAGTTTACCCCAGCATTGTCGACCAAGAACGGCGGCAGACCACCTGACAGCGTCGCATCGATTAGCAAAGCAACACGGCGCTCAGACATAGAACCAATCTCGGCGATTGCCAACGCTAAGATGTCAGCGGCAAAAGCGACTGGCTCAGCATGGAAGTTACCACCTGATATGGCAACCGGGCCATCTTCATTATTAAAAATAAGTGGGTTGTCTGTCACCGCATTGGATTCGATTAGTAGCGTTTTTCCTGCTTGGTTAATGATATCAAGACAGGCACCCATGACTTGTGGCTGACAACGCAGGCAGTAAGGGTCTTGTACTCGGTCATCCTGCTCACCATCATGCGAGGCGCGAATCGCACTGCCTTTAATGAGTTGACGGTGTGCTTTGGCGATTTCAATTTGACCATGATGCCCACGTACTTCGTGAATACGCGCATCAAATGGTGAGTCCGATCCTTTGGCCGCATCAATTGACAGGGAGCCAACGATAGTCGCTGTCTCCAGCAAGTCACGCGCTAAGAAATAACCCCGTAATGCTAATGCGGTTGAGACTTGCGTGCCGTTGATAAGTGCGAGACCTTCTTTGGCTGCTAGGATAATTGGCTCAAGTCCATGCTGGGCTAGTGCTTCTGCTGCAGGCACTTTTTCGCCAGCGACAAACACGTCACCTTCACCCATCATTGCAAGCGTCATGTGTGATAAAGGCGCTAAATCACCAGAGGCACCAACAGAGCCTTTTGCCGGAATGTTTGGCGTGATTTGATTATTGATTAAGGCAAGTAAGCTGTCCACTACCTCGCGGCGTACGCCTGATACACCTTGTGCTAGGCTGGCCACTTTCATCACCATAATCAGTCGTACCACGCTGGCAGGAAGTGCTTCACCAGTGCCTACTGAGTGAGAAACAATTAGGTTACGCTGAAGTAGCTCAAGCTGATCATCACTGATACGGGTCTTTGCTAACAGGCCAAAACCAGTATTGATTCCATAAGCGCTTTTGTCTCGAGCAATAATCGTACGCACATCTTCGTGTGAGGCATCGATAGCTTTATAAGCACTCTCAGGTAATGTCAATATGACAGGTTGCTCATAGATATCACGTAGCATCTTAAAGCTAAGCTGGCGAGGGTGTAGCGTTAATTTTTTGATATCGTTCATAGGGTGATCCTAGTATTGTAAGACATATGGGTTATATTATTTTTGATTCATGTCTTTGTTGAAATGACGTTTTTTAAATGTTTTTAGTTAACATAATACTTGTTATTAAATTTGTTTTTTTAGCCAATCCAGTTGAAGTACATGGCTAGATGTCCGAATGCCGCAGCCAATAAAATACTGAGTACCACACGCTCAAACCAGATAATGACCATTTTGCCGACAGATAATGGTATTTCAGTGGCAAGCACACAAGGAATCATGGCAGAGAAAAACAACACGCTGCTAATAGAGATGACCCCTGCAACATAGCGAGTCAGTATATCAGCCTCACTGAGGAGCAGTGCTGGCAAGAACATTTCAGCCAATCCCGCTGACATACCTTTGGCGGCAACCAAAGGCTCTGGTAAGCCGCTAAGCCATGTGAATGGATAAAGAAGCAAGCCTAAAGCATCGAATACAGGCGTATACTTTGCTAATATCAATCCTGTCAAGCCAACCGCAATGATAGAAGGCACAATCGCCGCTGCCATCGTCAGCCCATCGCGAAAGTTAGACCATAAGATTTGTTTTAGGTCAGTGGCACGGCGTGAAGTGGACAAACCCAAATCAAATGCTGCCGCCAGACGTGTACCACGTTTATGGTCTAAAGCGGGACGTTCAACGCTATCATCAACAAGGCTAATGGGTGGAATACGAGCAGTAATCGCAGTGACGATAAAGGTAATCACTAGCGTAGACCAAAAGAACAGATTCCAAAACTCCATCAGACCAAGCGTTTTGGCAACAATCACCATAAATGCCGCTGATACGGTCGAAAATCCAGTCGCAATGATAATGGCTTCGCGCGCTGAATATTGCTTTTGCAAGTAGACACGATTAGTAATGAGCAGCCCGATAGAGTAGCTACCAACAAAGGATGCGACCGCATCAATCGCTGATGAACCTGGGGTTTTCCAGATAGGTTTCATGATCGGCTGCATGAGCACACCGACCATCTCGAGCAAACCAAAACCCACCAAAAATGCTAAAATTAATGCCCCAAGCGGTACAATCATACCGACTGGTAATGCCAGTTTTTCAAACAAAAACGGCAGCATGTCGGCTTCCATCATAAAGGCAGGCGCTACGTCAGCAACATACATCACTGCCAGTATCAGACCAATGATTTTAAAAGCAGTCATAATCATGTAGGTGATGTTTTTACGCCATGAGCCGTCTATAAATGGCTTGCTTACCCCAAAGATCATCAATAAAAATAATAACGTCACAGACAATGTATGCTGCTGATTGACCAGATAAGTTGCCCCATGATCGAACAAAATCGTGCTTTTCTCACCAATAGTAAATGGCACAAAAAACATGACCAAACCGATAGCACTAAAGACTATCAACTGCAGTAACGCTATAGATTTAGACAGTAGTGCTTCAGTTGGTGTCGCTGCTGCATCCTTGAGATTTAGTGTCGTATTTTGCTCAATCATATTATCCTCCTTGATAAAATGTCGATGATATCCTTATGTCAAGTAATCACTTATAAGGATAAAGGGTATGCTACTTAACCATCGGCAGATTTAGACCATAGTCTTTAGCTGTTTTGATCGCTAGCTCATAACCTGCATCCGCATGACGCATAACGCCTGAACCGCAATCGTTGACCAGCACTCGTGCCAAGCGTTTGGCTGCAGCATCAGTACCGTCTGCGACGATGACCATGCCTGAGTGCTGCGAGTAGCCCATGCCCACGCCGCCGCCATGATGCAGCGATACCCAAGTTGCGCCGCCTGCGACATTGAGCATACCATTCAATAATGCCCAATCAGATACCGCATCTGAACCATCTTTCATGCTTTCTGTTTCACGATTAGGGCTAGCCACTGAGCCTGTGTCTAAGTGATCACGGCCAATAACGATAGGGCCTTTTAGCTCGCCGTTTTTGACCATCTCATTGAATGCGAGCCCTGCTTTGTCACGTTCACCCAATCCTAACCAGCAGATACGGGCAGGCAAACCCTGAAACTGAATGCGCTCTTTTGCCATATCTAACCAGCGATGGATATGTTGGTTTTCAGGGAACAGCTCTTTAATTTTTTGATCGGTTTTGTAGATGTCTTCTGGATCGCCTGATAATGCTACCCAGCGAAATGGGCCTTTACCTTGGCAAAACAGCGGACGAATATATGCAGGGACAAAACCTGGGAAATTAAAGGCATCTTTAACGCCTTCATCAAAAGCCACCTGACGGATATTATTACCATAATCGGTCGTTGGAATGTCCATTGCCTGCAAGTCTAGCATCGCCTGTACGTGTACGGCACAAGACTGAGCGGCAGCTTTGGTTAATGCTGCATGTTGCTCTGAATCTTCTTGGGCAGCTTTCCATGCTTCCACTGTCCAGCCACTTGGTAGATAGCCATTGATCAAGTCATGCGCTGAGGTTTGATCAGTGACCAAATCAGGCTTCATACCGCCAGCATTGGCGCGCTTGACCATCTCTGGCAATATATCTGCGGCATTACCAAGTAGGGCGATAGAGACCGCTTCACCTGCGTCGGTATGCTGTTTGATGAGCTCATAAGCATGGTCTAAGTCATCGGCTTGCTTATCGAC
Organism: Psychrobacter sp. NC44; assembly: GCF_904846655.1. Classification (NCBI taxonomy): domain Bacteria; kingdom Pseudomonadati; phylum Pseudomonadota; class Gammaproteobacteria; order Moraxellales; family Moraxellaceae; genus Psychrobacter; species Psychrobacter sp. NC44. The sequence continues at coordinate 175,467 of NZ_CAJHBN010000006.1, read as the reverse complement.
ATAACCAGTACGCAAGCGGAAATCGATACTAGATTGCTGACACTCGATGTTCAGTGAGGTTGCACCTGCAAAAGTCGCGGCTAATGGCTGCGCACCGCCCATGCCGCCAAGACCCGCGGTCAAAATCCAACGTCCCGCCCAGCTACCGTCATAATGCTGACGACCTGCTTCTACAAAGGTCTCATATGTACCTTGCACGATGCCTTGCGTGCCAATATAGATCCAGCTACCAGCTGTCATTTGACCATACATCATCAAGTCTTTGCGATCGAGCTCGTTAAAGTGCTCCCACGTCGCCCAGCGCGGCACAAGGTTAGAGTTTGCAATCAATACACGCGGGGCATTTTCGTGCGTTTGAAACACGCCAACTGGTTTGCCAGATTGCACCAATAAGGTTTCATCGTCTTCCAATTCTTTCAATGACGCTAGGATTTGATCGTAGCTTTCCCAATTGCGGGCGGCGCGTCCGATACCACCGTAGACGACTAGGCTTTTAGGGTTTTCGGCCACATCAGGATGCAAATTGTTTTGCAGCATACGATAAGGGGCTTCGGTCAGCCAGCTTTTGCAATGTAATGTGCTGCCAGTGGGCGCTGCGATTTCGCGGCTCTCATCACGGCGAGTCAGCTTAGTCTCTTTATTGGTTCCATGGTCAGTAGTCATTATCATATCCTTGTGATATCTGTTAAGACGATAAAGTAATCAAAGTAAGTGTTTTACAGTCAGTCTATAAATTCAGCGAAATATCGATTAGATGACGCAGATTTTTTAGCACTGTCGTAAAGTTGTATATACAAATTATCAAAGATACTTTTTTCATGCAAGCAGTTTTTGTTAAATGACTCAATTATTTTTGTGAGGGTTTTGGTAGATAGATAAATGTCACAGTGTTTTGCCAAGGTTCATGACGTTATCTCGTGATATTATGGCGCTAATCTTATTGGTGAATTAACGGTTAAACACGGACATGACAAAGACGATTCCGGCATATCAGCGGATTAAAAACGCCATATTAGACAATATTCACTCGGGTAAATGGCAAGCGGGCAATTCAATTTCTACAGAAATGGCGTTGGCAAAAGAATTTGGCGTATCGCGTATGACGGTCAATCGCGCCCTAAAAGAACTGAGCGAAGAGCGAGTGCTAGAGCGCCGGCAAGGATCGGGGACGTTTGTCGCCCAGCAGCAGTTCAATCATACCTTTGTAGAAGTGCGCAATATCGCGCAGGATTTAAAATCTGCCAATCGCGATTATCAGGCGCAAGTGGTGAGTAAACGCATACTTACAGCTGCGATGTTAGACGATGAATTACGGCGTAAATTTGATATTAATAAAGTAGCTGTGTCTTCTAACACAAACGCTGATACAACCGTGATGGATGACAGTACTGGCGCAGATAGTAGTAGCGACGTTGCTGTTTTATACGAGGTAAAAATCATTCACTTTGCAGATGGTCAGCCCATACAGTTCGAAGAGCGCTGGGTGGATGCGCAAAAGGTGCCAGAATTTATTGAGCAGGATTTTAGTGTGGTCAATACCAGTGATTATCTCATTGCCAAAAGTCCACTAGAGCGTGGTAGCTATACCATTCGTGCACTAGCGGCACCAGATGAGATTGCCGCGCTACTGCAAATCGCACCGCAATCGCCGACATTGGTATTGCGTCGTCAGACGTATTCAGCAGGTCGAGTATTGACCTTTGTGAAGATGTGGCATGCAGGCGATCGTTATCAATTCTCCGGTGAATTATAATAGTCTTACGCATGCTCACTGTTTTTGTACGTTTATTCTTTCTGAAGTGCGCTAGTATATCAATGAATGGCTATTTAATTGGCAATAATAACGTTAATATCTGCCTAAAAAATGCCCAAAAATTCAAAGATAATATAGAAACAGTATTGAAAAATATGCTGATCATCCTCAAATCGAGCAGCCAAAGCTAAATAATGCGGCGCAAATACTTTATTATAGTATTTGCCTGTGCTGGTCCTATCCTTATTTGTTGCTATGGTTTTATTGGCACGATACCTTTTTGCATTATTCATTCACTCTTATAAGGACGTCTTATGAAACGTCGTACTCTTTTAGCACTTGCCGCCAGTACTATGCTACTTGCCGCTTGTGGTCAGTCTACTACCAATGAAGCAGAAACCAATGCGACAGACAGTGCCGCGACGGGTGGCTCTGATTTGCTGCAACGTATCAATAATGGTGGCACCATCAACGTCGGTACAGAGGGTACTTATCCGCCATTCACTTATCATGATGAGAGTGGCAAGCTAACTGGCTATGATGTCGAAGTGACACGTGCGGTTGCGGATAAACTAGGCGTAGACGTCGAATTTAAAGAGACCCAGTGGGATGCTATGCTTGCAGGTCTTGACTCAAAACGCTTCGATATGGTGGCCAATCAAGTAAGCTTGACCACGCCTGAGCGTTTGGCTAAGTATGACAAAGCCATGCCGTATAGCTGGTCGGGCGCAGTTGTACTAGCACCGACTGATGACAATCGTTATAGCTCGTGGGAAGGTTTAAAAGGTCTGCGTACTGCGCAATCACTGAGCAGCAACTATGGTGAGCTTGCAGAACGCTACGGCGCAGAAATCGTCCCTGTCGATGGTATGGCGCAAGCGATTCAACTGGTTAAGCAAGACCGTGCTGACTTCACGATGAATGATAATCTGGCAGTATTGGATTATCTAAAAAAATTCCCAGATGCAGCACTTGAGATCAAACTGACAGCGCCTGCGAGTGAGCAGACTGGTTCAGGTCTAGTACTCATCAAAGGGGACGACGCTGTGGTGGCAAAATTGAATGAAGCAATGGCCGCATTAGCAGCCGATGGGACGCTGACCAAGCTTAGCGAAGAGTTCTTTGGTGCTGATATAAGTCAACAAAAATAATGCTAGCGTCTATCACGTCAATGCTAGCTGAGTTACTGGCACTACTACCATTTATGGATCCTGCGCGGGCGCAAATTGTCATCAATTCATTTTGGCCAATGCTTAAAGGCGGTATTTATTATTCGATACCGCTGGCGTTGATCTCATTTGCGATTGGTATGGCTATTGCGCTGACAGTAGCGCTGATTCGTATCGTACCGCGTGCTGGCTGGTTCCATGAAATTATATACAGACTTGCGCGTATTTATGTGTCCGCCATTCGCGGGACACCGATGCTGGTTCAGCTATTTATTATTTTCTACGGCTTGCCAAGTATCGGAGTAAAGCTTGATCCTTTTCCCTCAGCGATTATTGCCTTTTCGCTCAATATTGGCGCGTATGCATCTGAGACGGTGCGTGCCTCTATTTTGTCCATTCCAAAAGGGCAGTGGGAAGCAGGCTCGACGGTAGGCTTGACGTATCTACAAACCTTTCGTCATGTCATTTTGCCGCAAGCACTTCGGGTGTCAGTACCCCCGTTATCCAATACCTTTATCAGCCTAGTAAAAGACACGTCTTTGGCGTCATTGGTATTGGTAACCGAGCTATTTAAGCAGGCGCAAATCATCACGGCACGTAACTATGAATTTATGTTGGTCTACACCGAAGCGGCCATTATTTATTGGGGTATTTGTCTGTTCTTGACCTTTATTCAAGGTAAGCTTGAAACCAGACTCGATCGTTATGTGGCGAAATAAACCCTTGATAATTGGGCAGTATAGGATGGTAATACCGCGTCGATAAGCGTGTGTTATTAGCAAACAGATATCAATACAACAGGAAGCTTTATGATTCAAGTCACTAATATTCACAAAGCTTTTGGTGGCAATCAAGTGCTTAAAGGCATCGACTTGACCATCGAAAAAGGCAAGGTAGTGGTGATATTAGGACCATCAGGGTCTGGTAAAACCACTTTTTTACGTTGCTTGAATGCGTTGGAAATTCCTGATCAAGGCATCATTGCTTTTGATGATGGTAGCTTAACGGTTGATTTCGCTACCAAGCCTAAGAAAAAAACATTGCTCGCGCTGCAGCGTAAATCAGGCATGGTATTTCAATCTTATAACTTGTTTCCACATAAGACTGCGATTGAGAATTTAATGCTTGGGCCGACGGTAGTGCAAGGGCAAACTAAGGCGCAAGCCCGCGAGCAGGCACTGGCATTACTTGATAAAGTAGGCTTATCGGATAAGGCAGATCTGTATCCGTTTCAGCTATCTGGTGGTCAGCAGCAGCGTATCGGCATTGCTCGTGCACTGGCTATCGAGCCGTCACTATTATTATTTGATGAGCCAACGTCTGCGCTTGATCCTGAATTGGTACAAGATGTACTGGGCACGATGAAGCAACTGGCATCTGAAGGCTGGACGATGGTCGTTGTGACTCATGAGATTAAATTTGCTCGTGATGTGGCAGATCATGTGGTGTTAATTGAGGATGGTCATGTGGTCGAAGAAGGTAGCGCTAAGCAGATGTTCGAAGTATCTACTCATCCACGTACGCAGGCCTTTTTGCAGCGTATTGAACAGTAATATTATCAAGACAGTCCAAGTTATTTAGCAACCGTCTATGGCATAAATACTTACCTCTAAAGCAAAGTGTCAAGCAGAATAAAGCCCCGACTATATCGATATAGTTGGGGCTTTTTTCGTCTAATAGCAATGGTACTAAGGCTATTAAAACTTTTTAAAAAGTACAGACTAAATTCTTTGTCGTCTTTTTAGCCAGCGTGGTACGCGAGTGGCAGTGCCGTTTAATATGGCATTAAATAAAGCTGCCAGTAAGACTAATACCACGCCCACATATTGAATCCAAGATAAGGATTGATGCAGTAATAGTATGGAAAGGGCAATGGCAGTTAATGGCTCAAAAATCGTAAATACTGATGCACGAGTGGCAGGTAATTTCTCTAATGCTTTCATATAAAGGGCAAAGGGCACGACGGTTCCAATCAAAGACAACCCCAAGGCATAGCCCCAAGTATGTAAGGGTAAGCTCAATAACTGCCCATAGGTTTGATAGGTTTCAGGTAATAAGAGCAGTACACCAGCACTGATGATAATAGAGGTAAAAAACACCAAAGGCGCAGGGTGTGCATCGTGCATCGCGCGCTTGCCCAGTACTCCGTATAAGGAATAACAGACGCCTGCTAGCAGTCCTAATAGGATGCCCCAATTGACTTGCGCCTCATCACCAAGCATCGTCAATCCAACACCAAATACCGCCATGAGCGCCAGTAATGCCGACTGGCGAGTGATAGATTCATCAAGCAAGAATGCCGAAAACAATAAGCTAAACACAGGCGCAGTATAAAGCAAGGCAACCGCAGGCCCAGCACCGACATAGATCACAGCAAAAAAGTAGCATACTGACATACCAAGTACGCCAATCAAAGACTGCAATGCCAGTCCAAGCCACTGCTTTTGACGAAGCTTGATAAGATGCGGCCATAGTTTTGGTAGCATGACAAGAATAAGAATAGCCGCGGTCACGATACGTAAGATCGTAATTTGCCAGCCACTAAAGCCGATTTGATTGAGGTAGGTCGAAAATATCCCCAAGGTACCCCAGCAGACAGCGGCTGTGATAATTTGAATGGTGCCTATCCATGACTGCCGTGCTGACATTACGCCATCGGTATTTGCCATATCGTTCTCTATTTTTATGTGATATCAAAACCCATGCCCAAACTCAAAAACTCAAACTGTCCAAGCCTTTTGGCTAATGGCATCATACAATACTGGAATAAGAAAAAGACAACCCGAGTAAGGGCTGTCTTTTGTTTATTTTTTCAATCTATCATTAAAGCGTTAATTAAGTTCGAACACAAGTCAGTTAGACATAAAATTCAATTTATTTGAGTTAGAGGTACGCTTGTCTTTGGCTTATCACACCTTTGGTGTCATATCCCCCAAACTTAAGCATCAAGATTTACACTTGTAGTAAAAAATTCGTCAGCAAGCGTTTGGCACCTTCCGTTGCAAATGACTCTGGGTGAAACTGCACACCTTGAATGGGATAATCTTTATGCTGTAGTCCCATAATCTCCTCACCTGCTAGCGCAGATTCGGTTAGGCTGAACTCAGCATGAGCGTCATTAGCAACGACAGCTGTGACAGCCAAGCAATCTGGTAAGGTGTCTGCTTTTACCATCAATGAGTGGTAGCGCATAATTTCAATCTCTTGTGGCAAGCCTTGATAGACACCCGCGCCATCATGGCGAATCGATGAGACCTTACCATGCATCGGCACGCTTGCCCGTACCACATCGCCGCCGAACACATGCGCGATGCCTTGCATACCTAAGCAGACACCCAGTAGCGGCGTCGTCTTACCCATGACTTCAATTACTTCGGCACAAATACCGAAGTAGGCAGGGTCGTCAGGAGCGCCAGGGCCCGGTGAAATGATAATGCGGTCAAGATTCATGGCCTGTACATCTGCTAACGTTATCTCATTGTTACGTTTAACAATGACGTTGGCGGCTTTATCGCCGTCCATCGTCTGCAAAATCTCGCCGATATATTGGTAAAGATTAAAGGTAAAGGAGTCGTAGTTATCTATAATTAAAACATTCATGGGTTATCAACTCTTTGGCAAAATATAAACAATTTACGGGTTCATAAAACTGTCTAAGACTACTTTCATGGCAGACAATTTACGCTGAATTTCTAAATATTCATCAGCAGGATTGGAGTCATAAACATTACCGCCACAGGTTTGCGCATAGGCAGACTCGCCGTTGATGAATAGGCTGCGAATAGGAATGGCAAAAATACAATCACCATTGAAATTAAACGATCCAAGCGCACCACCATAAGCACCGCGACCATCTGGCTCCAGCTCATTGATGACTTTAATTGCTTCAACTTTTGGCGCGCCTGACAACGTCCCAGCGGGGAAGTTACTGGCAAGGGCGCTAAACATATCTTCATTAGGATGTAAAATTCCGACGATTTCAGACGAGATATGTTGCACGTGTGAGAAGCGTTTGATATCCATGAGACTACGTACTTTGACGGTGCCAAATTGTGCCACACGGCCGATATCGTTGCGATGCAAATCGACTAGCATATTGTGCTCGGCAATTTCTTTGGCATCGTTGAGCAATGCTCTAGCAAGCTGTCGGTCTTCGATGACATCGACACCGCGCTTGGCAGTACCTGCTAGTGGATAGGTTTCCATCTCGCCTTGGCGCAAGCGAAATAGTAGTTCAGGCGAGGCACCAATGATGCACTGCTGGGCAAATTTCATAAAATACATATGCGGCGACGGATTGACCGACCGCAATTTTTCATAAATGGGCATTTTATCGCCGGCAATACGGTATTTGGATTTAAAACCTACCTCACACTGAAAGATACGCCCTGAGATGATGTCTTCTTTGACTTGCATGACGGCTTTAGCGTGCTCTTCTGGACTCATGCCATCACCCAAAAACTCAACTGTAGGCGGCTCATAGCTTGGAATTTGCTCATCAAGTAGCGCTTTGATTTGCTCGATGCGGTTTTCTTGCTGCGCAGTTGGATAGTAAAAGTAGAAAATCTCACCGGTCATCTTATCGAGCGTCAAACCATCCAAATATACGCCAAATTTAAACGGTTCAAAGTCATCGCTCGCTTTAGCATTGAGACTGGGTTCAAAGAAATTGACACTGTCGTAACCCAAATAACCGACAAGACCACCGCTTTGGTCACGAGCAATGACGTGCTGCGGCGTAATTTTGCGCAGTAGCTCGTAAGGATTATCCGTTTGATAACGGCTAGTTTCAGCAGTTTTATTATCAGTAATCGCGAGGGTTGTACGATCGATGGCGGCAATGGTCATCACTGGATCAAAACCAATCGCATGATGACGCGCCATATGTCCATCTTCGCCCAATGATTCGAGCAAATAACAAGTCTCAAAAGCGCGCTCAATACGTTTGAACAACGCAAAGAAATCAATATCCTGAGTGAGTTTAATGCGCTGTGGTTTACTAGGAATATCAATAGCAGCAGGTTGCTCAGGGTTTGAGTTAGGAGAGGTCATAACAATATCCAAATTGGTTCAATGATTGATCAAATAAAAAGTAAGACAACTTAAAACTCTAGTTTCTAATTAATTAGGCGGCCTTTTCAGCTGTGTCTTTTATGAATTTTTTCTATGAGTCATTAGTAAGGCACTCACATCATGAACTTGCATGGCTTTGGCGCCGCGCGAGACGGTAGCGATACCGACACCTAGCTGCTCGGATATCTCGCGCTGGGTGACACCGCGCTCCAGCAAGTCAAAAATGCGGATACGATTCGCAATTTCCTGCTGCTCTTTTTCCGTCAATAGCGCACTGAATAGCAGGTCGATATCAGTGCTGTCATAACAACTGGCTAAATGGCTTAATAAGCTTTGATAAGGGTCTGTGCTCATAACATTCATCTTAATGGAAAAGAAAAGGGAAGCTTACTTCGTTTCAGTATTCTAGTACGATAGTACATAAAAAGCAAGTAGCCTATGTAGATGTTTTGCTACTGCTGTTAAATGGGCACTGTGTTTTGGAAGATGATTATTTATATAGGATGGATCCTACATTCACAATAAAGCCAGCTAATTTTTATTAACAGGCTTTATGTTTATGAATGGTTAACAGCTCGTTTACAGACCTTAATTAAACGGAAGAGTGCTCATTGGTAAGTTCAATTTGCACCTGCCAATCCTCTATATCCAGCTCATAACAGTTTTTGCCTTCGCCATTGATGCGATCTATCACCAAAAAATCAGAGTCATAACCGAGGGCAAGTAGCGGATGATGCCAGACATTGGCATCGTATTGCACACCTTGATGAGATTGGACATAAAACACGGTCAAATCATCCGCAGACTGTGGCGGCGCACCAGCAGGTGCAACGATGACGATATAATCCTGACCATTCATCGAAAAGAACGCTTGCGTGCCAAACGGATGATATTCCATGACCGATAAGGCAATAGGAAATTCACGCTTTTTGGCGCGAAAGATACTCATGCCGACATCGCCGCCGTCAAGTTTGGCTTCAGCGATGGCGTGATGGCGGCAGGCATAGCCTTTATTGATATGGTAGCTATTTTCAGGCGTCTGTGCTTCCTTGTCATAGGGTTCGATTACGGTGCCGTAGGGCGCAAACTCAGCTTTGGTTAAAGGTCTTGCAACGATCGTAGTCTTCATAAGAGTACTCATGACTTTGCCTTACTTTTGGTGATCACTGTTTATAATTGCTATGAGCCACTTTGCCATAAGCCCGTACGCGAATTAAATCAACATCTGGGAATAAATGACATATTCGAATGAACGATTATGCCGCTATATTGCTCATCGTTCTGAATGCTTTGTTGTTCTGGTTATTATTTATTGCGCAGGGCTTATCGTGCTGGGCGAATAAACGGCATATGACGATTCACGTCTTTGTATAGTAAGTATCTAAATGGACCGGGTCCGCCAGCGTAACAAGATTGTGGGCAGAATGCGCGTAGCCACATAAAGTCGCCTGCCTCAACTTCTACCCATTCACCATTTAAGTGATAGACCGCTTTACCTTCTAGGACATACAAACCATGTTCCATCACATGCGTTTCATCAAATGGAATCACGCCACCTGGTTGGAAAGTGACGATATTCACATGCATGTCGTGACGCATATCAGACTGCTCGGTAAATCTGGTGGTTGCCCATACGCCATCAGTACCCGGCATCTCAATCGCTGCAACATCGTGATCGCTGGTTACAAAGGCTTCAGGCACCTCAATTCCTTCACAGTGTTGATAAGCTTTACGAATCCAATGGAGTTTAACGTGCTTGTCGCTATTGTTTTTTATCGTCCATTTGCAGCCGGGTGGTAAGAATGCATAACCGCCCGCTTCAAGATGATGCGACACGCCTTCGATAGTCATGTCCATTTCACCTTCAACGATGAATATAACACCTTCAGCGTTTGCATCTAGCTCAGGCTTTTCTGAGCCGCCATTAGGCTCAACTTCGACGATATACTGTGAAAAAGTCTCAGAGAAACCTGAAAGTGGGCGTGCAAGCACCCACATGCGCATACCTGTCCAAAACGGCAGATAGCTAATAACAATGTCGGTCAGTACACGTTTGGGAATAATGGCATAAGCTTCGGTGAAGATAGCGCGATCAGATAGCAGTTGTGTTTGTGGAGGCAATCCGCCAGTTGGTGCGTAATATGTACTCTTTGTTGACATTGTTGATGTTCCTTAGTGGTGTTGTGCCGCAATAAATTTGTGTCTAAACGTATGGTTACATCCAGTTTGCAGTGTTATCGGCTGTGGCTGGATGGTTTTTATACCAGTGTTTGGCAATGTCATCACGGCGGCATACCCACACATCGGGCTTGCTAGTGATATATTGCAAAAACTTTTTGAGGGCAATGATGCGACCGGCGCGACCAATGATGCGGCAATGCAAACCGATGGTCAGCATCTTGGGCGTGTGCGCGCCTTCCTCGTATAAGGTATCGAAGCTGTCTTTTAAATATTGATAAAAAGGCTCGGCATTGGTAAAGCCTGGGCTTGAGGAAAAACGCATGTCATTGGTCTCTAAAGTATAGGGAATGACCAAATGCGGCTTACGAGCGATTTTGTTATCGTCTTCTACTTTGACATTGAGCCAGTAAGGGAGCTCATCCGCGTAAGAGTCTGAGTCATAAATATAGCCACCTTGTTCGGCGACCAACTCACGAGTGTTGGGGCTATCGCGACCAGTGTACCAACCGAGCGGCTGACCACCGATCATGCGCTCGAATATTTCAGTGGCACGGCGCACATGCTCGCGCTCGGTCTCGCGGTACATATTTTGATAAGTAATCCAGCGTAGACCGTGACTGGCGATTTCGTGCCCATCTTCTAATACTCGCTCGATAATATGAGGCGTTTTTTCGGCAGCAGCGGCGCAAGTGAAGGTCGTAATAGGCAAACCGTATTCTTTAAAAGTATCCAATACTCGCCAAACACCCACACGGCTACCATATTCAAATGCCGACTCAATCGACTGATGACGATTGTTAAATTCTGGCGTACCTAAGACATCCGATAAAAACCGCTCTGATTGACCGTCACCATGAATCACGCTATTTTCTGCGCCTTCTTCGATATTGAGGACGAACTGTACAGCGATTTTAGCGCCGCCTGGCCAGTTGGCTTTTGGCGGCGTGTCAGCATAGCCTTTTAAGTCGCGAGGGTAGGCGTCTTGATTGAAATCGCTGATTATTTTTTTACTCATTGTCAATATATCCTAAATATTTTAAAGCAACTTAAGTCAACTAAAGCAAAATAAGGCGTAACTTTGGATCCATGTAATATTTATCTACGGCCTTTATCTATAATCCCGATGCATAAGCCACCATTTGCTGACGTTCTTCATCAGTCAATTTTGTGAGATTACCCAGTGGCATATAGCCCGTTTGTACGGCAGTGACGATTTTTGCTTTATGAGTTTTCATGTCGGTTGGTGTCTGCAAGATGATACCAGCTGGCGGCGCGGCAAATCCTTGCTGAGTAGGCTGAGCGGCATGGCACGTGCTACAGCGCGTGTGCACGACATCCATAATGGCATCATCAGCAGAAGCAGTTACTGGCACGACATCGGCAGTGATATTTTCATTTGAGGCGGCATCAGTGCTTATAGTAGAACCGTCGGCTGCACTATCAGTTGTTGGTGGTACACTATCTGGTGTCGCCGTTTCAGCAGCGGCTGCAGCAGCGACAACAGGTAATGGCTCAATTGGTTCTGGGCGCATCCAAATAATTAATAATACAGTTAAGACAGTAGGGATGACCAAATAACGCGGCTTATGATTGTCTAAATGCTTTTGGTTAAAATAGTGACGTACAATAGCCGTGATGATACCCACAAATACCAATACCAACCAGCCGTGAGCATGAGCGTACATCATCGGATAATGATTGCTAATCATGGTAAAGATCAGCGGTAAGGTAAAATAGTTGTTCATCAGCGAGCGGTTTTTTGCTTGTAGTGCCAAGTCCGCTACTTCTTTGCCTGGTTTTTCGCCACGCCTCACGCATTCTACCAGCGCTCGTTGAGCGGGCATGATGCCAAAGAACACATTACCTGCCATCACAGTACCTAAGATAGCACCGATATGAATGAACGAAGCACGGTCACTAAACAGCTGGTAAGAACCCCAGCAGGCGATGATTAATAGGATAAAAATAATGGTGCTAAAAATGAAGGAGTTTTTGCCCAAGTGGCTGCGGACAATCACTTCATAAATGAAATAGCTGCCGAATAAAAATAACAAACTGGTCGAAATGGCACCGATACTACTACCAAAATCGACTTTGCTGGGATCAATCAAGTAGGCAGTCGCATTGGCATAATAGACGATAGAGAGCATCGCCATACCCGTCAGCCAAGTGGTATAAGCTTCCCATTTAAACCAGTGCAGGGTTTTTGGCATCTCTTCGGGCTCAAGCTTATATTTGGCAATTTCATAAAAGCCGCCACCATGTACCGCCCATAAGTCGCCTGAAATGCCTTTGTCAGCTTTCCACTGTGGTGGTTTACGTAAACTAAGATCTAGCCAAACAAAGTAAAAAGACGCACCAATCCATGCCACGCCAGCGATGACGTGGAACCAGCGAAAAAATAAGTTAAACCAATCGAGATAATAAGCGCCCATGTTGCAAATGTCCTTTTTACAATTTTCTTTTGTTCAGCTTTTTTCAATCTTTCGATGCGTTTTGCTATGGCGACGTTGTTTTATGATGTGTTTTTATATAGTGATGCTATATAACTACATAACTAAGAGCCGCGATACGTGCTGTAGCCATGTGCGCTAAGCAGTAGCGGTACATGATAGTGACCGTTATCACTTATCATAAAATCGATGACTACTTGTGGATAAAAAGCCGTGAGATTTTGTGCATCGAAATAAGACTGCGTATCAAAGGTTAAGGTATAACGACCAACATCTAAGTGATATTCAGCAATATCAATCGTTGGATCAAACGACCAGCTATCTGGTGCCACGCGTCCATCCGCGTTGGTGACGCCATTGGCTAATAGAGATGCCTTGCCACTTGCGCTTACGCGATCTAGCGTCACGGTAATACCAGCGGCTGGTTTGCCCAAATGGGTATCTAAAATATGCGATGAGAGAGTACCTGACATAATAATTCCTTTTATATAAATGAGTCAGATGGGCTGAATGCGTTAAGCGTCACTCAGCAGTTTCTGTAAACGTAAGCGGGTGATTTTATTTTGCTCAGCCGCCGCATTGACCAGTTCAGTAGCGCGATCATTGGGCAAGCGTGCTAACAATAAATCGAGCATTTGCTGCGCGCTCTTACCAGTGGCAAATACGATAAAGATAAAGCCAAATTTATCAAGGTAGTCTTGATTGCCTTGTGCCAAAGCTTCAATCACCTCGTCATTGGCATCATTAGCGCCCGACTGCTCATGGGCAGCACTGTCTTGAGTATTGCGGTATTTTTCTTTTAACGAGTCGACGTTGCCGATTTGTGGATGACCATCAAAAGCCTTTAGTAACTGGGCTTCTGCTGTCTGTGCTTGTGCCCAAGCATCATCACTATGAGCAAGTAATGTAGATATATCAGCGAAAGGACGTTTTTTTTCTAAAGCCTGCGCCCAATGGGTGCTGGTACAGCAGGTCAATAGATGTGAAATTGCCTCAGCTGTTGAGAGCTCATTAAATTGCTGTAAAGATAATTTCACAGTGACATCCTTTTCTTTTCTGACAAAAGCGGTGGAGTAACATCTCTCGATAACATCTCATGCTAAAGTAGTATTTATCGAATAATAATTGGTTTACTATGAGCTATTCTGCTTAAACCTGACCATTTGGTCAACTACTTTATGCAAATATTTTATTTAGACTGGTGATATTTCATAAAAATTAGCATATGAATCCAGTTATTGGCTGGGATATGGCTCTTTATTCATCACAATAATGACAGGTAACATTTATCATGGCTCAACATAACAATATAGAACCACAAGCCGCGTCTGACGCGCCTGTACAGCGCAATCAGCAAGATATCCGCGCCCACAATCAAACCGTTATTTTGGCGGCGGCAGAAGAGGAGTTCGTGCTGCAAGGTTTCCGCGGTGCGACGATGCAAGGGATTGCCGATAGAGCCGGGCTGCCAAAAGCCAACGTGCATTACTACTTTAAGAATAAAAAAAATCTGTACCAAGCAGTGCTGCATTCTATTATTCAAGAGTGGAACGATGGCCTAGTCACCATGACAGTCGATAGTGACCCTAAAACGGTCATCGAAAAGTTTGTCCGTACCAAATTGCATCAAGCGTTTGCTCATCCCAATCGCCATAAATTATTTGCGCTGGAAGTCATCGGCGGTGCCCCGCATCTGCATGAATTTATGTCGGCGACCATGAAGGCGTGGGCGCTAGACAAGGCACAAGTGATGAAAACTTGGCATGAGCAAGGTAAGATTGGCATCGCTGACCCTTTACAGCTATTGATTTTGATTTGGGCAACGACGCAGCGATATGCAGAATTTGAGACAGAAATTGTTGGTTTGATGGAAAAGAGTGAGTACGATCAGCAGGATGAAGCGCGGGCGGCAGACTTTTTAGTGCCGTTTATTTTGCGTGGCTGTGGTCTTGAGTAATGCTTATTTATCATTATTTTACGTCTATAACATGCCATTAATACGAAAGCATTCTGAATGATTTCGTATTAATGAGCGCTAAAAGAGTCAATGTTCAGAACCAGAACTAGAACCAAGGGCAGCAATGCTGATTGGTAAAGAATTTGACTATCCTAACGTACGTTTAAGAAGCCTTTTGTCTAAGCGGTTTTAGGCCGTCATCCACATGCTGTTCTGCTGTATCAAATTCGACACCGTAGTTTTTGGGCAAAATCATATCAAGAGTAATGGCTACAATACCTGACATAGTAACTGCCGAACCAAAGATATTACGGAAAAGCTGCGGCGCCTGTGCGAACACGTCAGGAACAAAAGCCACGCCCATGGACAGACCTAGCGAAGTGGCAATGATTAAGATGTTGCGATGGGTAAAGTTGACGGTTGATAGGATACGAATACCAGCAGTCGCTACCGTTGCAAACATTAATAACGTCACACCGCCAACGACTGGTTTTGGCAATTGGGTAAAGATAGCACCCAAAATAGGAAATAGCCCCATAGTGAATAAGATAGCCCCAACATAGAAGCCCACATAGCGACTGGCAATGCCAGTCATCTGAATCACGCCGTTGTTTTGGCTAAAAGTCGTCACAGGGAACGTGTTAAATACCGCCGCAATTAATGAGTTGACACCATCACCTAATACGCCACCTTTAATGCGTTTCTCGTATAAAGGTCCTTTGATGGGTTCGCCCGATATCATCGAAGTCGCCGTCAAATCACCAGAGGTTTCAATACTGGTAATGACATACATAAAGGCGATAGGAATAAAAGCCTGCCAATCAAACCCAAAGCCAAACTTGAATGGCACAGGTAGCGTAAAGATAGGGGCATCAGAGACCAAAGAGAAATCAATACGTCCCATAAGAATGGCTGCGATCAGACCAAGCATCAACCCTATAAAGATAGCACTGGAGCGAATGACTTTATTATTAACAATACTAATCAACACCACACTGACTAAGACTCCGCCACCGAGCAACAGATTCTGTATACTCCCGAAATCTTCAGCGCCCACGCCGCCTGCCAAATCCGTCAGACCAACCTTGGTTAATGACAGACCGATAGTCACAATCACACAACCCGTCACGATAGGACTCATCAGAGATTTGAGTCTGGTAATAAATTGACTTAAGAAAATCTCAACGAAGGCACCAAGAAAGGAGACGCCAAAGATAACAGAGAGAATCTCTTCCGGACTCCCGCCTTTGTTTTTTACCACAAAACCTGCCGCCAATACCGCGGCCAAGAAGCCAAAACTGGTTCCTTGTAACGCCATAAGACCGGAACCTACTGGTCCAACTTTATACGTCTGAATAAAGGTAGCGACCCCTGATACCATCAATGACATGCTGATGAGATAAGGGATATGTTCCCCCAAACCCAAGACGCCACCTATGATTAATGAGGGGGTGATGATACCGACAAAGCTGGCAAGTACGTGTTGTACTGCGCCCAAAAAGGCTTTTGTAGGGGTAGGGCGGTCATGCAATCCGTATAGTAAATCGGGATTCCCTTGAATGTGTTCGCTCATCTTGGCTTCCTCCTAAAGTGACTTTTAGTCCAAGCTCTGTGGAGAGAGCTAAGCAGTGTGATGAGTTTAGAGATGGATATCGACACACCGTTTATCTTCATATTGCTTAGTTGTCTCACAAAGAGTCGCACTTATCCTTGTGCTAATAAATATCAGCAGCTAGCTATTATTTATCAATATGACTAATAGTCGTAGGTTTAAACCTGACTAATTGGTCAACTATATAAGGGTATAGTGAAAGGGTTGGCTATTGCAATGTTTTTTTCATGTTGATGGCTTTATTTCTTAAATAATAACAGTCTATTAGACGAACATAGCGCAGCGGATTTGGTTTGCTCGCTATTTCTACTCGTCTAAAAACAGTAAGCAACAAAACGGAATAAGCCAGCCAGATTTAGCGCTATTTTTTAATATTAAATTTCTCGCATTAATTATTGCCAAATTGTTAGTACTTCGTTATTATGCCTCTCACTATTAAAATGCTAATAATTATCATTAACATTGTTATTCGTATGAAAGACTTTGGCTTTGTCAAGATTCCAATCGTCTAAAAAATGGTTTTCAACAATAAGCGGTGCAACTGCCACAAGCTGTGCTCAACAGTAAATAGCTCTTAAAAATTCTAATTTGTGATAGTCAATAAGGTGAGTGTGTTATGCGTGAAGTAAAGTTATCAAAACTATCTAGTCAAATGACGGTATTGTCCATGGGCGTGGCAGCGGTATTATGGTCACAAGCAGTCAGTGCAGCACCTGCAGAAGACATGCCAAG
The DNA here is from genome assembly GCF_904846655.1 of Psychrobacter sp. NC44. NCBI lineage: Bacteria > Pseudomonadati > Pseudomonadota > Gammaproteobacteria > Moraxellales > Moraxellaceae > Psychrobacter > Psychrobacter sp. NC44. Next base: position 158,537 of record NZ_CAJHBN010000006.1, on the reverse strand, counting down.
CACCACGTTGCAGACCATTACGGTGACCGCCAATAGCTCAGTCCGCGAAAAAGTCCAAGAAGATGGGGTTTATGTCGAAGACTATACGCCAGCGCAGCAAGCCAGCCATTTGAGCGATTTTTTGAATGTCGTACCAGGGGTTACCGTAGGTGGCACCTCAGCAGTCAATCAGCGCATTCGTATTCGCGGTCTTGAAGACAGCAACCTAAAAGTCACCGTCGATGGCGCGCGCCAAGAGGGCAAGCTGTTCTATCATATGGGCGATATCACCATTGATCCTGACTTGCTAAAACAAGCGGATGTGGCGGTGGGTAACAATTCTGTCACGCTCGGTAATGATGCCTTAGGCGGCGCGGTCGCGTTTGAAACGGTAGATGCTGCAGATTTATTAAAGCCCGGTCAAAAGATTGGTGCCAAGCTAAAAGCCGGTTATGCCAGTAATAATGATGAGCTATTGACGTCAGCCACCGTTTTTGGCGCACCGTCTGATAATGTGGATTTATTGGCGTATTATGGCAAGCGTGATACCAGCTCAGGTGAAGACGGCGACGGCCGTGAGTTGTTTGAAGACAGTGAGAGCGAGAGCTTCTTATTAAAAGCCGGTGCTTATGTTGGTGATGACCATCATGTAGGCGCAAGCTTTAGCCGTACTGATAAAGAAGGGGTTTTTCCATTCCGCCCAGACTTTCCGAGTCGCTCTGAGCCACCGATTCCGCAACAGGTGAAGCGCGATACTTATACGCTCGATCATAACTTTAATCCAGCAAACTCACTCATTGACGTTGATACCACCGTTTATCAAACCGAAACGCAAATTTTACGTGATAATGGTATTGAGGCTGTTTCAGGGTATGATTGGGATGCAAAAGTAAAAACCACAGGTGTTAAGATTGAAAACACCAGTGTGATTGATGCAGCCTCAGGACGCCATAAATTGATCGCAGGGGTAGAACATTATAAAAAGCAGTCAGACTTTTATAGCGCTGAAGACCGAACAACAAAACTGCCGGTATCAGGAAAAGACAGCGCCAAAAACACCTCAGTGTATCTAGAAGACCAATGGCAAATGGGCAAACTGACGCTGACGCCAGGCGTGCGTTATGACCGTTACGAGGCACCAGAATTTATTGCTGGTGGTAAAACGTATGACAATGTCGTCGGTGCCCTTGCCGCAAGCTATGAGATCGCTCCGAGTACGCAGATTTTTGCTAGCTATACCCAGTTATTTAACGGCCCAGACTTGAGCCAAACGATTTTTAATCGAGATGGTGCTGGCACAGTGGTTAACAACGACCTAAAAGCAGAAGAGGGTGATAACGCTGAAGTGGGTGTCGTAACCACCTTGCGTGATCTCACTACGGCTAATGATTCGCTACAACTAAGCGGTAAATACTTTGAAACCAATATCGAAAACTATATTGAATTTATACGCTCAGGTCTAAGCTGTGGACCAAACCTTGGGAATGATTGCCAAGGTGCGGTCAATAAGGACGAAGATTATAAAATAAAAGGTGTTGAGCTGGCCGCTGATTATAAAATGAATAACTTTAGCATGGGTTTAAGCTATGCTCATGCGCGTAGTAAAGGTGAAGATACGGGTTATAGTTTTTATTCACAAACAGGGTCAGGATCAGATGCAGGTGATAAATACATGGTCAATCTAGCGTATCAGCCAACTGATACCACTGAGCTTGGCTGGCGCAGTACCTATGTAGCCCCTGTTACGCAAACCTTTATACTTCGAGGTGACGTTACGAAGCTTAAGAAACCGAGCTATGATGTCCATGATATCTTTATGAGCTACTCTCCAGCTCAAGTAGATGGCTTGAAAGCCACAGTTGGGGTTTATAACCTGTTTGATGAAACTTATGCTAGCCACGGTTCGCGCTTAAATCCAGCTAATGCTACGGCTACAGATTTTGAGATGGGTCGTAATATCAAAACCTCTTTGACCTATCAATTCTAATCTAACTGTTATTGGTAATATCTAAAAGCTAGCTGTCTTTGTATGAGAGCTGGCTTTTTTATGGTCAGTAAATGATGAAGCATGTGATAGCAATTACAACTTTTTTTAAATACCAATCAAAACAACCAATGAATAAAGAAACGATGAATAAAAAACCAATACTAATGACTTCATTTCCCCCTACGTTACGTCAGAGCTGTTTATGGATTCATCGTTATACTGGGCTTGCGATGGCAGCTTTTTTGATCATTGCTGGTATCACGGGCACGCTATTGGCGTTTCATGATGAGTTAGATGATGTGTTCAATCACAAGCTGGCAAATATTGAGTCGCAACACAAGCCGCCACTACCGATCGCCACACTGCATGATGCTGTTATCAGCGCTTATCCACAGTATCAATTTTCTAGTATGCCAACGTCAGTAGCGCTGAACAAATCAGCCGTTTTTTCGGTAGATAGAACGCGAGGTCAGGCAGCAGATAATGCTCCTAAAGCCCCATTTCAAGAGGTATATGTCGATCCCTTTACGAGTGAAATCATCGGTACACGTGATAAAGAGGCGTGGGCATGGCGCAATACGATGTACAAGGTATTTTGGTTGCACCGAGATTTATTGCTAGGTGATATCGGCAAATTAATACTGGGTATCGTGTCTTTAATTTGGACGATTAATTGTTTCATCGGCTTTTATTTAACCTTTCCAAGAGCAGTTAGCGCCAATAAATCTCAACAATCCGCATTGAGAAAATCATCTGGCAAACCCCGCGCTTCATTTTTTAAACGCTGGCTACCTGCTTTGAAAATCCGCCGAAAAACCAATACTTTTAAGCTCAATTATGACATGCATCATGCGTTTGGCTTATGGCTCTGGCTCATATTGTTTGTCATTGCGTGGTCGAGTGTTGGTTTTAATTTAAAATCGGTATATCAGCCCGTAATGCAAGCGCTGGTAGGGCTTGAAGGTAGAGATGAAGGCAAAGGAAAGAAACAAAATAAGCCTGCGATAAATACTGAATCTAGTAGTGATAAGGCGACTACTATTGGCACTAATATGAACAGTACTAATAAGGTAGACAAGGCTAATAGTATTGCTTATTTAAGCAGGCAGGCAGAGATCGCCGCGCAAAAAAATGGCGTCAGTGTCCAGCAGCTATTGGGAGTGCGTTGGGTAGAAGAGGACAATCAATGGCAAATGCGCTTTAAAACCAATAAAGATATCGGTAAAAAAGGCGGTGCGTCATCTATCACGGTTGACGCCGCAACAGGCAATGTCGAGCGTGTTAATTTTGGGTATCAAAGCTCATTTGGTAATCAAGCTGATCAATGGATGGCAACGCTACACATGGGACATATCAGCCATGGCGTAGGTCATTTGTTGTATCAAATATTTTTAGCATTGACGGGGTTAGCCGTGGCGGTCTTATCTGGCACAGGTGTTTATTTATGGGTTAAAGGGCGTCAAAGTCGGTTAAAGCAAAGGCAAAAATTAACGGTTAAAGACAACTCTTTGAAGCGATTACGCGAAACCAGCCATTAAAGAGCAACTATAAGATATGCTGTACTTAAACCATATCCATAATAATGATGATGCAACCTTCAGAGGTCAAGGTGGTAACGTCAATATTACAGAGTACAGCTATCTTTGATAGTATTTATTAAGGTCGCTAACTAAAGCTTTAATTGCAAAAATATACTGTAGGATATCCCAACGGTAAATATCAAAAAAGCAAATTTTTCACCCAACATTACCCATCTATGCCATCTGTTGTTTTCGTCAAAGTTTTTTGTATAATCTACTGAAGCAATATTTTGAGTAAAATCCATCGGAATAACCACCAACCTTAGAACATACAAAGTCATGCCTAACCAAAACAGGGTATCTGCTATCTTTTTATTCACAGCGTAATAAATGCATAGACAAAAGCTAATGATTAAAATTAATAGGGATAAGTTTTTGTAATTTATCCATCGATGATTCAATAGGATTTTATGCATCAACAATTCCTTTTATTGTTTGCAAAGCTCTGTACTTAAACCGCATCGACAATCACTGGGCGACCTTGATGATTGAGTACGGTAACATCGACGTTATACAGATCCTTCATGGTTGTTTGGGTGATGACCTCTGCAGGTTGACCGACAGCCATTACCTGACCCTCTTTCATAGTGACCACGGTATCGGCGAACTGCGCAGCTTGATTGATATCGTGCAGCACGATGACCACGGTTTTTTGCTGGCTATGGCTTAACTCGCGTAGCTCACGCATTAGGCGACCAGCATGGTACATATCCAAATTATTCAATGGCTCATCGAGCAATAAGTACGGCGTATCTTGGCAAACGATCATCGCAATTAATACCCGCTGACGCTGACCACCTGATAGTGTCGATAAAAAACGCTCGGCTAATGGCGCAAGCTCAAAACGTTCGATAATTTCTTGCACTTTTTGCTGATCATCAGCCGTTGGTTGCCCTTGATGATAAGGGTAGCGCCCAAACATCAGCAGCTCATGCACGCGTAGTCGCCCTTGTACGTGGTTATCTTGCCCAAGCATCGCAACAGTTTTGGACAAAGTTCGCGCATGACAGCTAGCAATATCACGTTCCTCATTATCTACAGCGAAACTGACTTGTCCCGACTGTAACGGTTGCAAGCGTGCCATCACCGAAAATAAGGTAGATTTACCCGCCCCATTGGGGCCAATCAGAGCAATCACTTGTGCGCTTGGTAACGACAACGTAATGTTATGAAGAATTTGCTGTTTGCCAATATGGTGCGAGATGTTATTGAGTTTAATCATAATAATTCTTATTTTTACAAAGGATCTGATTTTCTTACCAATATTTCAATGATTTTTAGATGATTGGCTATTAGGTCAATGACTATTAAATCAGCGCGGTATTAACGACGCTGAGTCATAAAAATCAATATTAAGAATACCAAGCCACCAGCCAATTCAATGACGACCGATAGCACACCCGCCATGCCCAATAGTTGCTCAAATATCGTCTGACCGAGTACCAAGCAAATCATCGCCACCAAACAGACCAATATCAGACGCTCGCTGTGATACATATGCCGAGCGATACGATTGGTTAGCGCACAAACCAACAGCCCAAAGAAGGTCACTGGACCGACCAATGAGGTTGCCGTGGCGACCAATACCGCAATGACCGTTAATAGCCCAAATGCCAAGCGTTGATAGTTGATACCGAGGTTAATGGCTTGTGATTTGCCAAGCATCAATACGTCACATTGATAACGCCAGCGCCAGATAAACAGTGCGCTAATGGCACAGATAACAATGCTGATACCAAGCAGCTGAGGATTGACTGTATTGAATTGTGCGTAACTGGCAGATTGCACGACGACGAAATCATCAGGATTGATCAATCTGGCAATCAGGGCTGATAAGCTACGAAACAAGACCCCAAATATCACGCCGACCAATATCAGTCGTGTCAGATCCTGACTGCTTTTTGAAAATAGCAGCTTAAATAACAATAATGACGCGCCAAACATTAAAACAATTTCAAGGGTGAATTTGGCAAGAGGATTGATACTGGTAAAACTTATTGCGCCCAAAAAGAAAACCAACAGGCTTTGTAATAAAACATATAGCGAGTCAAAACCCAACAGTGATGGCGTCAGGATAGGGTTGTGCGTCAAGGTTTGAAACAATAAGGTCGATACGCCAATCGCATAACCGACGACCATTAACGCCAGTAACTTTTTACCTCGCAGTGGTAGCGCAAAGTCCCAATGGCCGTTGACGTTGACTGTCAAAAATAGGATGGTTGAGATCAGCAATATGATAGCGGCAATGGATTTTGGGTGACCAGCTATAAATGTCCAGAGTCGCGCAACAAAAATTTGTCCAAAAGTAGTTTTGTCGTTATTTTCTGAAGCACTGTCATCTATAGTGTTATTGGCTGTGGCGCTAGGCTTAGACGGTGAAAACATGCGTAAATCCTATAGTGCTAGGCTTATCTAATCAGACAAAACAACGATAAAAGAGAGAGAAGAGGCAAAGAGGTTTGATCAGTCATTATGAATAAAAACTTTATGGCGAGTTATTTTATTGTTCAGCAGGTGCACGTAATAATAGCCATAAAAACAGTACCGTACCGACTACCCCAAAAACCGTCGCAACAGGCACTTCAAATGGATAGCGAATCGAGCGCCCAATAATATCGCACAATAGCACTGCCGAAGCGCCCAATAATGCCACCGCTGGTAAGCTACGGCGCAATTTATCTCCCATCAATCGGCTGACGATATTAGGCACGACCAAACCAATAAAAGGAATCATGCCAACGGTGACAACGACAACCGCACTCATCATCGCCACCATACCAACGCCAACCCACGTCACTTGTCGTTTGCTGATGCCTAAATTCAGCGCGATATTGTCACCCAAACCGACGATGGTCAGCTTGTCAGCAATGATATACGCCAGCACGCACAATCCGCCTGTCAGCCATAACAGCTCGTAACGACCTGCTAAGACGCCAGAGAAATCACCAAACTGCCAAACGCTGAGCATCTGTAACGATTCTGTTTGATAGGCGATAAAGGTCGTCACTGCCTCGATAATGCCACCGAAGACGATACCAATTAGCGGGATCATCAAAAAATCCGTCGGCGGAATACGATGAATCAGCAGCATAAACAGCATCATGCCAAATACTGCGGCGATGGTAGCCACGCCCATTTTGACAATGAGCGCACTGGCTGGAAATAGCAGACTAACCACCAATAATCCCAGTGCGGCGCTTTGAGTTGCACCGACCATCGATGGCTCAACGAAGCGGTTTTTGAGCACCACTTGAATAATCATCCCAGCAACTGCCATGGAAACACCGGTCAAGATAATAGCGATGGTACGCGGTAGGCGACTGACCAGTAGCAGTGAGCTATCGGAGTTGGCGCTATGGTTGATAAGGCTGTGAAATATACCTGACCATGAAAAATCAGCCACCCCAATTGATAAGCTTAATAACACCAAAAGCCCCATAATAATGAGGCTGCCCGTGTTGATGACCCACGGCGGTATAGAAGCACGGCGATTTTTAGAACTTAGACCATGGCTTGCGCTTTTTTGCCAACTCGTTGATGCGGCTGGTAAAGTAGGGCGGGCTTTAACGCTGGTCTGCGCACGAGAGGAAAATAATGGCATATCAGCTACTGGCTTAAAGTTAGGGTTGGCAACTGACAGTGATGACAGTTGCCTAAAAACGAATGACGCTTATTTAACATGTTGCTTGTGTAGCATATTGCTTATTTAACGCATCATTTATTTAGCGTTAGCAAAAGCCTCTTTAATGGTCGTCAAATCCTGCATCCATTGATAATAACCGCCAAAGGCAAGATATGAGTCTGGGCTAAGGTAAACCACTTGATTTTTACTCCATGCGTTGGTTTGCGCGACCAATGGATTGTCCAATACGGCTTTGGCACCAGCACCATCTTCACCAATGGCGGCACTGCGATCGACGACGAATAACCAGTCTGGATTGGTTTTTTGGATGTATTCAAACGAGATTGGCTGACCGTGGCGCGCATCGGCGATTTGGTCATCTGCCATCGGAATATCTAGCACGGTATGGATAAAACCGTAGCGGGATTTGTCGCCGTAGGCAGACAGCTTATTGCCATTGACCATGACCACTAAGCCTTTACCTTTATCTTTGGTTAATGTTTTGGTCTCATCAATGAGCCCATCGATATTACCTTGCAGTTTCGCTGCTTGAGCACTTTTACCGAACAATGCACCCAAATCATGCAAACGCTGCTTGCTCGATTCATAGATATTTGCCGTATCAATCGTCATGTCGAGCGTTGGCGCAATACTGGACAGCGCATCATATTTTTCTGCCATGCGTGAGCCGACCAAGATAGCTTGCGGCTGCATCGCGTTCAACGCCTCAAGATCTGGCTCAAATACGGTGCCGACTGTTTTTGGTTCAGGCTGTGTTTTAGAGTGTAAATTGTCTAATTTTAGACCGCTTGGCATGCCATCGACAGCAACATCAAGCGCGGCCAAATCCTGCATCAACGTCATATCATAGACCACCAACGGCGATGGATTCATTGCCAAGTCGACATTACCTTTTACCGTGTCGACCGTGATTTTTTCAACAGAGACCGCATCGTTATTAGCGACATTTGAGGCATTATCTGCTGTTTGATTTTCAGTCTTAGCGTCCGCGGGCTCGGAGTCGTTAGATTCAGGTGAGCTACAACCTGTCACACTGATCGTAGCAACCAGAGCGGTCACCATGGCAGTCAGTAAAGGGCGTTTGAAAAAAGGAGTAGAGCGGTTAGGCAATAAAGTAATAGACATAAATAACTCGGTATATCAGCTGGTTGGACAAAGGATGTATCAAATAATCGGTCATATAAAAGTAAAAAGAACTTCATCGATGTGATGCTTCACACCATACAATGCTCGACGGTATTACTTTTGACGTTATGATTTTTTATGGGTTGTTTTTACGCTTAGCTATTGAGATGTTCAACATGCCTTAATATCTTGAGATTTTGTAATCTTAAAGATTCGCAGTCGATTAGGGGCTATGATAAATTAATTGAGACTCATTATCAATACAAATGATAATGGTTTTTATTACGTCACCGTATTCATGGGGTTTGACTGCCTTGGCACAATAAGTCTGTATAGCGATATTCGAGATAGAATGGTCGAATGACTAAGCAGATTTTGCTTATTAATAACGCTAAATGATTGGCCGATTATTTGCCTGATAAGCAAAATTATTATAAATTTATTATTGATAATAATTATCGTTTGCATTATTATCTACGCCATTCTACCTCGGTTAATGAATATTAGGGTGTTATGAGTTCAACGGATTTAGACGCGCCACCACTTAAATTGATACTCGCAGCTATTATTATAGTGGTGGGCTTGCACGTGCTGACGGCAGTCGCATTGGTGGCGATCAAGACGCCTGATATAAAAGTTGAACCAAAAAAAGACACACCGCCTATCGAAATAGAGCTGGTTACGCCACCACCTGTTGAGGTTGAAGAGATAAAGGTGGAAGAGGAAAAACCTGAACCAGTTAGGAAGCTTGATACTAAGCCTAAAGCGAAGCCAGTTACTGCGCCTAGTACTGTAAAACAGACTAAAACTCCCAAAGATTCAAGTAACAAAAAATCACCAGCGCCATCACCTAGCAATCATAATCCAACTGATGAGCTTCCATCTGAAAGTATAAATAATAAACCTGCTGATAATGAGAAGCCAAATCTGGGAGGAGTGGTAGATAATAGTACGACTACTGTTATCAAAGTAAACAAGCCTACTGCTCAAAAACCTACAATTGATACTAGTACAAACAGTAACCAAGGTGTAAACAAGCCAAGTAGTGTTGGGGATAGCTCAAAGAATACTGGAGGCGGTAATGAAGGTGGTAATCAACAAGAAACACAATCACCTGTGGATACAGGTCCAGTAAGTTTCGGCGCTAGTGAAGCCAGCTGGCGAAGTGAGCCTCAACTTGGTTTCCTCGCGAATGAAAGAAGCCTTAAAAAGAAAGGAAGTATATCAGTAACAGCAGCAATCACAGTGGATGAAAAAGGTAATATTACGAAAGTATCTATCTCTCCAAGTACAGGTATCAGCAGCGTAGATAATAAAATTATAAGAGCTATAAAGAAAGCTAAACTGACCCCATTTATACGCAATGGGGTAGCGGTGAGAGGTAGGGTGTCTGTGCCTGTTAGTTACGTAATATCTTGAATATATTGATTATTTACATCTAACGTTATAAAAATAATGATCGATATCTTAAGCCATAATACAAAAGACGAAGGAGTCTGACATGGACTTTATGCAATACTGGCAAATCAGCGACATGGTGACAAAAACTTTGTTCTTTTTGTTGCTTGCTTTATCTATTCTTTCTTGGGTGACAGGCATCATTCGTGTGCTACAAAGCCGCAAATTGGCCGCCAATGTTGCAGATGATTTGAGTCAACAGATTCAAGTAAAACAGGCTGAGATGATAGCAGCAGATGCCACTACTCGCCGTTTGGTTACTGAACAGATCTTGCTCAAGCATATTGGTCGTTACCGTTTTGCCAGCGAGCGCGGCTTACCTATTCTTGGGACGACAGCCGCAATTGCGCCATTTATCGGTTTGTTTGGGACGGTATGGGGGATTTTTCATGCGCTACATAACATTGGCATGAGTGGGCAAGCGGGTTTGGGACAAGTGGCAGGGCCAGTCGGTGAGGCACTTATCATGACAGGTTTGGGGATCGCCGTGGCGATTCCAGCCGTGGTGTTTTATAACCTTGCAGTGCGTATCAATCGCCGTGTGATGTATCACGCCAACGATAGAGCGCATGACTTATTAGCACGTTCTGCCGAAATGGTCGTTACCCAGCAGCCGTTAACGGACAGCAAATCGACTGTTACCCAAGATTCGTTAGCAAAGGGTATGCACTCAAACACAGCAGATGCTCAGCAAGTGACTCATTATCATAATTCAGCCACGTCGCAGCCTTAACGATTATCCATTGATGGGACAGTCCGTTAGGCGATAGTCAAGCGAGCTATATTGCGAATAACCAAATGTATTGAGAGTAATTATGGCATTTCAATTGGGTGATGATGACAGTCAAAGTATGAGTGAGATGAACCTCATTCCGCTTATCGACATCATGCTGGTATTGATGATTATATTTCTATTGACGGCGACCGTACTGAATCCGACAGTGCCATTAGAGTTGCCGAAGACCAGTGCTGCGTTAAATGAGGCGCCACCAGAGGCTATTCAAATTAGCATCGATAAAGACGCAGGGATATTTTGGGACAGCGATGCGATTAGCATGGAGGAGTTAGAGGCACGGTTACAACAGCAAAGTGCTGGAGGTAAAGACCCTTCTGTACAATTGCGTGCTGACAAAGACAGTAAGTATGACACGGTCGCTCAAGTGCTAGCCGCTGCCAGTCAAGCAGGACTTACAAAGATAGCCTTTGTCAATGAATAAGGTGAGTCTATAAAAGACGTGATCATCATATGATGTTTGCTAGATAGCCAACCATCGAAAAGGTAGCTAATATAATAATAAAACAAAAATAATAAACTTTTCTCCAGCCTCAATGAGTACTTAAACCTCAAATTAAGTACTCATTGGGGTTTTCTTTTTACCAGCCATAGCCAAAGGGATGATAGCCGTAACCGAAGCGCCCAGGCCCGTAGCCAAACGGATAAGGCGAACGTAGGTAATCGAGATCACGTTGACGGATATAATAGTAACGTCCTTGCGCGTAAGCTTCTTCTAGCTTTTCGATGCCTTCGAGCGGACAAACGGGCTGCCAGTCGTAGCCTTCGCGACCAAGTTTATAAGCATTGAGCTCGGTGCAGTAGCTTTTGAGACCTTGCTGTCGCCCTTGCTCCCATTGTATGCGGTTGGGCATGGGACCACCTACCTTTGCGCAGCTATCAGCGTAATGACCGAAATAAGCACCTGAACGCCCTTGTAAGCCATCAGTGTAGCCGACTTCTTGCCAGTTGCTTTCCTGACATTGCTGCGGGGTGAGACTTTGCGTCGTTGCACAGCCTGATAGGGTAAATAAGGCAGCGCCTACTAGCGAGAGGGTAAGCCCAGTTTTACTCATGAGTTTATGGACACATTTGCTCGCTAGTGAAGCGGTCGATGAGTTTCGCTTAAGAAGATAATTCATAATAAACCTGCGCGCGTTTAAAATTATGGTTTATCATAGCACTTTTTGATGATGACAACTTTTTGTATCTCGTTATTATGCTGTTTTTTATTCGAGTTAAGTGTTTGATCTATTAGTACATATAGCCGAACCATCGAGATTCGAAAACGTGAGTGGTTGATGGTTATCAACTCATCATGCTTGATTTTTAACGGTTCGTGCTCATTATAAGCTTCTATATAGTAGCCAGTATTTAGACAATCATTCGTGAAACAGCCGCTCATTAGAACGCTACTGGTTAGAAAATGACTGGTTAAAAAGTTACTGTTCAAACAATTAATGATGGCTTTTTTATAGTTAGCTGAGCAATCACTGTCTTTGTTGTAGCCTGTTGTATAGATAGTAGCGGTTTTATTTTTTAGTACATTTTCATTTATCCAAAAGGCCGGACCATCATGGGAACATTCATTGGCGTTATCATTGTACTATTTGTATTAGGGAGTATGATGGCGCTCAAACCTAACGGTATCGATCAGCGTTTGGATAAGCTGCGCATGACCGCGCGTCGTTTACAATTGAATCCAAAGCTGGTGAGTTGCCCTGATTGGATCAAAGGTAAAGACAACGAATATGGGCGTGGAATGTTAGGTCAATACTGTTTAGTGTTAGATGATGTGCAGCTGCCGCACACGCGCTATCAAGTGATTGATGGGCAATGGCGACCAGATAGTAGTTTTGTCGATACAAGCAAAGATGATGTTAAGCTCACGATTCCAAGTGCGATTCGTGCTAATAACAGCACTAATAATACGATTATCAAGAAGACCAATTTTAGCTTGGATAAAGCGCCGCTAGACTTGCCAGTCAGTATTGAGCCGTTTGTTAAAGGTTTGCTGACTAAGGCAAATAGTATCGTGATTTATTGGGAAGATATCGCTTATGTGCGTCCTTCATCCAATCCCGCTTATCAGCAAAAATTGATTGAAGCAGATTTGTTGGTGCTCAAAAAACAGCTTGAACAATGGGCGTCAGAGATGCAAAAGCGCCTATAAAACGGCTATAAGGTAGAAAATCATTTTTTAATCTCCATTTATAAGCAATATGCAAGCACTTTTGGCAAACTCTCAGTCATTTACAGTTGACAGTGTAACGCTTAGCAGTGTAACGTCTTTATAACTGACTCTTTATCTTATGGTTATTGTTTGTTTTATAAACGTTTTTTTAAGCAGCTATTACTATAATGATTCACCGCGCTACTATAACTCACAATTATAAATTGCCATGCTGCTGTATTTATTCTTACTTTTAATTTACTCATATAATAATGGTGTCGTCACATATGGCAAAAACCGCAACCAAAAAAAGTCCAGCGCCCGCTGCTGGTAATCCCAAAGGCAGTCCAAAGGGCAAGTCTTTGGTGATTGTAGAATCACCTGCCAAGGCAAAAACAATCAATAAATACCTTGGCGATGACTTTATCGTGCGCTCCAGTATTGGTCATGTCCGTGATCTACCGGTTGGCGCAAGCAAAAGTGCAAAAAAACCAACAACGACCAAAAAAGATGACAGTCTAAGCAAAGAAGAAAAAAACCAGCAAGCATTGGTACGGCGCATGGGCGTCGATCCAGAACATGACTGGGCAGCAGTTTATGAAGTATTACCTAATAAGACTAAGGTTATCAAAGAGCTGAAAGCTTTAGCCAAAGACGCTGACAAAATCTATCTGGCAACGGATATGGATAGAGAGGGTGAGGCGATTGCTTGGCATCTTAAAGAAGTCATCGGCGGCGCTGACAGTAAGTATGAGCGCGTGGTTTTTAATGAGATTACCAAATCTGCCATTCAAAATGCCTTTAAGCAGCCATCCAAACTTGATATCGATCGTGTCAATGCTCAGCAAGCACGGCGCTTTTTAGACCGTGTTGTTGGCTTTATGGTATCGCCGTTGCTGTGGCAAAAGGTTGCTCGTGGTCTCTCTGCAGGTCGCGTCCAGTCCGTTGCTATGCGTCTGGTCGTAGAAAGAGAACATGAAATTCGCGCCTTTATACCAGAAGAGTATTGGCAAATTCATGCCGATACTCACGTTGCCAGTAGCAAAAAGGACGCTGAGCAAATTGCGATTCGCTTAGAGGCGACCAAGCAAGGCGGCAAAACGCTTAAGCTCGTCAATAAAGAGCAGACAGATAAAGTCTTAGAAATTCTTAACTCAAGTGACTTTATCGTCAAAGAGCGTGAAGAGAAGCCAACGCAGTCGCGTCCGAGTGCGCCATTTATCACCTCGACATTACAGCAAGCAGCCAGCACACGATTGGGCTTTTCAGTTAAAAAGACCATGATTTTGGCACAGCGCTTATATGAAGCGGGTCATATTACTTATATGCGTACCGACTCGACTTTCTTATCTGGTGATGCACTTGCTGCGGTACGTGGCTATATCGAAGACAGCTATGGCGCAAAATACGTACCAGAAAAGCCAAATTTCTACGGCAACAAACAAGGCGCACAAGAGGCGCATGAGGCGATTCGTCCTTCTAACGTCAATATGAAGTCAACGCAGCTTAAAGGGGTCGAGCGTGATGCCATCCGCCTGTACGAGCTGATTTGGCGTCAGTTTGTCGCTTGTCAGATGCTGCCAGCAAAATATTTGTCAGTGAATCTATTCGTCGCTGCCAATGATGTCGAGCTAAAAGCACGTGGTCGTACGTTAGTATTTGATGGTTACACCAAGGTTATGCCACCGGCAAAAACTGACGATACCTTATTACCAGATGTGAAAAAAGGCGATAAATTAATACTAGATAAGCTCGATCCGAGTCAGCATTTCACCAAGCCGCCACCGCGCTATACCGAGGCAAGTTTGGTGAAAGAGCTTGAGAAAAAGGGCATCGGTCGTCCATCAACTTATGCGTCTATCATCTCGACCATTCAAGATCGCGGCTATGTAAAGCTTGAGAACAAGCGCCTGTTTGCTGAAAAAATGGGTGATATCGTCACCGACAGACTAACCGCAAGCTTCCCAGATTTGATGGATTATACCTTTACCGCCGCGCTAGAAGACAAGCTTGACCATGTCGCAGAAGGTGATACAGATTGGAAAGATGTCCTCGATAATTTCTATGGCGACTTCAAAACAACGCTTGATCGCGCCAAAGAAAAAGACGGTATGCGTCCAAATGATCCAACTGACGTACCAGACGTGCATTGCGATCTTTGCGATCGTCCAATGCAATTACGTACTGGCTCAACGGGTGTATTCTTAGGTTGTACTGGCTATAATTTACCGCCAAAAGAGCGCTGTAAAGGCACTAAGAATTTAATGCCCGTCGAAGCTTTTGCCAATCTTGATGAGGCAGAAGGCGATGATGAAGCGGCAGAAGTTCGCGATTTGATGGAGAAAAAGCGTTGCCCGAAATGTAGCACGGCAATGAATGGTTATATCGTCGATGGCGGTCTGAAACTGCATGTGTGTGGTAACAATCCTGATTGTGATGGTTATGTCTTAGAAGAAGGCAAGTTCGAAGTGCCTGGCTCTGATTCTCCAACCATTGACTGTAATAAGTGCGATGGACAAATGGAGCTAAAGACGGGACGTTTTGGTCCTTACTTCGCTTGTCAGCAATGTGATAATACGCGTAAAGTGCTAAAAACAGGCGAAGCCGCACCGCCGCGCATGGATCCTATTCATCTGCCAGAGCTGAAATCAACCAAGCACGATGATTACTTTATCTTGCGTGAAGGGGCAGCTGGGATGTTCTTGGCGGCGTCTAAATTCCCGAAAGTACGCGAGACACGCGCACCAAAGCTGGCTGAGCTACGCGAAATCAAAGATAAAATGGAAGATAAATTCCAGTATTTGTTTGAAGGTCCAGATGAAGATCCAGATGGTAATCCCACCATCTTACGCTGGTCACGTAAAAAGAAAGAGCAATATATCGGCTCTGAGAAAAACGGTAAGGCCACACGTTGGGGTGTGTATTGGCGTAATGGCAAGTGGGTAGAGGAATAAGTCTCCTTTACTTTTTACCTTGGTGATTGATTGTTAATATATGAGCTTTTGTATCATCAATATTGTTTTAAGCTATAAAATTTTAAACAAAAAAACCTCTTAGAATCTAAGAGGTTTTTTTGTGCTATTCATATTTGTGATATCAATAACAGCTAATCTCAGATGCTATTAGTTCTTTTCGATGATACCGCAAGCAACGCGGTCGCCTGCATTACCAGCTGGTTGGCTAGTATAGTCGTCAGCACCGCTATGCACGATAAAGGCTAGACGATTAACGCTATATTTACCTGCATCAGCGACAGAGATTTTCTTATTCACATAGTTAATAGTAGCCACGCCATCTGCATTGGCAGTCAGGTTAGGCAAGTCGCCAGCATGACCATTCATATCATCAGGATTAGAGTGAGGCTTATTGTCAGGATTAAAGTGACCACCTGCTGCTTTACCCATATCAGCACAGCTGCCTGTTTCATGAATATGTAATGATACCGTCTTGCCCGGCTGCAAATTCATCAGCTTACCGTAGACTTGTACGCCGCCATCAACTGGACGTAAGAATACTTGACCCACTTCATTTTTATTACCAGCGACTGCATTGATAGTAGATTTTAAGGCAGGTTGGCTAAGTGGATTGCCAGTTTGCATTTGACCTTCGACCGTTTGGCAACCCGTCATTACTAACGCTGAACCACATAATAGGGCACTTGCAAGCATTGTCTTATTCATTATTATCTCCAATTATTTTTAATATTTAGTTATTTTTGATAAAAAGCTAACTCTTGAAGGTTTATAGGTAAGTATCTTTTGATTTCTATAAACATTCGTTAATGTCGTCATCAGTATAGCTAAGGATTAGATATAGTTATTCATCAACTGCGCAACAATCGGTTAATAAATGTAAGTATCGTATGGGTTTTAAATTGTTTACGGGATTGTTTTTACTTCGTTTTGCCATACTAGAGTTTCGCCAGTCTCCATCGTTTGCAATAAATTATAGCGAGACATATCAGTCTGATCGTCTGCTGTTGGCGATATTGATTGTGAAGGTTGCAAACTCAAACTAAGAGTGCTCTGGCTATTACTGATAAGCTTAGCAAGTTCGCCCTCAATTCTATTACCAGTAACACCGCAGCCCATGAGCGTTTGTGGTCCCGAGCCAACTAGCAATGTATAATCTTTCATCAAAATATAAGGACCACCGATACCATTGCAGCTAGAACTAAAAAATGCGTATTGACTATCGTCATACCCTCTAAATTTTAGCGACACTGGAAACTCTGGATGATAAAAATGACCAATAGACTCTCGAGATATTACCTGCCCTTTGTCATTAAAAGTATTACGAACGGCGCTAACCAGCCGCCAGTCATAGTGCTCTAATAATGCCTTATCAATAGGGAGTCCAGTCGGTTCTTTAAATGTCCTAGGCGTACCATCAAATGTTAACGTATTGCCATTTTCGATTTTAATGACCAAGTTTTTCGATGCCATTTGAGTATTAACGAGTTTGAT
Organism: Psychrobacter sp. NC44; assembly: GCF_904846655.1. NCBI lineage: Bacteria > Pseudomonadati > Pseudomonadota > Gammaproteobacteria > Moraxellales > Moraxellaceae > Psychrobacter > Psychrobacter sp. NC44. The sequence continues at coordinate 141,354 of NZ_CAJHBN010000006.1, read as the reverse complement.
TTTTGCGACTGGTAATAGCTCAACATCTAACTTAATAATATTATTATCGTTAGGAAATAACTTTTTGATATTTGTGTTACTTACTTTATTTTCAGTAGCACTTTCGCAGGTCGAGGATCTTTCTCTAAGCTCGCTACCATACTCAAAAGGCGGTGCGGACATCCATACGAATTTGATAGCAAAATGTTGGCAGCCTTGAAACAAGCTTAACGAACTGGGCGCAATTTCTAAAGTAATCGGCGCGTCAGTGTTAATATTAATAGCGTTACTTTTTTTGTCTTTAACTTGTGTTAACTGCCAATAATAATTACTTGCCCATTGCAGCGTCATAACTTCATTAGCTGTTTCATCAGCTACCACTACAATTTTTTCTTCCAGCTTTTCAGTTTTTATGATGGGCTGATATGATATTGGAGCAGAAGTGCTAGAGCCAGTCACTATTGAGTTAGCAGGTGTAGAATTATCTTTTGCAATATTAGACTGACAACCTATTAGCGCTGCTGGAAAAGAGATAGCGAGCAATAAAGATAGCGTTAAGCGGTTTAAAATCAGGTGGTTTAACATTATAGCTATTACCAAATAAACATTTGTCTAAAATATAGCATAAGGTATTATTAAAGATGTTCTTTATTTTTGCCAAAAAAAAGCCGCTCATTATAGTAATGAGCGGCTCTTATTTCTTAAGAATTGAATATCAAATAATCAATTAGTTATGCAATGCTTTGCTTGAGGTTTTATCGACTGTGACTTTCGCAAGCTTAAGAGGAACTGGCATACTGACCAAGGCAACCTTCAATATCTCATCAATCGTTGCCACTGGCTGAATAGTCAGACCGGCTTTGACGTTATCAGGGATATCAGCTAAGTCACGCTCATTAGTCGCTGGAATCAACACATGCTTGATTCCACCTCGATGAGCAGCTAGTAGCTTCTCTTTGAGACCACCGATACGCAGGATTTTACCGCGTAGTGTAATCTCACCCGTCATAGCGATATCTGGACGAATAGCAATGCCCGTCAATGCAGAGACTAGCGCTGTGGTAAGAGCACCACCAGCTGATGGGCCATCTTTCGGGGTCGCGCCTTCTGGCATATGCACATGGACGTCAGTCGTCTTAAAGGTTTCATAATCAATACCTAAGCTATCACCGCGAGCACGTACCACGCTCATGGCAGCGCGAATCGATTCTTTCATCACGTCACCGAGCGAACCGGTAAAGCTTAGCTCGCCTTTACCTTTCATCGCCACCGCTTCGATAGTAAGTAGCTCACCACCGACTTGCGTCCAAGCAAGCCCCGTAATACGACCAATCTCAGGCTCTTCTTCAGCCAGACCATAATCGTACTGATGGACACCGAGATAATCATCGATATTTTTGTCATCGACCACAACCAGCTGACGTTCTGCTTTTTTCGGAGCGCGGGCGCCATGGCTTTCAACCGAACCGCGAACCACTTTACGGCAGATTTTATTGACTTCACGCTCAAGGTTACGCACACCGGCTTCACGGGTATAGCTACGCACGATGCTATGTAATGCCGCTTCTACAATCTCAATTTCGCCTTCTTTGAGACCGTTATTCTTGATCGCTTTTGGCACAAGATACTTCTGCGCGATATTGACCTTTTCTTCTTCGGTATAGCCCGGCAGACGAATGACTTCCATCCGGTCAAGCAGGGCAGGCGGGATATCCATGCTGTTGGCAGTACAGATAAACATCACTTGCGATAAATCTAAATCCATATCTAAATAATGGTCGTTAAACGTATCGTTCTGTGAGGGATCTAACACTTCAAGCAATGCTGAGGCTGGATCACCGCGGAAGTCTTGCGCCATTTTATCGATTTCATCTAACAAAAACAGCGGGTTTTTAACTTCAACTTTGGCCAGCGATTGAACAACTTTACCCGGCATCGCGCCGATATAAGTGCGGCGATGACCACGGATTTCCGCTTCATCACGCACGCCGCCAAGCGCCATACGTACAAATTTACGACCAGTCGCACGGGCAATCGACTCGCCTAATGAGGTTTTACCAACACCTGGAGGACCGACTAAACAAAGAATCGGACCGCGAAGTTTTTTCACTCTTGATTGCACGGCGAGGTATTCTAAGATGCGATCTTTCACATCTTGCAAGCCGTAATGATCTTCGTCCAATACCGTTTTTGCTTTTTCTAAATTGATGGAAACCTTGGTTGTGGCATTCCACGGTGTGTCCAAAATCCATTCAATATAGTTGCGCACCACTGACGACTCACTCGAGGCAGGTGGCATCATTTTGAGCTTTTTCAGCTCTTGATCCGCTTTTTTACGCACATCTTCTGGCAAGTCGGCATCTTCTAGACGCTGCTCTAGCTCAGCCACATCATCTTCGCCATCAAACGCACCGTCATTCATATCTGACAGCTCATTTTTAATGGCTTTCATCTTCTCGTTTAAGAAGTATTCGCGCTGATTGTCTTCCATTTGCTGGCGGACAGCTTCTTGGATATCTTGCTCGATATTTTGTTCAGCACTCTGCTTAACCAAATATTCGGTTAAGGTATTGATATGGGTTTTAAGATCATCATTTTCTAAGAATGATTGCTTAATATCTAAATCCATCGATACACGGGTCGAGATGAAATATACCAACTCAAGCAAGTCATCGATACGTTTTGCCACACGAGTCAGCTCGCGAGCATTACGCAGACGTGCATCTGCGTAGCTTTCAAACAGTGTGGTTAATGCTTGAATCGTGTTTTTCTGCTGGCTCTCATCCATACTGACATCAAGGTCAGCACGCTCAAAGCTTGCCATTAATAATGTATCGTGATTTTCTATAGTATCAACGCGCGCACGATATTGACCTTCGATCAATACTTTGATGCAGTTCTCATCACTGTCATGCGGCATGGTACTGACGATGCGGCAAACCGTACCGTACTGATACAAGTTGTCTTGATCAATGTCTTCAGTCAGCGAGTCTTTTTGTGCCACGACCAAGACTTTATTGCCATACTCAGCCTGTGCCAATTCAACGGCCTTTACCGATGGCTCACGACCGACGAACAAGGCAATCTGCATGTGCGGATAAACGACGACGTCGCGCAATGCCAGTAGTGGTAAATAGTTTTCAGTACCGTCACCTTTTATACTATCGTCTTTTGCGTCATCGTCTTCAATAGTGTTGTCGTCATCATTATCTTTATCATCACTATCTTTGCTATCACCATCTTCAACGCGATCAGCTGTTGCAGCTACATCACCTGTCGTATCGTCAGGCGCGTTGTCTCGCTCTTGATCATCAGCGATAGTAGATGAAACGTCGACATCGATGTCGATATTGTCTTGGGCAATTTTATGTTCACTCATATATTCTTCCTCGTTCACCAGACTTGTAAAGTCAAGTTCGTGGTTCATGTTTAGATAAATGGTGCTCACCGATAAAATTGCAAGGCTTGTAGGCAAAGTCACACGCTTATCTGCGCAAAATAGTTATATCTATCTAAAGACTACGAGTCATATTGTTATTCATAATTTTAAATATTAGCTGACATTCAATGTATACAGAGCATTGGTAAGAAGTGCGTAGCTAACACCTATTGGGTTCTGTGCGTAGGATTTGTGTGCAAAATAAGGTAAACTGACGCGCGTCTTAAACGGTGGTTTTAGCGTCAAGCAGTTTAGAGGCGAGGGTGATATCCATCGCCCATGAGATATTAATAGGTCTTAATCAGGCTATAGCAGACAGAATAAGAGGCAATATATGACCATCAATGCGGTACTGCTGGCAGTCGTCATCATGCTAGGGCTGTCTTTGGCGCGTGTACACGTGGTACTCAGCTTATTAATCGGTGCGCTGGCAGGCGGACTCATCGCTGGTTTGGGTATGACCGATACTTTGAATGCCTTTCAAGAAGGTATCCGAAATGGCGCACAAATTGCGCTGTCATATGCGCTGCTTGGGGCTTTTGCAGTGGCGATTGCGCATTCAGGATTGCCACAGTCACTGGCAGGGGCGGTGATCAAACGCATTGATGCGGGCGGCACCAGTGGCATGATTAAATACATGCTGTTTGCAGGTTTAATCACCATGAGCTGCTTCAGCCAAAACTTAATCCCTATTCATATTGCCTTTATTCCATTGCTAGTACCGCCATTATTGCTCGCCTTCAATCGCATGCACATTGATAGACGTTTAATTGCTTGTCTGCTGACTTTTGGTCTTGTGACTACTTACATGTTTATTCCGTATGGTTTTGGCGATATTTATCTCAATCAAATCATGCTGAAAAACGTCGGCGAAGCAGGCATTGATATCAGTAACATCTCAGTCACCAAAGCCATGGCAATTCCGGCTTTGGGTATGTTTGTAGGCTTACTCGTCGCCGTATTTATCAGCTACCGTAAACCGCGCCAGTATCAGCAGCTAGCAATCGATAAAGCTGCGCATGATGAAGTGTTAGAGGGTGACGCGTTAAGCAAAACCGCAGCTAGTGTGCAAACACAAAGCAAGATGAAAACGTTGGTGGCGCTAGCCGCAATTGTGACGGCATTTGTGGTGCAGATGTATACTGACTCACTTTTGCTTGGCTCAATGTTTGGCTTTGGCGTCTTTATGGCGACGGGCGTCGTTAAATGGAGTGAAGCCGATACAGTCTTTAATGACGGTATCAAATTGATGGCGATGATTGGCTTTATTATGATTACCGCACAAGGCTTTGCGGAAGTTATGAAAGCGACTGAGCAGATTCAGCCATTAGTTGATGGTGCCGCGTCATTATTCGCAGGTAATAAAGCGATAGCTGCATTTATTATGCTGTTAATTGGTTTAATTGTGACCATGGGTATTGGTTCGTCATTCTCGACCATTCCTATTTTGGCTGCGATTTATGTACCGCTATGTATCTCGTTAGGGTTTTCGCCATTGGCAACCGTGGCGATTATTGGTACGGCTGGCGCGTTGGGCGATGCAGGTTCTCCAGCATCAGATTCGACTCTTGGACCTACTTCTGGTCTAAACATCGACGGTCAGCATGACCATATCAAGGACAGTGTGGTGCCGACATTCTTGCATTACAACATTCCATTATTGATATTTGGTTGGATTGCGGCGATGGTGTTGTAGGCTATCAAAGTTAAGTAGAGATTGGTGTAGGCTGGGTTTTTAACCCAGCTTTAAAATATCAATTACCTTGTTATTAAACTGATTCTCTACGAAAAAATCGCCTTAAAACAAATAAATAGACCTGCCAAAAGCAAAGAAATAAAAATAGTAAAGAGGACAAAAACGTCCAAAAAATCATCCCACTTAATGACGGCGGTGCATGCATCGCCATCATACCGAAACCAAATAAAAATAAAATGCTAGTCCCGAGCATAGTGAAAAACTTCCAGCGACTATCCATATATACATCCATAGTCACCAGTAAGCTTAAATGAAACAGCATTGCCATTATTAATATAACGACTAATTCTATAGGATAGGGATGCGGAAGAGGAATATTCTGAACGTGAAGTAAATAGGGATCTGTGCTAAAACCTAAAGTGATAATAAGACCGACGAAAATGATCCACAAGATAGCAAAAACTACCCTTAGTGGTTTTGAGCGAAAGTAGCTCATTGTTGTCTTTGCAAATCCTCTATGGGTCTTTATTGTCATTTTCAAAATCTTTTATCCCATCATTCAAACCACGCAAAAACGCATCACTTTGTGCGAGCAACTCATTCAAGCGTTCTTCATTGACTAGCCGTGTCATCTCATCAGAGCTAAAAGGTTGCTCTTGACTGTAGTAACGCAACTCTCTAGCATCCTCGCTACCTAACGCTTGCAAATATTCATCCACATTATCAGCGCTGGATTCTTTTTTATCAGATTGTTTATCGTCTTTCATCAAAACCACCTTATGCCGCTTGGTGTAATTAAACCATCTAGTGGCACATCCCACGGTTGCCGCCGTAATTGTTCGACTACTTGGAAGTCATAACACCAGCCAATTTTTAACGGCTTTTTCGCCCCTGACCGATAGCCTTTGCCTAACGTCGTGTCATAAAAGCCGCCACCCATGCCCATACGATTGCCGTTGAGGTCTACTGCCACGAGCGGACAGATAATCACATCCAATTCTCGCGCCCAAAGTAATCGGCGATGATGGTTTTGCTTCATACCTAAGCTATGAATGCGCGTCGGTATATTCAGCAGTTTCGACTGATAAATAGGCACAAAGCGCAGACGTTTATCATCATTACCATTTCTAGTACGACCGAGCGAACCAACCACAGGCAGATAAGGTAAATAGCCTAAGCGTTGACACCAGTCTAATATTGGCTGAGTAGGTAGCTCACCAAAGCCATCGTAATATAGGCCGATGCGTGCGTTTTTTGGCAATCGCTGCTGTAATTTGACTAGCTGTAAACTGGCAGCTTGTCCTAAATTTCTGCGCGCGCTGTCAGTTAATTGACGGCGTTGGCGAGTGAAGTGTCGTCTGGGTGGGTTGCTAACGGCTGATTCCTCTGACGCTACGTTTTTTGTTTCAGGATGCATATCTATACTATCCGCTAGTTTGTGAGTTTGATGATGACAGCTGCTTTTAGACGTTAGCAATGGCTATTTGTGAATATTCAACACGGTCTAGTCATGCTATCATAACGCCACTTTACAGTGTATTTTCCTTTATGTGCAGCGTGTGTTGCACTTTTTTCGAAGCAGCTATACAACAAACCATCAAAGAGGGTAGTTATGTCGACACAGAATCAGGCAACTCGTACCGAAAAAGACACCATGGGCAACGTGGAAGTCCCAGCTGACGCTTATTGGGGTGCGCAAACTCAGCGTAGCCGTGAGAACTTTAAAATCGGTGGCGAGACGTTGCCACGTCCAATGATTGAAGCAATGGCACTGGTCAAAAAAGCCGCTGCAATCACCAATGCAAGCCTAGAGCGTATCGACGCTGACAAGCGCGATTTAATCGTGCAAGCCGCTGACGAAGTCATCAACGGTGGTTTAACCGATCAGTTCCCATTAGTCGTATGGCAGACTGGTTCTGGTACACAGTCAAACATGAACATGAACGAAGTGCTTGCTAATCGTGCTAATGAGATTGCTGGTTCTGAGCGTGGCAGCTACACGCCGATTCACCCAAATGACCATGTCAACCATGCACAGTCTACCAACGACAGCTTCCCAACGGCGATTCGTGTTGCCGCTGCTCGTGAAATCAATGGTTTATTGATTCCAGCGGTAAAAGCCCTACGCGATACGCTAGCTGCCAAAGCGAAAGAATTCGATAGCATCGTGAAAATCGGTCGTACCCATTTGCAAGACGCCACGCCTTTGACATTAGGTCAAGAGTTTAGCGGCTATGTGAGCCAACTTGACCATTCATTGACTCGTATTGATAATGCACTACAAGGTCTATATGAATTGCCATTAGGTGGTACTGCGGTTGGTACTGGTCTAAACGCCCATCCTGATTATGCGGTAAAATCAGCTGAGCAACTATCTACCTTGACAGGCTTGCCATTTGTGACGTCACCAAACAAATTTGAAGCACTAGCCGCTCGTGATGCCGAAGTATTTGCTTCTGGCGCATTGAAAACTCTAGCAGGTAGCTTAAATAAAATCGCTAACGACGTACGTTGGTTGGCATCAGGACCTCGTTGTGGTCTAGGCGAATTGACTATCCCTGAAAATGAGCCAGGCTCATCTATCATGCCAGGCAAAGTCAACCCAACCCAGTCAGAAGCGATGACCATGGTTGTGGCACAAGTCATGGGTAACGATGTAGCTATCAGCATGGCAGGCGCGTCAGGTAACTTTGAGCTAAACGTTTATAAGCCTGTTATCGCATTTAACTTATTGCAATCTATCAAACTACTTGGCGATGCGTGCAATAGCTTTAACGAAAATTGTGCTGTTGGTATCCAGCCAGTAAAAGACAAAATCGATGATTTCTTGCATAACTCATTAATGCTAGTGACTGCGCTTAACCGTCATGTTGGTTATGAGAATGCTGCGAAAATTGCCAAGACGGCTTATAAAGAAAACAAAACCTTGAAGCAAGTTGCGGTTGAGTTGGAATTGCTGACTGAAGCGCAGTTTGATGAGTGGGTTATTCCTGCTGATATGGTAAACCCTAAGTAAGCAGTAGACCAAATAATGATGTGCTACGGCGTCAGACTCGCTTAATGTACGAGCAGTACAATTTGCACTCGTCTTTCTGGTAGCAGTGTCATATTTGCTCCACTGAGAATTTATAAATAAAAAAGACCTTGTCACGTTACGCGGCAAGGTCTTTTTGCGTCAGAATTTTCAGCATTCAATGAAGTTGTTTAGGCTTACTTATCCGATGTCAAAACTTATATGTTTTTGATTTTGTAGCTATTGAAGAAAAGCACTATGGTACTGGAATTGAAATATTTATCTGCCAAATAAAACCAACCCAAATCAAAATAAAGATTAAAAAACAAGTTAAACTCAGTGGTTTACATAGCCCAGAAAACCATAATCTATCAGAATATATGACATTCTCGTATCTTTTTTTATTCTCTAATAGTAAGGAATAGCGTTGAATTTGCAGCTTGCAAATCAAGTCTTTTTCATGCTTTACATCTGTGTATAGATAAATAGCGCCCAGAACAATTCCAAGTGCATTTGCTGATATAGCAATCTTAAGTAAAATTAGTTGTTCTATTGATGGTAATGACATTTTAGATATTTGAGTGACGATCACTGAAAATACACCAGCTGCTATGGCGACAAGCCATTTCATCCATTCGTAGTCTTTTTCTTTTACTAGACTATTACGTTGAGCCATATCTCTTTCAAGCTTGTCAAGATGAGGCTTCAACTGCTGATAATGACTATAAAATTCAGGACTTGGATCATTTTTCATTATATGGTTGAATTGATCTTCTAAAGCCTTTAGTTCTTGCTGACTCACGATAACTCACTACCTTAGAGATAATATATATAATAGTATACATTTAAAGAGACTGAGTTATTATTTTTCTTATTACGCATATATTTTTAGAATTATATATTTTATCGTCTTGTTAGGCGCGTCCTGCATCTAAAGCTACTAAACAAGAAGACCTTGCCACATCACGCGGCAAAGTCTTTTTATTATCAAATATCTAAGCTCAATTAAAACTTATAAAGCAAACCAAGCGTCGAGGTTGACTCAGTACGCGAATCAACCATTGGGCTATCGTATTGTTCATTCGGCAAATAGCTTAAGCTTTGATTGGCAAACAATGCCCAACGTTCATTGAAATCATAGTTGGCACTAATGTTAACGTAAGGATTTAAGCTCGAATTGGACTTATAGGCGGCGACGCCTGTTTCCGCTGACTCTTTTTCACTGACGCCATAATAGTATTCATTATAGTCAGCATCGTTGTATTCGAAGCCAATGCTTGGATAGACCGTTAGCTTGTCTTTAGTAATTCTAGCGAGATAGGTCAAGCGAGCTGTGTTACCACCGCTACGGTCAAGCACATCAGTACCTATCTGAGCGCGAAAGCCGCCGATAGGGGTGCGGCGTTGATAGCTTAAACCAGCTTCTACTGATGACTTACGTTCATCAAGACCTTGTAATGCACCTCTAGCATCATCAGGATCGAAATCGTTGCCTGCAAGCTTGGCGTAGGCAGACAGCTGATTGACGCCATCATTGATTGCATAGACACCGGCTTGAGCGCCACGCACATAGAATCTATTGTTGTCATAAAACGCGCCTGGCAACACACGTACATCGAGGCTGTCTTCCATATCGTAGGCTGAGTTGACGGCTATGACGTTGACACCCACGCTTAATACAGCGTCTTGGTCAGTAGGTAAATTGTCCTTAAAAAGTGCAGCATTGGACATACTGGCGACACTAAATAACGCGGTAGCCGTTAATGCGCTAAGCATGACACGCGTAGAAATATGAGGTAGCGCTACAGGTTTAAACATAATAGAGTCTCGTGAATGGATGAAATAATTGGGGGCAATCGTGTATAGTCAAGGAATTTTAGAATCGCTACAAGGCGACCGACCGCAGATAGTACACTGAGTACATCTAGGGCGGGTAACACCGTAGCGGTTTAAAAGTGCTCTGACTTATAGTAAGAAGCGAGTAAGGAAAACCTAACCAGTAAGCTGTTATCATGAACTATTTAGCAATGATAAATAACTATGAAGGTTTACTCAATGGTTTTTAATACTTGTAGTATTTGATCATGAATATCTTGCCACCACCAAATAAAGCCAATGCTAATCAGTAGCATCATTAGCCATGGTAGTAATTGCCAAATAAGGATAGATTTGGTCGGTGTTTCTTGTTCACTAAGGGGGCTGCGATTAGCATGAGTATTTAAGTGTGAGTTTACAGCAGAGTCGGGGTGGAAACTGCTGTTATTGTCAAAATCAACATTATTAAAGTGCTCATTATTAGCAGAAGAATCAGTATCGCTGCTTGCTGGAAAATTGATATAAGTTGTTCGATAACGGTCTTCATAAGCAGCTGGATTAGGCATATTCCGTAACGCTATTGTCATACGCTGACGGTAGGCGATTGCGAATGCCAGTGCAATCACTAAGCCAGTCACCGCGCCGCCAATATGCCCCGCATTGTCGATACCCGGTACGGCAAAGCCATAAACAAGGTTAATGCCCATGATAAATATCAAGCTTTTAAGATTGAGCACCATGCCATTGACCGATATTTTAAACAGCGCGGCTATCAATAATGCCGCGCCGATACCCATGATACCACCTGACGCCCCAGCCGATAGACCCGGTTGACCAGTTCCTTCTACAATACTGTGCCACGTGACATAGTTATTCAGTAAGTTGCCCCCGATCGCCGCCAGTAAAAACAATGCCAGAAACTTGGCTGAGCCAAACATCGGCTCGGCAATCTGCCCAAAGAAATACATGGCAAATCCATTAAACAATAAATGCATCAAGCCAATGTGTAAAAAGGCACTGCTGACCAAGCGCCACGGCTCATCGCCCATGGTAAATGGCAATGCATTGGCACCCCATTTCAAGAGCGCCTCAGTCGATGGGTTATTGGCGTCGACGCCTGTTAGTACTTGCATGATGAATAACCCAATAAAGCTGGCTAGTAACAGCGTGGTGACAGGGGCTGTTTTTAATAATTGTTGAATGGTCATAAAGGTGAGATATCATTAGAATGTTATAAATAGAGTATAAAGGGTATGATCAAATAATGTCATACATCTGCATGACATTATGATTTAACGACTAGTACTCTTAAACGATTAGTGCCCTTAATAGTGGATCGTTTTAACAACCGTTTTAACGACATATTTAACGATTAGCAACTTTGAGGTTCTCATAAGTGCCTTTTACTAATATATCAGTGGTGACCTTATTAATATCAGTGTGACCACAGAACGCCATCGATAGATCGCATTCTTTATGGATGATTTCCAGTGCACGGCGCACGCCATCTTCGCCATAAGCGCCCAGACCGTAAAGAAAAGCGCGACCAATCATCGTGCCTTTTGCACCCAATGCGCGCGCTTTTAGCACATCCTGACCCGAGCGAATGCCGCTGTCTAACCACACCTCGATACCGCTATTTTCAGCCTGCACCGCTTGTACGATATCAGATAGGGCAGAAATGGAGGAGAGGGCGCCATCTAATTGACGACCACCGTGGTTTGAGACGACCAGTGCATCGGCACCGCTACGAGCAGCCATAATGGCATCTTCAGGTTCCATGATACCTTTAATAATTAATTTGCCGCCCCACATATCTTTGATGCGTGCCACGTCATCCCAGCTCAAGCGCGGATCAAATTGCTCTTCCGTCCAAGCGGTGAGAGAAGATAAGTCATCGACGCCTTTCGCATGACCGACGATATTGCCAAAGCTATGACGTTTGGTGCCCAGCATATTCATACACCACTGCGGCTTGGTCATCAAGTTGACGATATTGGCAAGTGTAGGTCTAGGCGGTGCAGACAAGCCATTTTTGATGTCCTTATGGCGCTGTCCCAGCACTTGTAAATCCGCGGTAAGAATCAACGCCGAACAATTGGCATCTTTAGCCCGCTGAATCAAATTGGCCACATAGTCATGATCGCGCATCACATATAGCTGAAACCAAAAGGGCTTGCTGGTATGGGTGGCAATATCTTCGATAGAGCAGATACTCATGGTCGATAGCGAAAACGGCACGCCGAATTTTTCTGCTGCCCGCGCGGCATGAATCTCACCATCCGCCCACATCATACCGGTAAAGCCAGTGGGCGCGATGGCGACGGGCATTTTTACCTCTTCACCAATCATCTGGGTTGCTAAACTGCGATTGTCCATATCTACCAATACTCGCTGGCGTAACTTGATACGGTCAAAGTCGGTTTCATTGCTACGATAAGTCGTCTCAGTCCATGAGCCTGAATCGACATAATCATAAAACATACGCGGTACTTTACGTTCGGCAACGCGGCGCAGGTCTTCAATTTCAGTAATTTTGCTCAAATTTTTCATTATGTTCTCACTACATCGTTTTTTATTGTTGGCTTGCTATGATTGTATGAAAAGTTGCTGTAAATCCATGACTGAAAATGGATAGTTTAATCGTGTTGATGGTGTCAAAATCACCGGAATAGTGGTGGCAAATTCCATCATCAATGGTTCATCGAAATGAGCGATATCGACCTGTTGATAGGCAATTGGCTGTACGGCTTGAAACTGAGTCAGCACTTGCTTCGCGATGTCGCACAAATGACAGCCAGACGTTCCAAGTAGCCACCATTTATCATTATTTTCAGCATGACCAAGATCGGGGTTTGCAGCAACCATACGTTCCCGTAAGGCTTTTATATTATTATCATCGTACATATTTATTCTCTTGTCTTAATACTTGTCACAAAGCTTCGGTTTTTAGGACTTCGTTTGCCAGTATAAATACTGCCTGATCTTTTTTACGTAGACTCTATGGCATGATAAAGAAGTGGGGTAAATAATGACAGCGATTGTGAGATTAGGTAAGATGACCTGCTGTTTTTAATTACTGGCTCTTCAGCTCATCTTATCTTATTACCTTTTCAATCACTTGGATATCGCGCATGGCAAGTTTTGGCAAATTTTTCAAACGATTATTGATGGCAATCATGCTATTGGTCGTCGCATTTCATGTATTAGTTGCTGGGCTACTATTAATTTGGAAAACGCAGCCGATTAATAACAGCATGTTTATGCTGACTCATCGTTTGACGGGTGGTACTGTCACCCAGACTTGGGCGGAATACGATGCCATCGCAAAATCTGCCAAACAAGCTGCGATAGTGAGTGAGGATTCGACATTTAGTCAGCACAATGGTTTTGATTTTAAAGGCATTGAGGCGGCACGTAAGAAAAATGAAGAGACGGGTAAGATGTCCGCTGGTGGCTCGACGATTACCCAGCAGTTAGCAAAAAACTTATTTTTGACCTCGCATCGCTCGTATGTTCGTAAGATTGAGGAAGCGATTATCACTGTCATGATTGAAACATTATGGGATAAGCAGCGTATCTTGACCGCTTATCTCAATGTGGCAGAGTTTGGCAATGGTATTTATGGTATCGAAGCAGCAGCTCAGCATTACTTTGATAAATCTGCTGCCAAGCTGAACCGTGATGAATCAGCCTTACTTATCGCTATGTTGACCAATCCAAAATACTACGAAGACAATCAGGGTGATAGACGTTTACGCAATAAACAACGTATTATCAAAAAGCGCATGAGCAATGCGGTGTTACCACAATCGGCTTAATGGATTGTACCTATGACCATTTAATAAATAGTGCTGTGTTTTTGAATGATAGTTTCAAGTGATGGTTTTAAGCGATAGTTTTGAATGGCAGTTTCGAGTAGTAATGAATGAAGAAAGAAAGAACCCTGATAAATTTCTTAGTGGAAAAGCGATTATAAAAGACAATTGGTATTAAAGATGATGGCGTATCGATAACGCAAAGGAGTAGTGACGTGATGGATGTGAATAATAAGCAGGACACTGATAGCAATAATACAGTGATAGCAGTTGATAATAAAAGCCATACAGAGAGTCACAATGAGCATTTAACTGAGGTTGCATGGCAGCGTTCAGAAGACGGCAGCTATTCACCCAGCAGTTATATCAATCGCGACTTGTCTTTATTACAGTTTCATTTACGTGTCTTAGCGCAGGCAGCAAGTCCTCGTCATCCGCTACTTGAGCGCTTGTTTTTCTTGATTATTTTCTCATCGAATATTGATGAGTTTTTTGAGATTCGTGTCGCAGGCATTATGCAAAAGCTCAATATGGGCGATGTCTCGACCAGTGTTCATGGCATGCGTCCCAGTGAAGTGCTGAATGAGATATCTACCGTAATGCACGACGCCATCGCTGAGCAATATCGTATTCTCAATGAAGATATCTTACCAGCATTGGCGCTTGAGGATATTCGTTATCTAAAACGCGATGAGCTAAATGCTGAGCAATCGGCATGGATGAAGCGCTACTTCACTGAGCAAGTATCGCCAGTGTTGACACCGATTAGTATCGATCCAGCGCATCCGTTTCCGCGTTTGGTCAATAAGAGCTTAAACTTCATCGCTACTTTAGAAGGTAAAGATGCCTTTGGTCGTGATATCAATCTAGCGATTGTGCCCGCACCGCGCAGTTTGCCGCGCGTGATTCGCCTGCCTGATGAGCTGACAGGTGGCAAAGAACATCACGTCATGCTCTCAGCTATTATTCATGAGCATATCGGTGAGCTGTTCCCTGGGATGAGTGTGACGGGCTGCCATCAGTTTAGACTGACGCGCAATGCCGATTTAGATTTGGCTGATGATGTTGAAGATATTGCTAAGGCTCTGGAGGGCGAGCTAGAAAACCGCCGCTTCGGTGATAAAGTGCGGCTAGAAGTCACAACCGATTGTCCAACGCCTATCAGTGATTATTTGCTCAATGAGTTTGAGCTGCATGACAATCAGCTGTACCGCGTCAATGGTCCTGTCAACTTAACGCGCTTATTGTTTGATTTCAATATTCCAGCGCTGCGCTATCAGCCCTTTACCCATGTGGTGCCAAAAGAGTTCCGCCGTGAGATGGATAAGCTGGACAAAGCAACCAGTATGTTTGCCGCCATGCGTAAAAGCGATGTGCTGGTGCATCATCCTTTTCATGCATTTTCACCGATTATCAATCTGCTTTGGCAAGCGGCGAGCGATCCAAAAGTGTTAGCGATTAAGCAGACACTGTACCGCTCAGGCACCAATTCAGAAATCGTTAAAGCATTGGCTGCTGCTGCTCGTAATGGCAAAGAAGTCACTGCCGTCATCGAGCTGCGTGCGCGTTTCGATGAAGCCTCTAATATCGCTGTCGCCAATTATTTGCAAGAAGCGGGTGCGGTCGTTGTTTACGGGATTGTCGGCTATAAAACCCACGCCAAGCTGATGCTCATTGTGCGCCGTGAGGATGATCGAATCCGCCGCTATGTGCACTTAGGGACGGGCAACTATCATGCCGCCAATGCCAAAGTTTATACCGATTATGGTTTATTTAGCGCAGATCCTGATATCTCAGAAGATGTACATAATATATTTCAAGAGTTGACGGGAATGGGTAAGCCTGCCAATCTCAAAAAGCTGCTGCATGCGCCTTTTACCTTGCATGATAAGTTGATAAGTTTTATCGATGATGAAATTGCTCATGCAAAAGCCGGCAAGCGCGCTCATATTATCGTTAAGGTTAATGCTTTAACCGAACGTCGATTGATTAGCAAGTTATACGATGCCTCGCAAGCAGGCGTCAAAATCGAGCTCATTTTACGCTCTATGTGTTGTTTGCGTCCGCAAGTAAAAGGTCTATCGGAAAACATTACCGTACGCTCTGTTATCGGGCGTTTTTTAGAACATACGCGTGTTTATTATTTCTATAATAATGGCGACGAGCGCTTATATTGTGGTAGTGCAGACTGGATGGATCGTAATTTATTCCATCGCGTCGAAGTGGCATTTCCAATCGAAGACAAAAAACTGTTTAAACAAGTATATCAAGACGGTTTACTTAACTATCTGAAAGACAATACCCAAGCGTGGATACTTAGCGGTGATGGTGCTTGGCAGCAGCTGCAACCAGCCGCAGATGAAACGCCGCATACTGCTCAAGGGTATTTATTAAAAGTGATTAATGGCGTTGACGCATCAAGCTAGCTTAATATTTCAACGACATCTTCAAAGCGATAAAGACGTCTTTACGATCAATAAATACCAAGCAAAAAACCAAGTATAGAGTACTTCCTATGCTTGGTTTTTTTTGGATAAACGATTTGTCTAAGTTACAAACTGTCTTGTAACCTCACATTTATTCACATATTGATACGGCAGCACACTGGTGCAGTCCGTTATCTCATCCTTATAATCAAGGTCAGCCCTTACGCTATTATTAAACGGATTTGATGGTTTAGTAAACCATTAGCACTCTAGTAATTCATGCAAAATTGCTCGTATTACTATCATTGATCGTATTACGAAAAAGAGCAGGGACTGCCTAAATCAACGAATTATAAAAATAGGAAACATCTTATGAGCAATACCGATAATGACACATCAGATATTAAAAAGGCTTCTGAGCAAGCAGACAGTCAGCAAATTGCGCGAAATCTTGAAGACAATAAAGAGGTCGATGCGCCTGAAGCATTAAGTAAAGATGAGCAAACCTCTTTTATTGAAGATGATTTGCGTACGGATAAATGATAAATAAGGTGTGACATAAATATTTGGATTAACTTATTTTATCTATTAATGACATATTGATGCGAGGGAACTGCAATGCCAAATAATACTCATCCAAATCACGAAGAAGCGGTACCAGTTCGTGATCCAGCCGCTTTACACCCAGACAATGCACAAGACAGTTATGAAGGTCGTAAGCACGAACCTAATATCGATGGTCCACAACAAGAGTCGCAAGAAACCGACGAGATATATGTTGACCCTCGTAAAGAAGAGAATTTACCCGCTGGTGGCAAGAACGTCGCAGATTTGAATGCCTATAATTTAAGCCAAGAAGGCAATGAATAGTACGGCTTACAGGCTAGGTTGAGTTGGGTATTAAAGTAGGCTCACCATTTGCTAAACCGCCATCAAAACTCTAAGCACATTAAGCAATTGCCAAAACACGAATAACAATAATAAGGATATAGCCATGCAAACCAACGATCCAGCACTCACTAAGACACGCATCAGTGAAAATGATGACTTAATCGATAGTCATGATTCTGCTAATAGATTCTCTAGTAGTCCTACTTCTAATGAGCATAGTGATAGTGGTATTGAAAAGAACATCACTGAAAATAAAGGAACGGATACTTTTAAAGAAGGCGTCGTCAACTCAGAGCATGTCAATGATAATGACAACCCTGCACGTCAGCCTGATCGCCGAGACCAAGAAGGTAACGCCTTTGATGATGGCGTGAATGAGCATACGATGGTTAGCGAGACATCCAAAAGCGAAGGTATTAACAACATGAATCGTTATGCAAATATCGATAATGCCCAAACGCGAGTGTTAAATCCTGATGAAAAAGATTAATAGCTTTTTATAAAAAATTGATTAAATACAGATTTTTTATCTTTATAGAATGACTATGATGATAATAAGGAGTAATGATGAATACGCCAGATGACAAGGCTGTCAACCAAGAAGACCATCAGTTAAGAGATGCGAACGATAACCATGGCATCGTACCTGATGATGCGCTACAAAAAGTCAATCCAGCAGCGGCAGAAAGAGCAACCGATGATCACGATCCTCATCATGTTGCGAAGGATAGCAAACAGTACGACAGCTCATTGATGAAAGATGATAAATAACCATTCATTTTTCTATAAAAAAGTTCAAATAAAAGGCTAATAAGTGAAGTAGCAGACCAGAGCATGAAGCTTGGTTAATTACTTCACTTTTTTGCTGTATAACTTTCACTGTATAAGAGGGTATTTAATCTAAAGTGATACCTAATCTTATGTATTTAAGCAGGCGTACCGCTATGAAAGCGTAGCTCATGATCTGGGCTAGAAATCAGCTCTGCTTCTACTTCTTTAAAAAATGCGACACGTTCATCAATACTGTCCTCAGACAGTGATTGAGCCAAGGCTAAATAATCCTCAAAGTGACGACTCTCTGACTTAAGTAAGTAGCGGTAATACTTTGCCAAACGTTCGTCGTCGATGACCTCAGCAAGGGCGGCAAAACGTTCACAAGAGCGTGCTTCGATAAATGCGCCAATTATCAATACATCAACCATCGCTGCTGGCTCATAAGTACGTTTGTGTTTTAACATGCCTTTGGCATAACGTCCGGCACTCAGATATTTCCACGCCTGACCACGGTCATTCATAATACCTAAGACCTGCTCATAATGCAGCATTTCTTCACGTATCAATTGCGCCAATTTACGCTGCAAATCATAAGAAAACTCATAGCGGAATATGAGATTCATGGCAGTGCCAGCGGCCTTTTTTTCGCAATTGGCATGATCTTGAATGATCAATGGCAAGTTTTCAATCGCAGCATTTACCCAGGCTTGCGTGGTTCGAGCACCCAAGAAGTTATAAACAGGAGATAAGTCTACCTTTATAGGAGTGCGCAGATGCGTAATATCGATGCTATCTTCTTCAGGCAGCTCTTTTTCGATTAGATCTGTTTCGGCACTATTATTTACAGTTTGAGAAACATTTTCTTCGACAGATTTTTTCTCGATACTATCGTTATCTATAGTATTTGCTGTTGATTGTAATGTCGTGAGGTCTTGTTGATTGATAGTCATAGTCTAAGAAAGCTTTATTTATGAATGGTAATACGAGTAATTATATCGTTAGTCTGACTTAGATACGATGCTAAATAACTGACATTCATCAATAGCTGTTTATTAATAGATAACGGTTAAGCATAATTAAAGGTGTCAATGATTACTTACTGTTTATATTAACGTTGCTGCATCTATTTCCCAGATGATGATTATAGCTCCTAGAGTAGACCACTTATACATTATCATTATTAAACAGCTTAAGTATTTACTTAGTGAATGGTGTTTCCTTGTTAATTTTATTATTTGATAGTAGGATGAGATTTTGCTCTTTAAGCATTTCGTCTTATTTTTATGATTCGCTCTTAGTAAAGAATAAACCTGATATCAATAGATTGCCTTTCATTAGAACATAAAAATTGTAGATATATCTTCGTAGAAAAATTAGAGAATTAAAGATTCCACAACGAATGAAATATGAACGTTTAAAACCTCACAAGATTAAAAACTCTTAAACAGTTACTGTCACAATTCAGTATTAGTACCTCTCACGAACAGATAAGGATAACAATATGAGCCAGTCTTCTAACACCAATCGTATTCAAAAAGGCAGTCTTGCCATCGATCAGCAGTTATATGACTTTATTGAAAACGAAGTACTACCGAAAGTCGGTGTGAATTCAGACGATTATTGGTCAGGTTTCGAAAAGGTTATTAAAGAATTTACCCCGCGCAATAAAGCGTTGCTTGCGACTCGTGACAAGATTCAAGCGCAAATTGACCAGTGGCACCTAGATAACCCTGCAAAAGATGGCGAAATCGACTATCCAGCTTATAAGACATTCCTACAAGAAATTGGTTATTTGCTACCTGAAGGCGAAGCATTTACGGTTGATACCAAAAACGTCGATGATGAAATTGCGCACATTGCAGGGCCGCAGCTAGTCGTACCAGTTCGTAATGCTCGTTATGCGCTTAATGCGACCAACGCACGTTGGGGTAGCTTATACGATGCTTTGTATGGCACCGATGTTATCAGTAGTGAAAATGGTCAAGAAGCGGGTGGTAGCTATAATCCTACTCGCGGTGCTGCTGTTGTGGCTTACGCTAAAGCATTTTTAGATGAGCATTTCACACTAGCATCAGGCTCTTACAATGATGTGACTGGTTTTAAAGTAATCGATGGCAAGCTCGAGGTCGTACAAGGTGATAGCAGTACTGAGCTAAAAGATACGGCTAAGTTTGTCGGCTTTGTCGGTGACGCTGAAACTCCTACAGGTATACTGTTAAAGAACAACGGCTTGCATGCTGAGATTCAAATCGATAGTAATCATCCAGTGGGTAAAGACGATCCAGCAAACATCAAGGACGTACTGCTTGAATCGGCCATGACAGCCATTCAGGATTGTGAAGACTCAGTCGCTGCGGTAGATGCAGAAGAAAAAGTCGAAGTCTATCGTAACTGGCTTGGCTTGATGAATAGCGACCTACAGGAAACCTTTGAAAAGGGTGGCAAAACGCGTACGCGTAAGCAAAACCCAGATCGTGAATATAACACGCCAGATGGTGGCAAGCTGATCTTACCAGGTCGTTCGCTATTGTTGATTCGTAACGTCGGTCACTTAATGCAGAACCCTGCCATCTTAGTCGATCTAGGCGAGGGCCAAGAGCAAATATTTGAAGGCTTAATGGATGGCCTAATCACGCCCCTATTATCACTTAATGATATTAAAGGCAAAAACGAGCTATCAAACTCGCGTCAAGGCTCAATGTATATCGTGAAGCCAAAAATGCATGGCCCTGAAGAAGTTAAAATGGCCAATGACTTATTTAATGCATCAGAGGATCTGTTAGGTCTAGAACGCAATACGCTCAAAATCGGCATCATGGACGAAGAGCGCCGTATGACGGTGAACTTAAAAGAAGCAATCCGCCAAGCCAAAGAGCGCGTTATCTTTATTAACACAGGTTTCTTAGACCGTACTGGTGACGAGATGCATACCAGCATGAATGCAGGTCCATTTGTACCAAAAGGCGAGATGAAGTCGCAAGCATGGCAGCCTGCTTACGAGCAGTGGAACGTCGATATCGGTCTAGAGACAGGCCTACAAGGTCGTGCGCAAATTGGTAAAGGTATGTGGGCTAAGCCTGATGAAATGAAAGAGATGATGGATACTAAAGCCGCTCATCCTAAGTCTGGTGCCAGCACTGCATGGGTACCATCACCAACGGGCGCTACCTTGCATAGCATACACTATCATCAAGTAAGCGTAGCTGATGTACAAGACACGCTAAAATCACGCGAGCGTGCTAGCTTGGATGACATTTTGACCATTCCATTAGCAAAAAATACCGATTGGACTGATGAAGAAAAGCAGCAAGAGCTTGAAAACAATGCTCAAGGTATCTTGGGTTATGTCGTACGCTGGGTAAATCAAGGCGTTGGTTGTTCTAAAGTACCGGATATCAATGATGTGGGTCTAATGGAAGACCGTGCGACTTTACGTATCTCAAGTCAACATATTGCCAACTGGTTGCATCACGATGTCGTGAGCGAGCAGCAAGTGATGGATACGATGAAGCGTATGGCAAAAGTCGTTGATGAGCAAAATGCAGGCGATAGCGACTATCAGACGATGGCAGATAGCTTTGACCACTCTTATGCATTCAAAGCGGCCTGTGACTTAGTGTTTAAAGGTCGAGAGCAGCCGAGTGGCTATACTGAGCCATTATTACATCAGGCACGCCTTGATCTAAAAGCAGGCTGCTAATATTGCGCAGGTTAATATTAGAATATGGCATACTTGATATTACATTATGAGACTTATATGACTGATTAGGCTTCTTCTTGGTTTTTATACTTAATAAGAAGTCTGTAATAGCCATTGACTAAGGTTATAGTCTGGAAACAAGAGCAGTGAAAACGCCTTTTTTACTGTTCTTGTAGCAATTTTCCGATCTCAATTGTGACTGTCAGTATGTCATAAATCACATTTATTATTTTTTATTAGCTGTACTTGTTAATGAACAAGTACGGCTTTATTTTTGTTAATTAAAGGATATTGATTACGCTAGTTTCAAGTTCTTGGTAATTATATTAATCAATAGTATCTTTATCTATTTGAGCGGATAGGGATTTTTTTACAATGACCTACATTCTATAGTAGATATGGCATTCAACAAATACTGGGTTTAAAAATCTAAAAAAAATGTTGCAAATTATGTCAAAGTTGTTATGCTTGTATTCGAAGTATGAGTTTGGTAACGGATGTTACGCAACGGAGCGATAAAGACCTAATTTTACATGGCAGTTACTTTTTAATCCCAGTTATGTAAGTCATGGTTTTTTTCATCTTACTGTAATAGAACTTCGCCACACTTGTTTCTGACTAATCTCGGTAGCCAGTTACACATTATATCTTTGAGGATTTGTGACGATACCATTATGAGCACCAGCTAATAATAGCTAGCTTATTACTAAAATTGTAAAGTGGAGATACCCCATGAAAAAACTACTTTTAGCTACAGCAGTTGCTGCCCTATCTGTATCTGCAGCCAATGCAGCACCAACTGTTTATGGTAAAGCATTCTTAGCTGCCGACTACGTTAATGCTGAATATAATTCAGTTGGTAATGTAAATGACTTTGATGAAGATACAATAGAAATCAACTCTCATTCTTCACGTTTAGGTTTCAAAGGCTCTGAAGCCATGACTGCTAATACCGATGTTATTTATCAATTAGAGTATGGCACAAGCATCGATGGTGATAATGATACTTTCTCTAACCGTGATACATACCTAGGTATTAATAACAAGCAATTCGGTGAGTTCCGTGTTGGTAAAAACCAATCTAGCCTAGACAAAATTAACAACGTTGTTGTTAACGAAGGCTATTGGGATAACATGGGTACGAATGAAATGGAAGACGACGTTGTTGAAGCGTTGAATATGGCTGATAGTGGTCGTATTAATAGCTCAGTGATCTGGGCTGCACCAAAATACAATAACCTACCATTAGAATTGTATGCTATGTATAGCTCTGATGATGATAATTTCAACAATGATGCGGGCTTCGGTGTTGCAATGATGTTTGACCAAGGTACAGGCTTCACTGCTGGTGTGGCTTATGATAAAGACCAAAACATCAATGGTGATATCATCCGTGGTACGGCCACTGTAGACTTAGGAAAATACATCGCAGCCCCTATAACACTCGGTGCTTTGTATCAGGTTGCAGATTATGACTTTACTGGTTCTGAAAAAGAAAAAGGTCTAGTTGTGAGTGCTCAAATGGCGCTAGCTAACTTTGCACGTCCAGCTTCTATTTACACTCAGTACAACAAGACTGACAATCTAGCTGGTATTGATAACGCTGAATCAGATCAGATCGTTGTTGGCGGTAAGTACTTCTTTAAAGACAATATCATCATGCATGCCTATGCTGGTATGAACAATGCTGATAACGTTAATACTATGTATAACACTGGTGTTAAAGATCCTATTACTAATAAAGACATACTTGCCAAGGTAAAAGGCGATGCTGAAGTATTCGTAGTTGGTACTGGTCTAGAATACAAATTCTAATCTAAGCATTAGAATCTGATTATAAAAACTCATCCTTCGGGGTGAGTTTTTTTTGTTATATCCTTTTTAAAGCTGCAGTGGGTTATAATAGCTAAGTACTAAAACTTGAATGTTTCAAAGAGTTTATGCTTTTGCCCTATATTTTTTGACGTATTTTTAGTAAAATCCTTCTTTACCAATTACCGACAGAGTACTATGACCAAGTTTATATTTGTGACCGGTGGGGTAGTGTCCTCACTAGGAAAAGGTATCACCGCAGCCTCTCTTGCAGCGGTCTTAGAAGCCCGTGGCGTGACCGTCACGATGACCAAGATGGATCCGTATATCAACGTCGATCCAGGTACGATGAGCCCATTCCAGCATGGCGAAGTATTCGTCACCGAAGATGGTGCAGAGACTGATTTAGATTTGGGTTACTATGAGCGCTTCTTACGCCATTCAAAAATGAGTAAGAGCAATAACTTTACTAGTGGTCGTATCTATCAAAACGTTCTAAATAAAGAGCGCCGTGGTGAATATCTTGGTGGTACAGTACAAGTTATTCCACATATCACTGATGAAATTAAGAGTAAAATCTTAGCCAGTGGTGAAGGCTATGATATCGCTATTATTGAGATTGGCGGTACCGTTGGTGACATCGAATCGTTACCATTTATGGAAGCCGTCCGCCAAATGCAAGTAGAGCTTGGTCGCAATAGAGCCATGCTGATGCATTTGACGCTAGTTCCTTACATTGCTAGTGCAGGCGAAACCAAAACCAAACCAACGCAGCATTCAGTAAAAGAGCTGCGTTCTATCGGTTTGCAGCCTGACATATTGATTTGCCGCTCTGATCACCACATCTCGCAAGACAACCGTCGCAAAATAGCGCTGTTCACCAATGTGGAAGAGCGTGCGGTTATTATGTGTGAAGATGCGCAAAGTATTTATCAGATTCCACGCACGCTTCATGAGCAGGATCTTGATGATTTGATCTGTGAGCGTTTTGGCTTAGATGTACCAGAAGCAGATTTGAGTGATTGGGACAAAGTGGTTGAAGCACAGCTTAATCCTGAAATGAGCCTTACGGTAGCGATGGTTGGTAAATACGTCGAGTTACCTGATGCTTATAAGTCGATCAACGAAGCACTGCTGCATGCTGGTATCACTCATAAAGCCGATGTCAAAATTGACTATGTTGATGCTGAGCGTCTAGAAGACGATGACAGCTTATTGGCGCAGCTACACAATGCTGATGCCATCCTAGTACCGGGTGGTTTTGGTGAGCGTGGTACCAATGGTAAGATAAAAGCCATCACTTATGCTCGCGAAAATAATGTGCCATATTTAGGTATTTGCCTTGGTATGCAGCTAGCAGTGATTGAGTACGCGCGTAATGTACTCAAAATCGATGCCAACTCTTCTGAGTTTGATCGCAAAACGGCAGAGCCTATCATTGGTCTCATCACTGAGTGGTTAGATGAGCGCGGCGAATTACAGATTCGTAGTGATGACTCGGACCTTGGCGGCACCATGCGTCTAGGCGCGCAGCAAGCCGAATTGGTTGCTGGTAGCAAGCTTAGCCAAATCTATGGCGCCAAAAATATCACTGAACGTCATCGCCATCGTTATGAGATGAACAATCGCTATATCGAGCCATTAGAGCAAGCAGGCATGACCATATCTGGTTATTCTGCCAAACAGCACTTAGTAGAATCGGTCGAAATTGCTGATCATCCTTGGTTTGTCGCCGTACAGTTCCATCCTGAATTTACTAGCTCGCCACGCGGTGGTCATCCACTGTTCAACAGCTTTGTAAAAGCAGCTAAGAACTATAACGAAAGCAAATAATCGTTAATGCATAAAAACTTACATGTATAAAAAAGACTGATCTTCGGATTGGTCTTTTTTTTGCGTTTAATTTTATGACTGTGGCTATGAATGAGATTGTTTTTAAGCAATAAAAATGACAATTTTTCTAATGGTTGGTCAGCAATTACGCTTAACCCCTTTTTTTACTGAGTCTATCGGTTACAATATGGGATAGAAATATTAATAACAATAAAGAGGGTAACGACTTCATGCAACATTTATCAACGGCGCAATCACATATCAAACTTACTACGCCAAATGGCAATACTCTTAATATCGGTAACGACCAGCCATTCGTGTTGTTCGGTGGTATGAATGTCTTAGAATCAAAGGAATTGGCCTTCGAGATTGCAGAGCAATATATCGAAATATGTCAGCGTTTGGGCATTGGCTATGTTTTCAAAGCCAGTTTTGATAAAGCCAACCGTTCAAGCCTGCACTCATATCGAGGTCCTGGATTAGAGCAAGGTATTGATTGGCTGGGGCAAATCAAAGAAAAATTCCAAGTTCCTATTATCACGGATGTGCATGAGCCGTATCAAGCGGCACCCGTCGCTGAAGTCGCAGATATCATTCAACTACCTGCATTCTTATCACGTCAGACAGATTTAGTACACGCGATGGCGAAGACGGATGCGATTATCAATATCAAAAAAGCGCAGTTTTTAGCGCCGCATGAGATGCGCCATATCGTGAACAAATGCCTTGAAGGCGGTAACGATAAGTTGATCCTTTGTGAGCGCGGCAGTGCCTTTGGTTACAATAATTTGGTCGTTGATATGCTTGGTTTTGATACCATGAAGCAGATGGATATCCCCGTATTTTTTGATGTGACGCATAGCTTACAGCAGCCAGGCGGCCGTAGCGATAGTGCGGGTGGACGCCGTGAACAAATCACAACATTGGCACGAGCAGGGATGGCGACAGGACTGGCAGGGTTGTTTCTAGAGGCGCATCCAAATCCAGAAACTGCAAAATGCGATGGTCCGTGTGCGCTACGTATGAGCCAGTTAGAGCCGTTTTTGCGTCAGTTGAAGCAAATTGATGACTTGGTTAAGGGCTTTGAGGTGTTAGATACCCATTAATGTATTCACAGACAATAAGAGGCTGAGATTATGGCGATGCAAACAGCAACAGTCAGTATCGAAAATATCGATAATGATGAAGGATTAAAGAGTGTGATGACAGCGCTGAAAAATATCACAGGGGTGACGGCCATCGAGCTTGATCCTGATAATAATGTTGCCACCATACGTTATGAAGATACAGACACCAGTATTCATGCGTTTACGGCGGCAATTAGTACGGTCGATTATGTGACTCAGCCATTTCCTCTTGATGCACCGCAAAACCCACGTCATGATGATTAGACGTTATTCTAAAATAAGCGCTATTGTCTGTCACTTAGGCATAAATTCACGGTTCTATTATTTACAGTTCCATTATTTACGGTTCTATTAATAAAGTGATAATCAAAGAGCCTTGTTGTTAACCGTGATAGGGCTTAAGCTGGTTAAGTGCTATTTTTATAACGTCTTAAAAGATAGCCGTCTTAAAAAGACAATTATAAAAGCAATTCTTTAATAAAAGTATTTACCTATAAAAACTCAGTTACAAAAATAAGGAGCCTCTCATGGCAAACCAAACACGTATTATTAAAATTGATGGCATGACTTGCGGTGGCTGTGTAGCCAGTGTTCATAACGCCACTGCTGATATCGATGGCTTAGACGATATCAGTATTGAGCTGGCAGATAATCAAGCGACGGTTACTTTTGATGATAGCAAAACCAGTGTAGAGACAATTGCTGCTGCTATCGACGATGCTGGCTTTGATGCCACTGTTGCTAATGCTTAACCTGCTTCATTTGTATTAAAAAACCGGCTATCAAGGCTGGTTTTTTAATGGTTAAAAATTATTGATAGTAGCGTACTTATTATTCAGTGCGACCATACCAATATTAAATTTTAAAGCGTGCTATTTGTTTGACTTAGATATTCCATCCACTGAGTTGCTGTCCTAGCTCAGACGACTTTATAACGCCATAACGCCATAACGCATAAACGCCATACCGAGTTTTATTTATGAATGATACTACCCAAACTGACAATCATGACGCCTACGATGTAAAAACTGATATTCAGTCCAATACGCCGCTCGCGCCGCAGCGTGCACACTTGCAGCTGGCCATTGATGGAATGACATGTCAAGCCTGCGCCTCGAGAATTGAGAAGGTGCTCAACAAAAAGCCGTCGGTATACGAGGTGAGTGTAAATTTCGCTGGCGAAACTGCGAATGTTGATTATGACCCAACGCAGACCACGCCTGAACAAATGACAGAATGGGTAAATAAAACAGGCTTCGTTGCCAATTTGCAGGCGGCCGATAGTTTGTTTGCAAAAACAGACGAAGATACCGCGACTCAGTACCCATGGCGCTTGATTGGGTTATGGATTTGTTTGGTGCCATTTTTAGTTGGTATGGCAGGTATGCTTGTTGGGCAGGGTATGGCGTGGATGCCGCCAATTTGGACTCAATTTATATTAGCGACCATTGTACAGTTTGGATTTGCCTTGCCATTTTACAAAAGCGCTTGGGCGTCGATTAAAGGTGGTCTTGCTAATATGGACGTGCTAGTCGTCATCGGTACCGTGACTATTTGGGCGTATTCAACGTATCTGTGGCTGACCCATGGTGATGGCACTTTAAACAGTTTGCTGCAAAGTGGTCATGCTGGTGGTCACGATGCGGATGGCAGTCCTGCGGTGTATTTTGAAGCAGGCGTCATGGTCATTGCTTTTGTGCGTACGGGTAAGTATCTAGAAGAGCGCACCAAAAAACACAGCCTCAATAGTATCGATTTATTATTGTCCTTAACGCCCGATGAAGTCGAACAGCAGCAGCCTAATGGTGATTTTCATAATATTGCTCTTAAAGACGTGCAAGTTGGTGATATTTTGCGTGCCAAGCAAGGCAGCCGAGTTGCAACCGATGGGGTGGTTATCTATGGTGCTGGCTGGTGTGTCGAGAGTCATTTAACGGGTGAGTCGGTACCGCTTAAAAAAGAAGTGGGAGATAAATTATTGGCAGGGGCGTTGGTTGAAAATGGCAGCTTGTTATACCGCGTCAGTGCTAAAGGTAGTGATACAAAGCTTGGTGATATGGTACAAGCCCTCAGCGATGCCCAAGGCTCAAAAGCCAATTTAGCCCGTCTTGCGGATAGAGTGACGGCGGTATTCGTCCCAGTCGTCGTTGTCATTGCGCTTATCACCTTTGGAGTGACGTGGTGGCTGACTGGGATGATTGATACTGCCTTGATGCATGCCGTCTCGGTGTTGGTCATTGCATGTCCTTGTGCTTTAGGTTTGGCAACGCCAGCCGCTATCATGGCTGGTATGGGTGTTGCTGCTCGTCATGGCGTCTGGTTTAAGGATGCGCAAAGCCTTGAAGCGGCAGGCAACATCGATACAGTAGTGCTCGATAAGACAGGTACTTTGACCATTGGTAAGCCGACTATCGTGGACCATGTGATGGTGGATAAATCGATCGCAGTCGATGATGTGTTACAAATTGCCGCAAGCGTTGAGGCGCATGCCAGTCATCCGCTAGCAACAGCATTGGTTAACGCGGCTACTGAGCGAAATTTGCCGTTGATGAATGTGACTGATATTAGTGTCATTAAAGGCGCTGGTATACAAGCAAATATTGAAGGTTTGGGTGTGGTAAAAGTCGGTACCGCAGAGTTTGCTAATTTAACACTGCCTAAGCTGATGCCAAAGGTATGGCAAATTGCCAGTACCGTTGCCGTTAGTATTAATGATGAAGCTTTGGGTGCTTTTGCCCTAGCTGATAACTTAAAAGTAGATACTCCGAAGGCTATTACTGCGCTGCAAGACGCAGGTATCAATATCATTTTGATGAGTGGTGATAAGCAGTCTGTGGTCGATCATGTGGCAGGGCAGCTGGGCATTGAGCAAGCTTATGGTAAAATGAGCCCACGCGATAAGGCCAGTCAAATTGCCTTGTTGCAAACGGCTGGTCATAAAGTTGCTATGGCAGGTGATGGTGTCAACGATGCGCCAGCGATGGCAACTGCCGATGCAAGCTTTGCCATGTTTGAAGGCACAGACGTCGCCCAGCATAGTGCGTCTGCCCGCTTGATGGGTGAGTCACTGATGCATATTGATGCCGCGCAAAAAATCGCTAATGCAACAGTGCGCAACATCAAGCAAAATCTGTTTTTTGCTTTTATTTATAATTGCCTTGGTATTCCGCTGGCCGCTTTTGGTTTCTTAAACCCTATGATTGCCGCCGCTGCGATGGCGCTTAGCTCTATTTCAGTATTAATGAATGCCTTACGATTGACCCAATTTAAAACAAAGGTTGAGCTGGATAACACAGTATCTGGCTCCCACGCTAAAACAGAACGTCT
The DNA here is from genome assembly GCF_904846655.1 of Psychrobacter sp. NC44. Classification (NCBI taxonomy): domain Bacteria; kingdom Pseudomonadati; phylum Pseudomonadota; class Gammaproteobacteria; order Moraxellales; family Moraxellaceae; genus Psychrobacter; species Psychrobacter sp. NC44. The sequence goes on along the minus strand of NZ_CAJHBN010000006.1, from coordinate 111,704 downwards.
AACAAAAGCATAAGAGTCATATGGCTCTTAATATTATAGGTGCTGAGACAAATCCATAATTGGTAATTTGTTTATCTAAGTGTGATTTTATCAGCGCCAGTCGGTGCAAGATAAGGGAAGTTTGGCAAAATTTATGCTATGATGCCAAGCACTATAGCTGACGATTAAAATATTAAAACCACCTTTAATCCTGCTCAAAACTTGCTGACTATATAGATAAGCAAAGCTGGTTTGAGCATAGCACTATACGATATTTTGCTTTATCTTTTTTGTATTCTAGTTGCCGTTATTTATCCCACAAACTTGGCATGACCAAAGGAATTAACAGACATTATGTACGCTGAAGAAACCACCAACGTCACCGCAATTAAAGACATTCGCGCCCGTGAGATTTTAGACTCGCGTGGTAACCCAACCATCGAAGCTGATGTAATCTTAGCTGATGGCACTATTGGCCGTGCTGCTGCACCAAGTGGTGCATCAACTGGTTCACGCGAAGCGCTTGAGCTACGTGATGGTGACCAAAGTCGCTATATGGGTAAAGGCGTCAAAAAAGCCGTTGCTAACGTCAATAGCCAAATTCGCAGCGCGTTGATGGATAAAGACGTCACCGAACAGCAAGGCATTGATGATGCAATGATTGCGCTAGATGGCACAGAAAACAAAGACAGTCTTGGTGCCAACGCCATGCTAGCGGTATCACTTGCTACGGCTAAAGCCGCTGCCAAGTCACAAAATCTGCCATTACATCAATATATTGCAAACTTGCGCAATCAGACGTCGCTGACGATGCCTGTACCGATGATGAACATCTTGAACGGTGGTGAGCATGCGGATAACACCGTTGATATCCAAGAGTTCATGATTGAGCCTGTTGGTTTCACCAGCTTCTCAGAAGCATTGCGTGCTGGTACAGAGATTTTCCACAGCTTGAAATCTGTGTTGAAATCACAAGGTTTAAATACTGCGGTTGGTGATGAAGGTGGTTTTGCGCCAAACTTACGTAGCAATGAAGAAGCCATCACCGTTATCATGCAAGCGATTGAGCAAGTCGGCTATAAAGCGGGCGAAGACATTCATTTGGCGTTAGACTGTGCGGCTAGCGAATTCTACAAAGATGGTCAATATATCTTGGCAGGCGAGGGCAACAAAGCCTTTGATAGCCAAGGATTCTCAGATTATCTAGTCGGCTTGGCGCGTCAATATCCTATTATCTCTATCGAAGACGGGCTTGACGAGTCTGATTGGGATGGTTGGAAATATTTGACTGAGCAGATTGGTGATAAAGTTCAGTTGGTTGGTGATGATTTATTTGTGACCAATCCTGCTATCTTGCAAGAGGGTATTGATAAGCATATTGCCAATGCAATTTTGATTAAGTTTAACCAAATCGGTACTTTATCAGAAACGCTAGATGCGATCTATCTAGCGAAGAAAAATGGCTATGCAACCATTATCTCACATCGTTCAGGTGAAACTGAAGACAGCACCATTGCAGATTTAGCCGTTGGTACGGCTGCTGGTCAGATTAAAACTGGCTCACTATGTCGTTCAGACCGTGTGGCAAAATACAATCAGCTGCTACGTATCGAGCAACAAGTACGTGCAAGCTATCGTGGTCGTGAAGAGTTCATCGGTCTACGTGGTTAACAAGCCAGATTTCTTGCTACAGCTAGGCGATATGTCATCATTAATATGGTGATATATCGCTTAGCAAGCTTAGCTGGTTTTTTATTTTTATTATTGTCTCTATGTTGTTCGGCGTTATTATCTTATGAAATACTTTAGCCAATTTATGCTACTTGCTCTAGCCGTTGCCGTCCTTTTGGGATTGCAATATCAGTATTGGCTGGGCGAAAATGGTCGCTTTGAGCATAATAAATTGCTGACTCAAATCGAAGAACAACAACGCTTAAACGAAAACCAAGTGGCAGCAAATAACTTATTGCGTACTGATGTACATGACTTAAAAACTGGTCTTGAGGCAGTAGAAGAGCACGCTCGTTTAGACTTGGGTTTGATTAAGCCGAACGAGACCTTTGTACAAGTATCTACGGCGCCCACGACGCATAGCCGTTATTAATTCCCCTTAACTGTCTAAAATTATGATCTTCTATTGTCTATAATAGAAATCTTATTCACCTGAAATTCGTTACTTCTCTTATTCCTCGTCTATCCCTAGCAATACTATCATGGGCTCTAACCATGAATACTACTTTATGAATATTGCCTTATGAATATCACACCTAATGTACATGCCATGATCGTCGCTGCGGGTCGCGGTAGTCGTTTTGGTGCCTCTATTGCCAAGCAATATACGATGTTGCAAGGGCAGACCTTGCTACAGCATAGTGTGGCACGGCTTGCTAGTAGTGCTTATATTGATACATGTTTATTAGTCATCGCAGCAGATGACAGTACGGCACAGACGCTTAATTTTGCGCTCCCCATCAATTATGTGATTGGCGGCGATGAGCGTTGGCAGTCAGTAAGAGCAGGGGTAAAGGCGATTATTGAGGCGGGAGCCGACGATTCAGATTTGGTTATTATTCATGATGCTGCGCGTCCTGCGGTTCCCAGTCATGATATTGAACAAGTCATCGAAGCGGCGATGCTAGAGCCCTATGGTGCTATCTTAGCGACACCGGTGGCTGATACTTTAAAGGAGTCTTATCCCCAGTCTACCGCTCAATCTGAGCTTGTAGGTGAGACGCCTGTAGCTAACCTGACAGTGAGTAGCAGCCCACATTCTTACGCTAAATGTACTATCGATCGCCGTCATATGTGGCAAGCACAAACGCCGCAAGTGTTTCGCTTGGGTCAGCTGCAAAAAGTATTGACTTATGTCGCTGAACACGAGCTCACTATTACTGATGAAGCCAGTGCATTTGAATGTTTAGACCTACCCATTCGCCTCGTGACTGGCAGTCGCCAGAATATTAAGCTCACCTATCCCGATGATGCTATCTTGCTCGCAGCGATTATTAACGCTCAGTTCTGAGCAGACTAAAAATAATTAAACACTCGCAATAGCCATCAGTCTGTATCAATCTCATTAATGAGCCAGTGGTCTTATCGCTCATTGGTGACGATTTTTATCATAACTTTCCTCTCCCATATTACCTATTTATCCTATCGCTGCCCATAAACCACAGTGCAAGTTCTCGATATAAATAATTGCGAATTATTGTTTGGTTTTTTCAATTAATGATATAAGATAAACATATATTGCTTTGATGACTAAACTAGCCTATGATGTAACCAACTTAATACAATTAATATAAACATTTATAAAATCAATAATATACCAAGCCTATTTGATATTTTCAAAGATCTTGTTTCTATGTTTTTTCTAAATTTAGTATGGTTGTCTTAGCTACATTTACCTAAAAATAGGGAGAAGCTGATTGTCAACAATCAACGATTCGACAAATCCAGTGACGACAGATCTCTGCCAGCTTATATATATAAGCCAAATTACTTCGACTGGTCTTTCAAGCCCCAGCACGCTTAACGACATCTCAGAGGTCGCGATTGAGCGTAACCAAGCCGATAATGTTACGGGTATTCTTTGCTATGGCAATGGCTACTTTTTTCAATGTGCAGAAGGGTCAGAACAAGATTTAACCAATCTAAAGAATCGCTTATTATTAGACGATCGACATAAAGAATTAAAAATCTTAGATTTTTCAGAAATTACTGAACGCCGTTTTTCGAACTGGTCTCTACGCTCCATTACACTTGAACGTTGGATGACCAAAGAGCCTGAGCTGAAAAAACTCATGCCATTTAAACCCTATGATTGGGGCTCTAACGCATGGTGCGAATTTTTAGATATCTTACAAGGGTATTATGAGGAACAAGCAAGAACTGGCAATATTGACACGCCACCTATCAAGTACAGCACGTTAGGGGTGACGTTAAGTAAGGTTGTTGGTCAGCATCAAGCATTCTTCTTGATTCAAACAGTACTCGGTATCATGATTGTGATGACATTGTTGTGGCTAATGCTATCAGATAAGATTTGGTAGCTTTTGTAAAAATAGACTGTTTGATTTAAAAATCCAGTATTCAATGCTGGATTTTTTTGCTTAAATTTATGATGAAGAGTTCAATAAATAAACAAAATATCAAGCTAGGTATAGAAACCATAGATAGCGACACTTAGTAAATATATCTTAATATCTTGAGCGAACTTAATACCGAATCTTATCTATAAAATTAATTATGCTTCATTTATCAAGTAAATCGGCGATGACGAACTGAGTGCTAAGGTATCAAGAGCCTCATGATATAAAAAACAGGCATAAAAAAAGCCCAATCACAATAGTATGTGATTGGGCTTTTTGGTGGTACGCTTATTAGTCTTATCAGATGCTTTGCAGCAAACTTGCTAATAAGTGACGCCAAATAGTGGCGTCCCCAGGGGGATTCGAACCCCCGTTACCGCCGTGAAAGGGCGGTGTCCTAGGCCTCTAGACGATGGGGACTAGTAACACAACACCTCAGCTTCTTTCACCTTTATGCTGAAGTGGTGCGTATTCTAATAGCGTCTGCGCTTGCTGTCAAGCCTTTTTCTTCTTCTTTTTAAAATTAAGTATCTTTTTTTGATCGCACGGCGAGGATGTAAGTCATTACGCTTCAAATGATAACGAATCCATAGAGAAGTACAAGCACTAATAGTCAATGCGAGCAGCATATAACCGAGGATGGTTCCCCATAACTTAAGCTGTGGATCCATAATAGAGTCCCTCCTATTACGCCTCGATAGCATGAATCGTACTGGCTATCGCGACAATGTGGGCAACTTAAACCATCTATAGGATATAACGAGACGTTCTAATGTGAGTAGTTACAGCAACTTGTCTGGTTTTTGAATTGTTTTACACAATATGATATTCAACGGTTAGACAAGTTGCTGATTTATTGTGATATCAATCATATCCCTATTGATTGTAAAACCAAGATGTTAAAGTCATCAAGTATTACAAATAGCATTATTATGGGTAGTTGGCAATATAGGATATGTGATAAATGGATTATTTGTGACTACTCTCAGTCGAATCCTCTTTATTTTCTTCAGTATGCATCGCATTAGCCAGCATAGGGTAATGGTTTAGGATATGACAAAACAGCTCAGCGGTCTTTTGTGTATCGTATAGGGCAGAATGTGCATCATTGCCATCAAAATCAAGCCCTGCTGCCTTACAAGCCCGTGCTAGTACTGTCTGACCAAATGCCAGCGCAGATAAAGTCACTGTGTCAAAAACTGAAAAGTTATGAAACGGGTTGTGACTTTTGTTATTGGTACGCAGCACTGCCGCATTCAAAAACGCTAAGTCAAAATGGGCGTTGTGCCCAATTAAGACGCACTGGCGGCAGTCCTCAGTACGGCGTACTTCTTTTAATCCCTTAAAGATACGGCGTAGTGCTGTTTTTTCGTCTTCGGCAATGGCTTTACGCATTGGATTGTTGGGATCAATGCCAGTGAAGGCAAGGGCACTTGGCTCAAGATTCGCGCCTTCAAAGGGTTCGATATGAGCATTGAATGCTTCCCCAGGATAAAACACACCTTGCTCATCCAGTAGTACAGGAATGCAGGCAATCTCTAGCAACGCATCGGTTTGTGCATTAAAACCGGCTGTCTCCACATCAACGACGACAGGCAGAAACTTACGAAATCGGTCTTTTAGACGCATTGGTGCTAGCTCGTCTGCTGCGGCATCTTCTGTATGAGTATTTGCTGGGCTCTTAATGCTATTATCTATAGGGTTTGATGGGTTTTCGTTAGGTAAGGCGGCATCGTTTGGAGTGGTCATATCTGGTTAGATCGCTTTTATCAGTCGTATTGTTATATTGAATTAAGACATTAAATGAAAAATAAATAACCTATGATACAAATCACACCGCTGGTTAGCAGATGTCATTCTTATCATAGGGTTAAACTTCTCAAGTTAAAATAGAATACAGATGGTTTTGCTTAGTGCGTTTTATGCTTTGATAGACCAAGGCAGTGTCTCGCCTGCCATAAGCGGGGTCAATGATGAGCCATCAAAGTAAGGATAGGCTGCTGGCACTTGCATAGGTGTATTGATAAGTGTAATCGTGCTTTCATTGACTGGCAGTCCATAGAACTGAGCCCCAAAACGACTGGCGAAGCCTTCTAACTTGTCTATTTTCCCCACGCTATCGAAAGCGGTGGCATACAATGGCAAGGCAGTTGCGGCGCTATAGCAGCCAGCACAGCCACAAGCGGCTTCTTTTTTATCCGTCGCATGTGGCGCTGAGTCTGTGCCTAAGAAAAACTTGGGATTGCCACTGGTTGCCACATCTAATAATACTCTTTGATGGCTTTCACGCTTCAAAATAGGCAAGCAATAAAAGTGTGGCTTGATACCGCCAACCAATAGATGATTGCGGTTAAACATTAAATGCTGCGGGGTGATAGTGGCGGCAATGTGATTGCCTTGTGCTAAGACAAAATCAGCGGCATCACTGGTAGTAATATGCTCGATGACAATCTTTAATGTGGGGAATTTGACAATGATTTGCGCCAATACTTCGTCTAAAAAGCGCTTTTCACGGTCAAAGATATCCACATGATCTTGCGTCACTTCGCCATGTATCAATAGTGGTAGGTTGTACTTTTCTAATGCTTCAAAAACATCGACACAGGCGTTAATATTGGTGACGCCATCAGCCGAATTGGTAGTCGCGCCAGCAGGATAAAGCTTGACCGCTTGGACGATACCTGATTTTGCTGCCATCTCTATATCTTGAGCAGTGGTTTTGTCAGTGAGATATAAAGTCATACGTGGATCAAATGCAGTTTTGCGCTCAGTACTCAGCTCACTGGCTACTAAGTGCGCCATGATACGGTCGCGATAGGCACGCGCATCGTCAGTGTTCTTAACAGGAGGCACTAAGTTTGGCATACATATGACACGGTTAAAGCTGTTTGCTGCATGTGATACAGTAGTGCTCAATGCTTTGCCATCACGCAAATGGATATGCCAATCGTCTGGCTGAAGGATGGTCAATTCTCTAATCGAATCAGTCATAATGTCGTCGCGCTCTATATCGTCATATACGGAAATAAAAGGAAGGGATACTGTACCGCTATCATAACAGATTTGCCTACTTGACTAAATATGCGGCTAAATATCTGTACATAATACATGGATTGTTTTTTAATTTGCGGCAATCAACTGTCACCTATATGTGAATAATTGAAATCTATCGACTCAAAATTTAAATCAAAAGCTTATGCCATGGGGCAGTTGCACTTTTGCCTATAGTAAATATGATGTACACTGAGCAAGTAATTTATCTTTTGATTGAATATTAGCGCTTTTCCTAACACTAAATGCTCACAATAGGAGTTCTTCATGGCTCAACTTGATCCAAAAAATATTAATAAAATCGTCTTGGCCTATTCAGGTGGTCTTGATACCTCCATTATCGCTAAATGGCTGCAAGAAACCTATGATGCAGAAGTGATTACCTTTACTGCTGATATCGGTCAAGGCGAAGAAGTTGAGCCAGCACGCGCCAAAGCTGAAGCTATGGGCATCAAACATATCCATATTGAAGACTTACGTGAAGAGTTCGCCCGTGATTATGTGTTCCCAATGTTCCGCGCCAATGCCATCTATGAAGGCGAGTATCTGCTAGGGACTTCTATCGCCCGTCCGTTAATCGCCAAGCGCTTGGTTGAGATTGCTAAAGAACACAACGCCGATGCTATTAGTCATGGCGCTACTGGTAAAGGGAATGACCAAGTCCGTTTTGAGCTTGGCGCCGTTGCTTTATCGCCTGACGTGGTTACCATTGCCCCATGGCGTGAGTGGGACTTGTCTAGCCGTGAGAGCTTGATGGAATATGCCAAAGAGCATAACATTGCGATTGATTATGCGGGCAATAAGAAAAAATCTCCGTACTCAATGGACGCCAACTTATTACACATCTCTTATGAAGGCGGTATTTTAGAAGACCCTTACGCCGAAGCAGAAGATGATATGTGGCGCTGGTCAGTGAGCCCAGAAGAAGCGCCTGACGAAGCACAATACTTAGAATTAGAATACGAAAAAGGCGACATCGTTGCCATCGATGGTGAAGCACTTAAGCCGTATGAAGTCATGATTAAGTTAAATGAGATTGGCGGTCAGCATGGTATTGGACGTTTGGATATCGTAGAAAACCGTTATGTTGGTATGAAATCACGCGGATGCTATGAGACGCCAGCGGGTACCATTATGCTAAAAGCGCATCGCGGTATTGAGTCATTGACGCTCGATCGTGAAGCGGCGCATCTAAAAGATGAGCTGATGCCACGCTACGCCAAAACTATCTACAATGGTTATTGGTTCAGTCCTGAGCGTATGATGTTACAAGCATTGATTGACAAGTCACAAGAATATGTCAATGGCACAGTACGTGTGAAGTTATACAAAGGTGCTGTGAGCGTTGTTGGTCGTAAGTCAGATGATTCGTTGTTTGACGAAAAAATCGCGACTTTTGAAGATGATGCGGGTGCTTACGATCAAAAAGATGCAGAAGGTTTCATCCGTCTAAATGGTCTACGTTTGGCTATCGAAGCCAGTCGTGGTCGTGATTTATCGAAGTAAGCCGGTCTTAATAGACTGTGCTAGATAAAGCATGAATAAAAAATATGAATAGAAAAAGGCGCTATACGAATAGCGCCTTTTTTTTGTGGATTTTTTAAAGGTTTGTTCGATGATTTTTTGCTAATTAAGAAGTTCTGTATTCAGAGCTTTTATTTATCATTGAGCCGCTTTTGTTTCTTTATCATCAGGCTCCTCATCGTCAACCATGACAATAGCCACATCCTGCTGCTGACGTTCTTCGATAACATCTTGTTCTATGACTTCTTCTGTCGCCAGTAACACACCGTCAGATTTTTGGCTTTGATACTTGAGCGTTGCAAGCCCGCCAAGCACCCCGATCACAGCAATAATAATCAGGATAACCGGATTTTTCCAGAGGGGTATTGATGCCTCGTATTCAATGGGCTTTTCGCTGGTGGTGGTCGGCGTATTATCGTTATTACCACCAATTAAACCCAAGCTTACCAAAGGTGGTTTGGGTGCGCTGGCAGGTTCGGAGGTAATACGTAGGCGATTACGACTGAGATAGATATCTGAGATTTTGGCGAGCTGTAATAGCCAGCGTTGGTGTGGCAAGGCAATGGCTTGCATTTCTGTAAAGACTAGCATATCGTTATGGCGACCTTGCTGCAAGTTATCAGGTGAGCGTCCAATGGCTTTTAAATAATTGCCAGTTGCCAACTGCATATCTTGCACAGGCTGTTGATTTTCAGGCTTGAATGTCGTCAATTCATGCCAGTAAGGATTGAACGCTGGTGGGGTGTCAGCGAGCTGTTCTGTACTTAATAAGGCACGTTCTGTATTAGGATGTTTTTCGGATTCGGCTGCTGATTTTGTTTTTAATGTCGAGTCTAAATTGATCTCTGATGCTGCGACTAGACTGTTATCTTCATTTACCTCATTCAATTTAACAGAGACAGACGCTGGCTCATTGATGGCAAAGCGAGCAGCTGATAAAAACTGTGGCTGTAAAGCGAACCACTTATCCATCTCGTCGTTATCAAGTTGGCTATAGTCGGCTAAAATAGCCAGTTCACGTAAGACAATCACGCATAAGGACGTGAGGAGTATCTGTACTTGCTGCGTTGTTGCGTCAATTTGCTGAGCAATATAGTCACTCGCTTTAATCACGCGAGCATTATCATAAAATATCGCATCCGCCGCTTCATGGCGATGATATAACGTCGCATTCATGGTCGAAAAATTCATCGAATTATATTGGCGTAGCTCTTTAACAGCGCCGCGACTAAATAGCTTTTTGCTCACAGCTTGTCCGTCATTGTGCTGCTGGTAAGCAAGCAAGGCACTGATAATGGCCTGCAAACTGGCATCCATTGCCAATCGAGCTTGTGGTAATGAAAGCTTGGCGGCATCGGCCAATAAAGATACCATTGGCTTGGTATCTTGATAGAGAAAATCATACATCGACACACGTGTCGGTGAAATAGTCGTCATAATCTGCTAGCATCAAAAAGTGTGCCCCTATATTACGGTGCCAAAAGCCTTGATACAATCCCTTAATAATAGAAAAAATCAATCCACTTACTTATCACGCGGTCAATAATGATATCTATTGGGTAAATGACCGTCGGAAATATTCTATGAAGAATAACGAAAGCTATAACGAGAAAAATAACGAAAGTTCTGATGTGCAGTTGTTGGTTAATATTGCTAAGCAAACATTAACTCTCTACCAGCATAATAGAGAATTGGCTCAATATACGGTGTCTACTGCTAAAAATGGCATTGGTAGTCAACAAGATAGCGGCTGCACACCTCTTGGCAAACACTTTATCGCCAAAAAAATTGGCGCAAATGAACCCATAAATGCCGTATTCATTGGACGCGTCCCTACGGGCGAGAGATATAGTGCTGAGCTTGGTGAACGACATCCTGAACGCGATTGGATATTAAGCCGTATTCTTTGGCTAAGTGGTGTGGAAGAGGGCTTTAATAAAGGCAGTAATAGTCAAGGTGGCTGTGATACTTATCAGCGTTATATTTATATTCATGGTACGCCAGACAGTGAGCCGATGGGTGTGCCACTCTCGCACGGCTGCGTACGTATGCGTAATAAGGATATTATTGAATTGTTCGACCAAATTGCAGAGGGCATATCGGTGACGATTGTTGCTCATTAACCATTCTTAGCCCATTTAGGTACTTTCGTTCAGGCTCAGGACATGCCCTGAGTAAAACAGAATAACTTCATAGAGTAATTGATAAATAAAACTTTATAGAGTCTAGATATTATTTAGCATATTGCTATAATAGCTTTCTTATGAATGATCAACTTGCCATGCCTAGTCTGGCTCGTTTGACCTATATTTTATGATAACTATAAGGATAATATCGATGTCTAAAGAAAGCCTAGTTACTTTACAACAAGCTTTTGATAAACGCCGTTCAATATATGCATTGGGCAACGAGCTACCAGTAGAGCCACAAGCGATTGTCAATATGGCAGAGCGTGTTTTATTGCATACGCCTTCTGCTTTTAATTCACAATCTTCGCGTCTGGTCGTACTGTTCGGTGCCGAGCATCAGAAGCTGTGGCATATCGCTGAAGAAAAACTGCGTGCAGCCGTCGGCGATGGCGACTTTTCTGGGACTAAGCAAAAGTTAGACGGCTTCCGTGCGGCAGCGGGTACAGTGCTGTTTTATGAAGATAAAAACGTGACTGAGTCATTGCAAGAGCAGTTTGCGTTATATGCAGATAGATTTCCAGTTTGGGCTCAGCAAACCTCAGCCATGCATCAGTATGCGATGTGGACAGAGCTACGTACTTTAAATGTTGGTGCCAACCTACAGCACTACAATCCGCTTGTGGATGAAGACGCAGCTAAGGCTTATGCTATCCCAGATAGTTGGGAATTGGTGGCACAGATGCCATTTGGCAACATTGTTGAGCCTGCTGGCGAGAAAACGTATCAGCCAGTTAGTGAGCGTATGAAAGTGCTAGGTTTATAAAATACTTAAGCTTATAAACGTGCTAGATGTAGAAAACTGATAGTAATTTTTGAAATATGCTTAACGTTGAAGTATTACGTTTTTCAAATGGTTGAGTTTAAGCATTCAATTAAAAAAAGTACCTCAAAGCAAGCGCTCAAAAAAAGACAGCCCATATAAAGTGAGCTGTCTTTTTTATTCTAAGCTTAGTTTATTTTAAATTGAATCGACTATAAGAGCATTTTTACCGAAATATGGAGCTGTCTGTCACTTTAGCCAAGTGTTTTTCTGTGCGCTTAAGGTCTCTCACTAGCATGGCTGCAAACCAGCCAGCGCCATACAATGCACTGCTATCTGTCTTCGACTTTAATTGATAGCGCTGTTGGTACATTTTATGATTATGATATTTATTCAAAGTCTTTTGTGCTTTTGCTAAGTATTTTAGCCAGCGTTTGCTTTCCTTCTTGGCTTTTTTCTTTTTTGACTTTTTCTTATCTAATAATGGCGTGGCAAACTCACTGATATAAAGTAAGGGGGTTAACTGCTCATGCAGCTCATGCTCTGCCTCATTATCGTCTAGATCAATATTTTCTATATCGTCACTTTTTGAATCTACGTTTTCTAAGTCACTATCTTCTAAGTCAACACTTTGTAAATCATCATCTTTTAAATCATTGCTTTCTATATTAATGTTATTTGAGCCAAGGTCTTTTTTACTCTGTAGCTTTTGTACTGCTTTGCCAAGCTTTGCTTGCTGTTTGGATAAGGTTTTTGCCAGTTTATCGATGGCGAGTTGATCAGCCTTCGGTTCAAGGCTTGGGTCGCTCATGGTAAAGGCGATCAGCTCAAGTAAGGTCAGTTGAAAATCGTTGGCACAGATGGCATCTTTCGGAGTAATATTCAGTGCATCCATATCTGTTGCCCAATCGACTGTAGGTGCACCTTGCTGTTGTAAATTAGGCTCTATATGTGAGGCAAGATGGGCAAGCTCTCGATATTCATTCAATAACATGGCTGTTTGTTGTAGTATCGGCAGCCAGTCTGGATTGATTTCGTCAGAATAGCTGGCAAATGCTTGTAGGGCAGCTTGCAAGCGGACAATACCAATGTATAGTTGTAATGCATGGTCGTCCTCTTCGCTGCCAGCGACGATAGCGCTGCTATTGGGCAGTATTTGCAACAGACAGTTATGTACCGCTGCGCGCACAAAGGCAGGCATACTGATTTTCTTATCGATATTTAGCTGATCAAGGTCAGCGTGGACAGCTGGACTATGCTGCTGTTCTGTGATTAGTAAACCACCGCGCTCAGCCTTGGTTACCGTAGACAAACAAAGCTTGTAGCGCTTACACCAAGTTTTGGCGGTTGCAAATAAAAAATCGATATCTCCTGATATCAGCTCAAACTCAATCTCTTGAATAGCATCACGCTGAGTATCATCATTACCGTGAATAATTTCTCCATAATCGTACGCCATCTCGACATGGTTATTTGCATCACCATCACTACCACTATCACCCACTAGCAATCGTGTGGTGCGCTCTACATCGGTCACATATAGCCGTGTGAGATTTTTAGCCAGTTTTTTTAGCTTAAATTCAGCCAAGGCAGGGGCGACAGAGGTGTTTTTATAAATGGTTAAATCAGGCATGAGCGTATTATTATCGAGCATCGCTTGTACTTGTTCATTATCCAGTACCGCATTATGCTCTAAGCGTGCTGCAATGCCATCGCCGCCCGCTTTGATGGTCTGTACCCAAGCATCGCCTTCTTTACGGATACGCAAGCCAATGCCTGCCTCTGCAAGCTGTTGGTCTGGGGTATCATAATAATGGGCAGCCAGTTGTGTCACCTCAGAAGATTTGACTCGTGCTTGGCGCATCAAACCTTTCAGTCGCGACTCTGGTACTAAAAACTTTAGCTCTATCTCTTGCATGATGGCTCCCGATTATTTTAATAAATTTGAATGACTACCATCGTATGAAAGCTATCAGCGAATAACAAGCAAAATTTTTTCTATAAATAATCTGAGCCAATATTAGAGATATACTTTTAGTAAGTAATCATTATAATTAACGTTAATTATTAAACAAAAGTAGGATAAAGGTGGTTGGCTTTATAATAGAAGCTAAAATATTTTTATCCAATATATTTATCATATCTCATAAAATGCCGGATTATAAAATAATGACACAATGCAATCAAAAAAAGTGTGACACGCAGCAGTCGCATTTAATATTACTGCCTAAAGCCTTGTTTCCATCAGTTTTATGTCTGCCAATAATGCTTGGGTCTGTTTTATTGATAGTTGGCTGCGATAGCTCTTCTGAATATGTAGAAAGCGGCGCAGACCTGACAGCAGTGGCAACCGAAGAAGTTGCAGACGCTACAGAAGGAGAGATGGTCGGCATCATGTCCGATGCGGCAGCTGATAATGCCTCTAACGCTGATGATTTAGAAGTTGCAAACCTATCGAGCACTAGTGAACAGACCCTTGGTAGTCAGGCAGCAGACATTAAAATTGCGGGCAAAGCGCTATTGATAACTGCCAGTGCTGATTTTAAAGTTGAAGATGTCGTCAAAACTAGTGATGCTATTGAGAGTTTGACACGGCAACAGTCTGGTTATGTGGCACTTAGCAATATTAGTAATCATCCACGTGATAGTCGAACCTTTGTACAAGGCAATAAAAATATCACAATTACAACCTACACTCGTCAAGCTGACATGACGGTTCGTATTCCTCGCGCCAATGTCAGTAAGTTCCTAGCGCAATTACAACAGCAAGTCGCATTTTTAAATGGGCAGCAGTTTAGTGCTCAAGATGTGACATTAGATATTTATCGTGAACAGCTAGCGAGCCAGCTAAATAGTGATATGGCAAGCGAGCTTAGCCAAGAACGCCTCAATAGTAAAAATGATAAAGACCAAGGTAGCAATGTTGATGCTATTACCGCGACTTATGCGGCACGTCGTCAGCAAGAGCTTGCCAAGCTTGAGCAACTAGCTATTGCTGATAAAGTTCAATATAGCACAATTAACCTGACCTTTATGCAGCCAGATATCAGTTATAAAGAAACCACACAAAATCTGGATGTGCTATTAGATGCTGAGCAGCCAAGTTTTAGTAGTCAAGTGAGTCAAGCATTTAAAGATGGCTGGGAGATACTTAGATCAGTAGCGCTTGGATTGATACAACTGTGGTGGTTGCTTGTACTTGGCGGTATTTTTTATCTAATTTACAGAATGATAAAGTCAATCTATCGTAAATTTTTTAAACATGGTCCCCGTATAAAAAATATGAAGCGTGAGCTGATGGGTGAAAATCCAAAAAGTCACGATTCACTCGGTATACAGAGCAGTCAGGTAGAGGATTATAGCAATAATATGAAAGAGACTGATAGTAAGGATAATAAGCACTCAAATTAAGAATTAACAAGCTCACAATGCTCAAAATCTTACAATAATAGAGTGCAAATAAGCAGACATAAAAAAGCCGCCCTACAAGATAGGACGGCTTTCTTTATAACTGGTGCTTACGAGATGTACTTATAAGTGGTCAGTGATTAGAACTGGTTCATGGTGTTCTTGCCGCCGCCAGCTTTAAGGGCGTTTTCACCTGAGAAGATCTCTTTGTGATCATCGCCAAGGTCAGAACCAGCCATTGCTTGATGCTTCACACAAGCGATGCCTTCACGGATTTCTTTACGTTGTACGCCAGCAGCATAAGCAAGCATACCATCTTCACCGAAGTAGCCTTTAGCAAGCTCATGCACGCTAAGCGCAGTGGTGTGATAAGTAGGTAGCGTGATTAAGTGATGGAACACACCTGCTTCACGTGATGCATCACGTTGGAAGTTTCTAGCCGCTTCGTCAGCTGCGGTATCAAGTTCAGTACCATCGTAATCAGCACTCATCAAGTCATCTTTATTGTAGGCAGATAGGTCTTTGCCTTCTTCTTCCCACTGAGCGATGATTTGCTTACGGAAATTCAGTGTCCAGTTGAACGATGGGCTGTTGTTGTATACAAGCTTGGCTTTTGGCTGTTGCTCTTTAATACGATCAACCATCATTTTGATGTGTGCGACGTCTGGAGTCGGTGTTTCGATCCATAGTAGATCCGCGCCATTTTCTAGAGCCGTTACACAGTCAAGTACGACACGGTCAATGTTCGTTTCTTCACGGAATTGATATAGACCATTTTGAAGACGAACTGGACGTACTAGTTTGCCGTTATGCTTAAGCAAGCTGTCGTTCTCTTTGGCGTTTTCTAGCGTGACTTCTTCCATCTCGATAAAATCGATGTACTGAGAAGCAAGATCGCCTGGCTCATTTGATACTGGAATTTTTTGCGTTAGTGACGCGCCTTCAGAGTCAGTACGAGCAACGATAACGCCGTCTTCAACACCAAGCTCTAAGAATGCATAACGAATAGCGTTGATTTTTGCGATATAGTCTTCATGCGGTACAGTGACTTTACCCGCTTGGTGACCACATTGCTTCGCGTCAGATACTTGGTTTTCAACCTGAATAGCACAAGCACCCGCTTCAATCATTTGCTTAGTTAGCAAGTAAGTGGCTTCTTCGTTACCGAAACCTGCATCGATGTCAGCAATGATTGGCACAACATGTGAATCAAAGTTTTCGATTTTTTCTAGGATGGCTGAGGTATCTTGACCCGCTTCTTCTGCAGCATTTAGCTCACGGAAGTAGTCGTTCAATACTTTAGCATCAGCTTGACGCAAGAAGGTATAGATTTCTTCGATTAGCTTAGGTACAGAGGTTTTTTCATGCATAGACTGGTCAGGAAGAGGACCAAACTCAGAGCGAAGGGCTGCAACCATCCAACCTGATAGATAGATGTAAGTTTTAGACGTAGTACCGAAATATTTTTTCTTAGCGTACATGGTTTGTTGAGCCACAAAACCATGCCATGCACCTAAAGACTGCGTGTACTGAGACGTATCATTGTCATAGTCTTCCATGTCTTGACGCATGATTTTTGCAGTATATTTGGCGATATCTAAGCCCGTTTTAAAACGGTTTTGTGACATCATACGTGCCGCATCGGTTTCGCTGATATTCTGCCAGTTACCGTGCTTTTGCTTTAATTCACGTACTAGGTCGATCGCTGATTTATATGCAGTTGACATCTATGTCTCCTTGGGGTGGTGAAAATTAGTTACTTAGAAAATTACAAGTATTGAGGTAATTTTGATATATGTAGAAAGATGCTGGCAGAAGTAAAAATCTAAAATATAAACCTTGTGCGTTAGCAATCTCTACTAAACTATAAGAAAATTATGATAAAAGCAAATAAAACCTGTCGAATTGGTCAGCTTTTATTATTGGGTCTTTTGTTTTAGGTTAAATGCGCTTTTTTATAAGCCTTTTTTGACTGTTAAAGTGCTTATTGCCCTAAAAAGTGCCAACTACTCATTCAAGCTTAAAAATAAATGAGAGCAAAAAATTAAGTTTGCGTAATAAATGTTATGTCCGTATTTCCGCATGAAAATGCGATAAAATACCTGTGGTAGTCAATCCATCAAAACGCACGGCGACTACCTAACATTAAACAAGGACTGATTAAGCGCTTGCTAGCCACTATAACTAGGTTGCCTTGATTTATCTAGTTTATGATTATTATCTTGGGTATTTAATTTTATGATAGTACATATAAAACAATGACTTATGATGAATGATTTCAGTTATAATAAGCGTATATCAAAATAATTAATATAAAATTGTCCTTATTTCATGCTGTGATAGATGATTTATACTAAATAACAGGGCAAAAAACGCCGCGTTTGTAGTGGTATTTATTTTAAGGTAAAGAGACATATATGAATTTGCAGCGGGTAGATTTAAATTTATTGGTACATCTAGATGTGTTGTTACGAGAAAAAAACGTCACTCGTGCAGCTGAGCAGCTTGGCATTACCCAACCTGCCATGAGTAATATTTTGCGCCGGCTGCGTAAGCTATTTAATGATCCATTGCTGGTACGCTCATCCGAAGGCATGACGCCGACTGAACGCGCTTTGGAGTTACAGCCTCGTATTCGTGAAATACTTGCGGATTTGACGCAAGTGCTTGAGCCACGTACCGAGTTTCGCCCTTATAGTACCTCGCGCGTTTTTCGTATCATGACCTCAGACTATGCTGAAGCGACATTGGTACCAAAATTGGTCAAAGCATTGCGTTCAGAGGCACCAAATGTCATCTTAGATTTCTTGACGCCATCGGACGTCTCATATCGTGATATGGAGCAGGGGCGAGTGGATTTGGCGATCAACCGCTTTAATGAAATTCCGCAAAGTTTCCACCAAGTTTTGGTCTGGCGTGATACCTTTAGCTGCCTATTGTCCTCTGACAGTCCCTATGCTCATCGCTTTAATCTCAAAAATTATCTTAAGGCGCAGCACGTTTGGGTCTCTAAAACTGGTATGGGTGTGGGATTTGGTGTCAATCCAGAAAAATCTGGTGGCCTAGGTTCAATTGATCAAGCACTGCAACGTTTAGGTCAAAAACGTCAAATCAGTGTTTTTACCCGCCACTATCAAATGCCAGCCATGCTTGCAGCCAATAAAGATTTGGTTGCAACTTTGCCTACGCGTGTGGCAAAAATGCAAGCTAATAACGACAGTATCATGATGGTCGAGCCACCATTTTTTATCCCTGAATTTGAGCTAACAATGGCGTGGTCGCCTTTGTTGCAGCATCATCCCGCCCATCGTTGGTTGCGTCAGCTTATCATGCATGTGGCTCGTCAAATTGTTGACGAAGAAGAGAATCCACCCCAAGAAATTCCTGTGATGAATCATTTGTTTTAAGCCATTTATTTTTGGTTATCGATTGCTTATTTATTAAACCAGCCCAAGCGCTGGTTTTTTATTGGCGTAATTTTACTGAAAAATCTCGTCCAATATTTCGACCCAATAAATCGGTCAGTCACATTATTAACATCTTACGAACACTTCTTTATAACTTGTAAAACTACTCGTTGTACATTTTGCTATGATAAATCCCACTTAAGAAAAAACACAGATACATAGCCTATTGTTAAGTTATACGACAGTATCGGATTTCATAAAATCGTTGATGAAGTTGTTCAATTTAACCAGATACGTTTATAAAAATGACCATTCTTGGTTTATGTATTCCTAAGGTTTATGTGTTTCTAAGGTTTCAGATGATAAAGCGATAAATTTTTAAACCAATAAAATAGTTGAATAAATAAGGATAATAATCATGGCAGATATTACTACTATAAACCCAGCAACGGGTGAAGCGATCAAAGAATACGATTACATGAGTAATGACGAGGTGAACAAGATTGTTGAATCCTCGCACCAAGCATTTACTGAGTGGCGTAAAACCAGCCATGAAGCGCGTGCAAAAGTCATCAATTCTATCGGTGAGACATTGCTCAAGTATAAAGAAGAGTTGTCTAAACTCATGACTGAGGAGCGTGGTAAGCTCTATAGTCAGAGTTTGCAAGAAATAGATTTGTGTAAAGCAATTTGCGACTATACCGCAGAAAAAGGGGTGGCTGCACTTGCTGACGATGAACGTGATATTGAAGGCTTGAAGAAAGGTATTGTGACTTATCAGCCTATCGGTGTCATTTATGGCATGCAGCCATGGAACTTTCCTGCTTACCAAGTATTCCGTTATACCATCGCAAATCTGATGGCAGGTAATAGTATTTTACTCAAGCACGCGTCAAACGTGACTGGTTCAGGCTTGTTAATCGAAAAAATCTTCCATGAGTCAGAGTTACCAAACGATTTGTTCCGTACGATTTTAATCGATCACGACCAATCAGAGGCATTAATCGGTCATGACAAAGTGCGCGGTGTCACACTGACAGGTAGCGACGGCGCTGGTAGCATTGTAGGTCAGCAAGCAGCAAAAGCCATTAAAAAAGTGGTGCTAGAATTAGGCTCAAACGATGCCTTTATTGTCTTAGAAGATGCTGATGTAGAGTTAGCGGTAGAAACTTGTACCCAAGCGCGTCTCATTAATAATGGTGAAACTTGTGTCGCCGCTAAGCGCTTTATCGTCGTTGATAGCTTATACGATGATTTCCGTGAACGCATTGTCAAAAAGTTTGCAGATGCTAAATCTGGTGATCCGATGAATGATGACTCTGATCTTGGTCCGTTAGCCCGCAAAGATTTACAAGAAAAATTGCATGAGCAAGTAGAGGACAGTGTGGCAAAAGGCGCAACGATTGCTGTTGGTGGTCAATTGCCAGAAGGTAAAGGCAGTTTTTATCCAGCAACTATCTTGGAGAATGTCGAAAAAGGACAACCTGCCTATGATGACGAATTATTTGGTCCTGTCGCCTCATTAATACGAGCCAAAGACCAAGATGATGCATTACGCATTGCCAATGACAGTCGCTACGGTTTGGGCGGTGCTATCTTCTCTAAAGACGAAGACAAAGCCATTCGCCTAGCGCGCGAAGAGTTTGATACGGGCATGGTTTACATCAATGGTTACGGTCTTGCAAATCCAGCGTTGCCATTTGGTGGAGTGAAGAACTCAGGTCATGGTCGCGAGCATGGCGGTTTTGGTATCAAAGAATTTGTAAATATTAAAGGGTTACACGTTCATAAAAGTCAATAATAGCTGAAGTCTTCGGGATTAATATGCTTTAGAAGATTTTAAAGGTAGCTATTAGAAAGCCCAGTCATTCATTGAGTGACTGGGCTTTTTTATGCGAAGAGTTTAAGTTTGATAGTTGGTGCCTGATAATTTGTGACTGTCACTATTTATTCAGTCGTTCAAATATAGTTTTAACGGTAGCGTTGGTAAAGACATACTTTGTTGATTGGCTGCTTGAGCATGGTCTAGCGAGAGTGCGCCTTTGGCCAATAATAAAATCGTCCAAGGGAGCAATTGATGCTCAAGCTTTTGCACGCGTGCTTGCAAACTATTGGCAGTGTCTTTTTGATGTATCTCTAACAGCGCTTGGGTCAAAACAGCCCCCGCATCCAGCTCAGCAGTGACGACATGAATACTACAGCCATGATGTCGCTCACCTGCTTGTATCGCACGTTGATGGGTATCGAGGCCTTTATAGACAGGTAGCAAAGAGGGGTGCAAATTAATCATCGGCGCTGGTGCATTATCGATAAATGAGCCACTCAATACGCGCATAAACCCTGCCAAGACAATTAAGTCAGGCTGCCATGCGCTTAATTGCTCGCTGGCATGACTCTCAAAAGTCTTGATGCCCATGCGTTTGCCGCTAGCAACATGTGACAATACTGCCACAGGAATGTCAGCGTCTTTTGCACGGGTGATGGCATAAGCATCCTCACGGTTACTAATGACGCCAACAATCTCAATTGGCAGTGCGCCAGCTTGCATCGCATCTATCAGTACTTGCAAGTTGCTACCACTACCAGATACCAAGACAGCAATGCGCAAAGGCTTACTGTCTTGACGTGTATTGGTTGATATTAACGATATTTCTGACATTAACGGTACACCACAGCATCCGCTTCACGCTTCACCATTTCGCCTAATTGCCAAGCTTTTTCACCAGCATCATTCAAAGTTTGAATAGCCGCATCTGCTTTATCTTTAGGCACGACAATGACAAAACCAACGCCGCAGTTAAAGGTGCGGTACATCTCGCTTTGTTCAATATTTCCTTGGGTTTGTAACCAAGTGAATAGCTCTGAGAACTGCCAGCTAGTCGTATCAATGCTAGCAGCTAAATTCTCTGGTAATACACGTGGTAAATTATCGGTTAAGCCGCCACCAGTGATGTGTGACATTGCATGTAATACTGAGCTACCAAGAGTATCTTGTAGCGCTTTAATCGCTTTAACATAGATGCGAGTAGGAGCCATTAACGCGTCTTGGATAGGCTGACCATCTAATTGCTCATCGCTGCTCGTCACATCAATGCCGCTGACTTCGATGACTTTACGTACCAATGAATAACCGTTTGAGTGTGCACCACTTGAAGCAAGAGCGATCAATACATCGCCTTCCGCGACGTTTTCGCCAGTGATGACTTCCGCTTCTTCGACCACACCGACACAAAATCCAGCCAAGTCATAATCGTCGTCTTGATACATACCTGGCATCTCAGCGGTTTCGCCGCCGATCAGAGCACAGTTTGATAGCTTACAGCCTTCACCAATACCTGTGACCACAGTCGCTGCTACATCAATATCAAGCTTGCCAGTTGCATAATAGTCTAAGAAAAATAATGGCTCTGCACCGCAAACCAATAAATCGTTGACGCACATGGCGACCAAGTCGATACCGATAGTGTCATGACGATTCAGCTGTAATGCCAGCTTGAGCTTAGTACCGACGCCGTCAGTGCCTGACACGAGTAGAGGAGAGGTGTAACCAGTTGGTATACGACAAAGCGCTCCAAAGCCGCCAAGTCCGCCCACAACCTCAGGACGAGAGGTGGCTTTTGCCACTGATTTAATACGTTGTACCAACGCATCGCCAGCATCAATATCAACACCAGCATCTTTGTAGCTTAAAGAAGGCTTGTTACTCATGGTCATCTCACAAATTTTATAGGGAATGAAGGTCTGTCAGTAGAAAATCGAGTTGGTCGTGTTAATTCTGAATATAGTGCGCGCATTATACCCAAAAATGACCCTTACTCGCAAAGCAACTTGCGGATATTTGGCGGATATTTCACGAAGACTGACTTTAAGTGGTAAATAAAAAGTTAAGAAACAAAAAATGACGGATTTTTTGCTGTACTCTGCGATAATGAAACGCTAAATTTATTGTCGATAACAGTTCGCTATTACGCCGTTGTTGTACGATAAGACGTATCATTTCTTTCAATTATGCTCCCATCTTAAATCAGCCTATCATAGGATTCCTTGTCATGATGAACCAACCAATAGATCCTTTTTTTCGGCGCTTATTTATTGTCGTTGCGATGGTGGTGGGTATATTATTACTGTATTTGATGATGCCAGTCATTATACCGTTTGTCTTTGCTTTCGTACTGGCTTACTTGTTCAATCCGCTGGTCAAACGCTTATCGAAGTATATCAAACGCTGGGTGGCGATTATCATTGTCTACTCCACCATCACTTTAGGAATGGTGCTACTGCTTTGGTGGTTAATACCGACTTTGTGGCATCAGTTGCAAGCGGCGTGGGAGTATCTGCCTAAGGTCTTAACTTGGTATAATGAAGTCGTACGTGAATGGTTCGTTAACAACAGTCGTATCAATCTGCCAGAGTTGGAGTCTAAAGGGTTTTCTGAGACATTGGTTGAATACATGCAGACCAATTATAAGTTTGAAGATGCCAGTACCATGATGAACCAAATATTGGTGTCGAGCATGAACTTTATCAATAATGCTGGACTCATTGTGCTAGTACCGATTTTAACCTTTTATTTTTTATTCAATTGGGATCAGCGTCTGCAAACATGGAAGCTCGCGATTCCCGCTGCGTATAGCAAAAAAGTCATTCAAATTGCTCGAGAGTGTGACCTTGCATTGATGGCATTTATCAAAGGTCAGCTATTGGTGATGGTATTATTGGGTGCGATTTATGCAGTGCAATTACAGCTTATTGGGCTTGAGCTTGGGCTGATTATTGGTATGGTTGCCGGTATTGCTAGCTTTGTTCCTTATTTGGGTTTTGGCATTGGTTTTATAGCTGCCATTATCGCCTGCCTGTTCCAGTTTGGGCTAAATTGGACGTATTTGTCGCTGATCGTCGGAGCGTTTTTAGTTGGGCAAGCCGCAGAAGGTTATATTCTACAGCCGTTACTATTGGGTGATAAGATAGGTCTATCGCCGCTTTGGGTGATTTTTGCCGTATTGGCAGGCGCAAGCTTATTGGGTTTCGTTGGTATGCTAATTGCTTTACCTGTCTCTGCCGTGCTTAATGTACTGTTTCGCCATTTATACATCTACTATCGTTCGACAGATTTTTATAAAGGTCGTAAGCAATTGGCTTTGTTTGAGAAGAGATAAGTATTTTATCGTTAAATTGATAGAGTCATGGGGAATTAATAGTAAATGGTGTGAGAGATAAACAGTGATGGATAAGGCTTAATAGGTAAAAGACTTGTCAGTCATTTTGCAAATATGTTATATATAGGCGCAGTATTGACAGTATCAGCCGTTATCCAGTTGGTCGTTAACAAGATGACTTTTGATTAGGTAATTCTCAGATATACTCTCGATTAAAACAACGAGATGCTAACGCAGCAAGTTTATATCAGGTAGTATAAGAGCATCTCAAAGACAGTTATTAATAATTTATCCTTTTATTTATTGCACTACGCAAAACGAGTTGATGATTCATGGCAGAAGCACAGCTAAGTCTCAATCTGGACATTAAGCATGATGCAAGTCTAAGTGACTTCGCCGGTCCTGGTTGGATGTCGATTATTGATGCAGTGCGGCAACTACATGTCGGCCTGATTGGTCAGCTGTACCTATTTGGCAGTCCTGCTACGGGCAAGTCGCACTTATTATCTGCTATCTGTGAGTCATTTATTGAGATGGACAAGTCAGCGATTTGTTTGTCACTCAATGAGTTGATTCATACCGATGTGCACGTCCTCTCATCTCTAGAAAACTTCGATCTAATCGCGATCGATGATTTAGAGGTATTGGAGCAGAGCAGTCAATGGCAAGAAGCCTTATTTCATTTGATTAATCGCAGTCGTGAAGGTCAGCGTCAATTGTTGTTTGCAGCCAATAAGCCTGCTGGTGATTTGCCCTTTCAATTGAGGGATTTGCTGACTCGTTTGGCACAAGCACCTACGTTTAAAGTACCCAATGGTCATGACTTAGCCGACCGTCAGGCGTTATTACAATCTATCTTGCGTCGACGTGGTTGGCAGTTTGATGATCGAATTATTGATTATTTGCTTACTGAGGGACCACATCGCATCGGTGCGATGATGGAAGTACTCAATTATATTCAGCCGATGTTTTCGAACCTTGGGCGTAGCAATATATCCAAAGCCGTCATCACTGACGCATTGCGTACCATTGATGAGCAGACTCTAGCAGCAGAGCTTGCTGATATTGCGCAAGAGACACAAGTAGATAACGATTCAGCGGAACAAGATCAACATACGATGCCACTCGATTTTTAGCATTAACAACTAAAGTCTTTTATCCAAAGCGCTTTTACTATTGCCAAAACGTTTTCACTATTAATGGAATCACTTATGAAATCCAATGCTTCTTTGCTAAAAAAACTGACCATCAGCACGTTGCTTATTGGTGCAGGCTCTGTCTCTATACTGTCGCATGCTGAAGTAACGCTATTGGTTGATGACCATATCAAAGTTACGGCTATTAATGGGCAAGAAGTGCAGCAGAGCGCTTTTCAACCATTGACTAAAAAGTTCACGCTTCAGCCGGGTCAACATGCGATTACTGCGAAGTATGATCGCTTATATGACTTGCGCCGTGATGAGCATGATTATTTACGTTCGGGTAATGTGAGCGTGACAGCAGAATTGGCGGACAATCAAACCTATCGTCTGACCATGCCGAATCAGCCAGAAGAGTATGCAGCAGCTAAAGAATATGCCAAGCGTCCGATACTGGCAGTAGAGAAAAACAATACTGTGATTGCAAGTCAGCAAGGTATCGCTGGTAATCAAGGTGGGTTGTTGTCAGGTTTAGGCAAGGCATTTGGCGGTGTATTTGGTGGGGCAGATGATGCAGAGCTACAGAATCAGCGTGCGATTGCCGCATTAGATCAACCAAATGTGAATACGGGTACGGTAGCGACTACTAAGCAAACCACTAGCGTTAATTCATCTGCTAATACCTTAGATCAATTTATGCAAATTTGGTTACAAGCCACGCCTGCTGAGCGCGAAAAAATGCGTCAATGGATGCAAAAATAAGGTTTCATTAGCAACAGCAAGCACAAAAAAAGCACCTAAAGTAGGTGCTTTTTTTATGATCTAGATTTTAGGGCGTGTCCTCAATTCAATCAATTACTCTCTAAATGGGCTAAAAATGGCTAAATTTTGTTAAACATCGTCAAATAGCTTATCAATATCTCGATATTAACAGCGCTATCTTCCTTGGTTAACTGCAATTTATCTCATTTTTATCACCATTTTTAAAATGAGGACACGCCCTAGTGATGTACTGTTTCATTAGTAATGATTAACCCAAAAAGGCGTTATACATCCAGATGAGCTTTTCTTGCTCTTGTACATAGGCATCTACGAGGTCAGCTGTCCCTTGATCTTCACTGTCTGCTGCTAGAGCAGATACTTTACGCTGCTCTGTAATTAAAGCTTGTAAACCAGTTACCACACCTTTCACACAAGCATTGCCATCTTTGACGTTTTTATCTTCTTGAATGCTAGTATGCTGAGTAAAATCGCTATAAGCATGCAGCGGTGTGCCGCCCAAAGTTAAGATACGCTCAGCGATTTCATCAATTTGTAACTGTAGCGCGGTATACAGTTCTTCAAATTTTGGATGCAAGGTGAAAAAATGCTCACCTTTTACATTCCAGTGATAGCCACGGACGTTTAAATAAAATACGTGATAAGTTGACAATAAATTGTTTAGTTGTGCAATGACTTCGCTCATGTCAGCTTTTTCTAGACCGATTTGATTAGTAGCGTTACTCATAATATTATCCTTATAGTTTGAGTGTTGATATAAAACATTAAATGAAGAAGATGAGAAGTGTAGCAACTCGTGTGCTGCATTACTATGCTCTTTAATATATTAACGCTTTTCAGCCTTAAAAAGTAACAATCTTAGAAAACAGTATGATAAAACTGCCATATAGAATGGCGTCAGCTTAAGCTAAAATCATAACTATACATTCATATAATTTAGAGCAATTATCACCTTTCTTCTGATAGCTATTATAATAGCAGAGCACCATCGATAAGTTAATTTCAATAAATTTATAATTATGATTGGTTTTGTAAAAAGCATTTTTTATTGATCATTTCTCTATCGCTCATATAATAAGCGATTAAGAAGTCTTCTACTATTTTATGCTGGCGGCTGTAAGTTTTCAGGGTTTAAACCTTTAACGGGGATAACTTCTTGCAAATGCTGACGTACCGTATCGATCGGGAACTTCTGTGCTTCTAAGCGTTTTGGCACAATTTGGCTGCCTTGTTGACCTTTCATCTCAAACATCATAAAGATATAGTCGTCCGTCTCATCCCAGCTTTTGACAGCTGACCATGGAATGACGGCTTGCTGGGTCGTGCCTGCTCGCATTTGCATGCCGCGCATTTGGTTGTTATTAAATGTGTCAGGCTGATTCACTGGCATCGCCATGACGAGGCCATGCTTTTGTACGCCCAATTTCATCTGACGCATCTCGTCTGGCATTTCTTGATCGGCCACTTGCTTGTCAAACTCTCTTTTCACATACCATTTAAAGCCAAGGGTACGAACCAGTAAATAAATGACGACTGAAACTAACATCAGCCAAAAGATAATGGTTGAGTAGCCGGTGACAAAAACCAACCCTGCGATCGCTAGTACCACGGTTACCGCCATAATGATCCATTCTTTCATTTTGATGCTTTTTAGACCGAAAGAAGGGCTGGCACTGGCAAATAGCTCATATTGTGCTTGGTGAAATTCTGCCTCAGTTAGGTTTAAGGCGACAGGTTGTAGCGTATAGGGGTACAAGGCCATAAAGGTTTCTCAAATACTTGTATTGAAAGTGTTGGGTTTAAATCGACAAAACGTAGCAGCTACGTCGTACTTGGCTAGAAGTCGAATAAAAGGTATGCGCTTATCTTACCGAAAAGTACCCCTAAATGAAACATATAAGCCGCTCTGTTCATTGATAGAGGTGATATTAATGGTTTTAACAAAGATGGGCGAGGCTTATTGAGGTAAGCTGAACTTTGAGAGATGCATTTAAAGCAAATATAACTGGCTACGGATAATGAAAGTAATAAATGAAAATTCAATCAGCAGAGGTCAAAACATGGTCAAATCTGCTGTGTCTTGGTATTATAGCGGCTATCACTTATTTTGATAAAATCAGCACCTTTAAAAACAGTATCTTTAAAAATAACACTTTCGAACCTCTTCCTCACTTCTAGCGTTACAGGCAACTATTATGATTGATCCAAAACTCTTACGCGGCGATTTAAGCGATTTACAACAGCAACTGGCCACTCGTGGTTATGCACTTGACATAGATTTTTGGCAAACGGTTGAGTCAGAACGTAAATCTTTGCAGATCAAAACCGAAGAGTTGCAGTCGAGCCGTAATGCGGGTGCTAAGCAAGTGGGTGCTTTGAAAAAGTCAGGCGAAGATGCCAGTGAGCTATTGGCTGAGATGCAGAATGTCAGCGGTGAGATTAAAACAGCCGAAGACGAGCTGCGCACTTTACAAGAGCGTATCAACAAAGCTGCTATGCAAATTCCAAATATTCCAGCAGCCGATGTGCCAGTGGGTACATCAGAAGATGATAACGTAGAAGTTCGCAAGTGGGGTACGCCTCGTACGTTTGACTTCGAGATTCAAGATCACACTTATATTGGCGAGACACTTGGCATGCTCGACTTTGAAGCCGCTACTAAGCTGACTGGCAGCCGCTTTAATGTACTAAAAGGACAGTTGGCGCAAATGCATCGCGCCCTGATTCAATTTATGCTCAATACCCATACCATGAAGTACGGCTATCTTGAGACCTATGTGCCTTATATTGTGAATTCAGATAGCCTCAAAGGTACGGGGCAGCTGCCTAAGTTTGAAGATGATTTGTTTAAGCTCAAAAATCATACAAACAATGAAGACATGGACTTTTATCTCATTCCTACTGCTGAAGTGCCAATGACCAATTTGGTACGCGGCGAGCGTTTGGATATTAGCGAGCTGCCACTTAAGTTTACCGCGCACACGCCTTGTTTCCGTAGTGAGGCAGGCTCTCATGGTCGTGATACTCGTGGTCTGATCCGCCAGCATCAGTTTGAAAAAGTTGAGATGGTCAATATTGCGACGGCTGAGCAATCTGATGATTTGCTTGAAGCAATGACTGGACAAGCCGAATACATCTTGCAGCAATTAAACCTGCCATACCGCACGGTGCAGCTATGTACGGGTGATATGGGTTTTGCAGCACAAAAAACTTATGACATCGAAGTATGGTTACCGAGCCAAGATACCTATCGCGAAATCTCTAGCTGCTCTAACTGCGGTGACTTCCAAGCGCGCCGTATGGGCACACGTGTCAAAGACGGCAAACAAACCAGCCTAGCACACACGCTAAATGGTTCAGGCTTGGCAGTGGGTCGTACGCTATTGGCAGTGATGGAAAATCATCAAAATGCTGATGGTAGTATTACTATTCCAGAAGTGTTGCGTCCGTTTATGGGCGGTGCTGAGACTATTTTAGTTTAATAGCTATATTGCTTATACTAGCTGTGAGTTACTAAGATGACTCACAGCTTTTCAATATAGAGTAGTTTGATAAAACTGATATGAATAATTGTTAAACACAAACGATTCTGTCATACCATTTCTTAGCTAGCCCTATAGCAAATATGTTAATATTGCACTTTGATTTTATAGTCTATAACTTAGGGGCGCATTTGGCGTCCTTATGCTTATACTCCTTTGAGTAAACTCTCCTCTTAGCCCAATACTAGGACACTCTATGCCAGCTCCAATTAGCGAACGTAAATTAGCCAATGCCATCCGTGTACTGTCGTTTGATGCGGTTCAAAAAGCCAACTCTGGACATCCAGGCGCGCCAATGGGTATGGCCGATATTGCTGAAGTTCTGTGGCGCAAGTTTTTGAAGCACAACCCAACAGATCCACAGTGGCACAACCGTGACCGCTTTGTCTTATCGAACGGTCATGGCTCGATGCTTATTTACTCATTGCTGCATTTATCTGGTTATGACGTCAGCGTTGATGATCTGAAAGGTTTCCGTCAATTGCATTCGAAAACCCCAGGTCACCCTGAGCTTGGCTATACCCCCGGTATTGAAACGACGACGGGTCCACTAGGTCAGGGTATCGCAAATGCGGTTGGTTTTGCGATTGCAGAGAAAACGCTAGCGGCACAGTTCAATCGTGATGGCCACAACATCGTTGACCATAATACCTATGCGTTCTTAGGCGATGGTTGCTTGATGGAAGGTATCAGTCATGAAGTGTGTTCACTGGCTGGCACGTTAGGTCTTGGCAAGTTAGTGTTCTTCTATGATGACAATGGTATCTCTATCGATGGTAATGTCGAAGGCTGGTTCACAGATGATACGCAAGCGCGTTTTGAGTCTTATGGCTGGCAAGTTATCAAAGTCGATGGTCATGATGCGGATGCGATCACGCAGGCAACTGAACAAGCGCTAAAAGAGACTACTAAACCAAGTCTTCTGATTTGTAAAACCACAA
The DNA here is from genome assembly GCF_904846655.1 of Psychrobacter sp. NC44. Classification (NCBI taxonomy): domain Bacteria; kingdom Pseudomonadati; phylum Pseudomonadota; class Gammaproteobacteria; order Moraxellales; family Moraxellaceae; genus Psychrobacter; species Psychrobacter sp. NC44. Next base: position 81,737 of record NZ_CAJHBN010000006.1, on the reverse strand, counting down.
TCGGCGCGGGTAGCCCGAACAAACAAGGCTTAGCAGCCAGTCATGGCGCACCACTAGGTGATGACGAAATCGCCTTGACTCGTGATGCATTGTCTTGGAAGCATGCCCCATTCGAATTAGATGATGAAATCTATGAAGCGTGGGATGCCAAAGCCAAAGGCGACGTACAACAAAAGAACTGGGAAGCTGACTTTGACGCTTATAAAAAAGCCTATCCAGAATTAGCCGCTGAATTACTACGCCGTCTAAATGGTGATTTGCCTGCTGACTTTGATAGCCAAGCACAAGCCTATATTCAGCAAACCCAAGAAGCGGGTGGTGATGTCGCCAGTCGTAAAGCCAGTCAAAACGCCATCAATACTTTACAGCCATTATTGCCAGAATTGCTAGGCGGTTCAGCGGATCTCGCTGGCTCGAACCTGACGCTATTCAAAGGCGCTAAGGGCATCGAAAAAGACGCTGACGGCAACTATATCTATTATGGCGTACGTGAGTTCGGTATGACTGCGATTGCCAATGGTATCGCATTGCATGGCGGCTTTATCCCTTACGTAGCGACGTTCCTGATGTTTATGGAATACGCACGTAACGCGGTACGCATGGGCGCACTTATGAAGCAGCGCGTCATCCATGTCTATACGCATGACTCTATCGGTCTGGGTGAAGATGGCCCAACGCATCAGCCAGTTGAGCAATTGACTAGCTTACGTACCACGCCAAATCTGCGCACATGGCGTCCGTGTGATGCGACCGAATCTGCGAGTGCTTGGGTTGAGGCCATTAAGTCTGAACATAATCCATCAGCATTGATTTTTAGTCGTCAAAGCTTGCCACATCAAGCACGTGATAGCGAGCAAGTAGCGAATATCACCAAAGGTGGTTATGTATTGGCGAAAGAGCAGGGCGAGCTACAAGCGATCATCATCGCCACTGGTTCAGAAGTTGGCCTAGCGATGGAAGCGTATGAGACGTTGAGCGCAAATGGTGTTGGTGTCCGTGTGGTATCTATGCCATGTGCAGAAATCTTTGTAGAGCAAGATGCTAGCTATCGTGAAGCGGTATTACCAAGCAATATTCGTGCTCGCGTCGCAGTCGAAGCAGCTCATGTAGATTACTGGTATAAGTTCGTTGGTCTAGATGGCAAAGTCATTGGCATGACTACCTATGGCGAATCTGCTCCTGCAGATCAGTTATACAAAGAGTTTGGTATCACTACCGACGCTGTGGTTGAAGCGGTAAATAGTTTGGTGTAATAAACCTAACTTAGTCAGTATTTAAAAAAAGAGCTGCCGGAGAAATCTGGTGGCTCTTTTTATTGGCTAAATAATCAGTGTATTCATAGTGGTATTTAGTCCATAATTAAAAAAAACAGAGTACGGAATAATTATGAACTGGGATTTGTTGAGTATTTTTATCACGGTCGGCTTGGCGCATTTTCTTGCACTATTGAGTCCTGGACCAGATTTTGTATTGATCGTAAAGAGTGCGATTAAGAACGACAGTAAAGACGCAATAGGGGTTGCGCTCGGTATCACCTTTGCTAATGCAGTGTACATTGGTCTATGTCTAATTGGTGTTGGCTCAATTTTAGCCGCCTCTGCACCTATTATGATTACGCTAAAAATCATTGGCGGGTTGTTTTTAATGTACCTTGGGATACAGGCGTTACGCGCACGAAAAGATGCGTATGACCAATTTCAGGTAGCCCAATCAGCCCATTCAAATATACCTAAGACAACTTTTTTAAAAGAATTTACTGCAGGGTTTTTGTCTGGAATATTTAATCCTAAAAATCTACTCTTTTATCTCAGTTTATTCACTGTAGTGTTGACACCAGAAATAAGTTTTGTGTTCAAATTGGGCTTAGGTATTTGGATGACTGTTGTGGTATTCGCGTGGGACACTGCTGTCATATTTCTATTGTCGACTCGCAAAGTACGCGCTAAATTTACCCAAGTTGCTTATTACATCGATAAAGTTACAGGGGCATTGCTTGGCGTCATTGGTTTAACTATCGTCAGAACAGCAATTGTAGATCGGTAATTTTAACCAAAAGTAATTAGTATATTGATATTGAACGTTATTTATTTTTTCATAACCACTTTCAAGAAAAAAACCATGTCCATCAAATCCACCTTTAAAGGCTTTCTAGGCGAGACCGTTATCAATGTCGCCATGTGGTTAAAACTAGACAAAAATATCTATCACCGATTAAACGGTATTACCTTGCCAAGAGCCAACGGTGGTAGTACCCAAATTGATCATATTATCGTCTCCATATACGGCATCTTTGTCATCGAAACCAAAAACTATAAAGGCTGGATATATGGTAGCGAAAAGCAAAAGCAGTGGACGCAAGCTTTCCCGAATGGAAGTAAATTCAAATTCCAGAACCCATTACGCCAAAACTACTTGCACATTAAGACGCTTGCAGATTTATTGGGCTTGGAGCTGAGCTATTTTCATTCGATGGTTGCTTTCATCGGTGAGTGTGAGCTGAAAACTCGTGATGAGTTGCCCGAGCATGTATTGACGAGTGGGATGGTGTCTTATGTAAAGAAGAAACAAGATGAGATACTGACTGAAGACGAGGTCAAGTCTATCGTTGAGCAGATTAATAGTAACAGATTTAGCAAATCTTGGCGCACTAACCGAGAGCATAAAGCCTATCTAAAAGACAAGCATAGCAATCCAAGCAAGAATACAAACAAGCAGCCTAGCGGTAACGCCAATGATAAACCAGTTGCCAAAATGTCTAATAAACCAATATCTGAGCCGATCGTAAAAGAAACCACTAAACGAGCCGCGCTGAAAAGCCGAGAAGTGCTGCAATGGTCTGGTCAAACTGAAATTGAATCTAGCGATTTACCAATTGATAGTTTTAGTACTCAGCAGACAAATACACCATATGATATGGCTAATAAAGTGTTTCTTACACCGTTTGAGGTTGTAGAGTCTGAGCTATTGCGCAATGACCTTAAAACTAATGAGCGTGAGACGAGCAAGTCTAGTGCAACCAATCATACAGTTGTTCCAGAGCAAGTACCTACCTGTCCAAAATGTCATGGAGAAATGGTTGAACGTGTTGCAAAAAAAGGCCTGAATCAAGGTCAGGCCTTTTTTGGTTGTAGCAAATTTCCTAAATGTTGGGGCGTGGTAAATATTGATTAGTCGTTAATGGTCTTATCCATAGATTTCTTCTAAACGTAAACAAGCAACCAATCGACCGTCCCACTCTCGCAGTTGCGGCTCTATCTCGCTGCATTGCTGCTTGGCATATGGGCAGCGTTTGTGCAGGGCGCAGCCAGTCGGTGGATTGAGCGGGCTTGGTAACTCGCCTTGTAGGGTCAAATCATTCTTATGACCATTTACCGTGGGCGCAGCAGCCAAGAGGGCGATGGTATACGGATGTTTTGGTGCATTATAAATCGCTTCTTTCGGGCCATGTTCGACCGCTTGACCTAAATACATGACCATCACATCATCAGCGACATGACGTACGACCGATAAGTTATGCGAGATAAAGACGTAAGCAGTACGATACTCATCCTGCAAGTCCATAAACAGATTCAAGACTTGTGCCTGAATCGATACATCGAGCGCGGAAGTAGGCTCATCAGCGACGACAATCTTGGGGTTGAGCATCATGGCACGGGCGAGGGCAATGCGTTGGCGCTGACCCCCTGAAAACATATGCGGATAGCGGCCAGCATGTTCGGGGCGCAGACCCACATTTCGCATCATCTCATTGATTTTGTCACGCTTATCGTCTTTAGACAGTTTGGTATGGATATCCAATGGTTCTGTCAATTGATAGCCGATAGTATGACGCGGATTGAGGCTGCCATAAGGATTTTGAAAGACCATTTGGATTTCAGTACGCAGCTCTTTTAACGCTTTTCTACTATAGCCAGTGGTGGCTTCATCATTGATAAATAGCTCACCATCAGTAGGCTTTTCGATAAGTGTGAGCTGGCGGGCAAGGGTAGATTTACCGCAGCCTGATTCACCGACAACGGCTAGCGTCTTGCCAGCTTGTAGCTCGAAAGACACACCATTTAAAGCCTTAACATATGCTTTTGCTTTACCCAACCCTTGCGATACTGGGTAATGCTTGTGTAGATTGTCTGCTTTTAGGACCACTTTATTACTCATACTTGTGACTCCAAGGTAGCAGCGTGAGAGGTAGATAGGTGAGAAGGAGCGCTCGGTAATTCTGGATGAATACAGCGCACTTTGCCATTAGGAGTATCCAATATGGGCGGTGGCACTTCACAGGCAGGCTCTTTGTACGGGCAGCGAGGAGACAACAAGCAACCACTCGGGCGATCGTATTGGCTGGGTACGACACCGGGCAAGCTGTTCAGACGGTCTTGACCGATAGCCAGCTCTGGGATGGCTTGCAGCAAGGCCTCAGTATAAGGGTGAGCAGGCTTTTGAAAAATCTCCGGCACGGTACTGGTTTCGACCACTTGTCCGGCATACATGACCGCGACATCACGCGAGTTTTGCGCGACCAAACCCAAGTCATGGGTAATCAGTATCATTGCCATCTGTTTTTCGCGTTGCAATCGGCTTAGCAAGTCCATGATTTGCGCTTGTACGGTGACATCGAGCGCGGTGGTAGGTTCATCGGCGATGAGTAGTTTGGGCTCACAAGCAATTGCCATCGCAATCATAACTCGTTGACTCATACCGCCTGATAACTGATGTGGATAAACCTTGAGCCGATTTTTGGCATCGGGCATTTCGACCAGCTCTAACAGCTCTAAGATACGTGTCTGTACGGCTGAACCACGCAGACCAAGATGCTTGCGTAAGACTTCACCCAGTTGCATCTCAACCGTGAAGCTTGGATTTAAGCAAGACATGGCATTTTGAAAGATCATTGAGATGTCTTTGCCAATGATGCCGCGTTTTTCTTTTGCTGACATACTGAGCATGTCTTTATCATCGAACATAACACGCTTGGAACGCACGGTCGCAGAGGGTGGCAGTAGCCCCATCAGTGCCATCATAGTGACCGACTTACCCGAGCCAGATTCACCCACGACTGCGATGACTTCGCCTTGTGCGATTTTCAATGATACATCATCGACTGCACGAAAAGCGCGCACCCCTTGCCCGAAAGTAACCGAAAGATTTTCAATATCTAACAATAATGGTGATTCTTTTTTTGATGCGTCATTCATAGAAGTGTGAGTGGTAGGCGTTTTAATTAATGGTTCAGTCATCTTAGGTCACCTGCTTTAATTTGGGATCTAGCGCATCGCGTAGGCCATCACCAGTCAAGTTAATTGACAATGCGGCTAAGAAAATAGCGACACCGGGCCAAATCGCTAGCCAAACATTACTTTGAATATATTGACGTGCCGTACCAAGCATTGCACCCCATTCAGCATCGGGTGGCTGTACACCAAAGCCTAAGAAACCAATTGCACCTGCTTCTAAAATAGCAGAAGAGAAAATCATCGTTGCTTGTACGATAAGCGGTGCCATACAGTTGGGCAAAATGGTGATAAACAATAAGCGCAACACGCCAGCACCCATCACTTGCGAAGCGATAAAGTATTCACGCTGTAGCTCTACCATCGCGGTAGCACGAGTCAAACGAATAAAAGGTGGCGTACAGACCAAGGCGATCGTAATAATCGTATTGGTCATAGAAGGCCCTAAGATAGCGGCAATGATGATCGCCAACAGTAAGCTCGGGTAAGACATCAAGATATCATTGACCAGCATGACCGCTTTGCCCCAAACCTTGGGCCAAAATGCAGCACTAAGTCCTAATGAAACACCGACTAACATGGCAAGAGTCGTCGCGCTCAGACCGATAAATAGAGAATAACGCGCGCCATACATCACTCGAGACAAGGTGTCTCGTCCAGCATCATCCGTGCCTAGCCAAAACATTGTATTGCCGCCATCCAGAAAGGCAGGCGGCAACTGCTCTTGACCAGTAAACAACTCGTAAGGGTCATGGGGCGCAATGGCAGGCGCAAGGATGGCAATAATGACCATCAATGCCAGTACCATAAAACCAAGCACCGCGCCTTTATTTCGGCAAAACGTCGATAAAAATAGCTGCCAAGATGACGGCGGTGTGGCGGCCATAAGATTGACATCAGAGGGAAGAACAGAAGGCTTCATGAGCAGTTCCTATAGTGGCTAGCGCGTTGAAAGTATGTCAGCCTCGTTTTTAGCAAGCATTTAAAATGTGCTAAAACTCACTCAAGACCATACAAACACCAATAACCACTATTTATAATATGAGTATTTATCAATGTTAAATTAAGAAGTATGTCGAATACGCGGATTGATAAGACCATACAAAATATCAATAAATAAACTAACTAAAATCAGGGCGGTGGCGACCAATAAAATACCGTTTTGCACGATAGGATAATCACGAGTGAAAAACCCATCGAGCAGCCAATTACCAACACCTGGCCAACTAAAGATAGTCTCAGTGATAATAGCCCCAGCGAGCAAGGTCGCCATCTGTAAGCCAATCACAGTCACCACAGTAATCAAGGCATTGCGCATGACGTGTACCAATATCACGCGGCGCGGCGATAGGCCTTTGGCGCGCGCTGTACGCACGTAGTCCTCATCTAACACCTCTAGCATCGCCGAGCGTGTCATCCGTGCAATCATCGCGAGTGGTATGGTCGATAAGGCAATAGACGGTAGGATAAAGTGTTTGACCACATCCCAAAATGCGCCAGGTTCTCCTGATGTTAAAGAGCCCAATAACCATGATCCATATAAAGGTTTGACGTCTAAAAACTGCGCGACAGATATGACACCAGCGACAGGCAACAGACCGAGATAATGGGCGAATATACCAGTCAGGATAGGCCCCAATAAATAGATGGGCATAGAGTAGCCAGCCAGTGCCCCTGACATTAGAGTATAGTCAATCCATGTACCACGTCGTAGCGCGGCAAAGATACCTAAGCTCACACCGACAACACTGGCAATGACAATGGCACACAAAGCCAGCTCTAAGGTTGGTACAAAATGCGCAAAGAAGTCTTGTAATACCGGAGTACGGGTACGAAAGGATTGACCAAAATCACCGGTCAATATTCCGGTTAAGTAATCCCAATATTGGACAATTAGGGGTTTGTCTAAGCCAAGTCTTTCTAACGCTCGAGCATGTAGCTCCGGATCGACCATACGCTCACCCATCATAATCTCGACGGCATCTCCAGGGACGAGCCGAATTAGGGTGAATGTCGATAGCGTTAAGCCAAGATAGACAGGAATTAGAATGGCAATGCGACGCAATATATAAAGTAGCATGGGCTGCTCAATTCAATAGTTGTGGTTCAATCGTTTTAGATCGATGAGTAGAATGTTGGCAGAGATGAGAGAGTCGGTGACAAAATGCTTAAAAAGTGCTTAATAAGGCGCTTAACTCATATAAATACGGCTGGAGCAGAGTGTCTGACCCAGCCGAATATAAATTAAACAATCATGCATGTCTTACCGGACGTCATCAGCTCAGGTTATTCAACCTTTACACCATCGAAGCGTATTGAGCCAAGCGGACTAATTTTATAATCGACGACGTTTGGTGCGGTGAATACCGTGACCACCGAATGCGCCATTGTCGTCCAAGGCAATTGCTCTTTGAATATCTGCTGAGCTTGTACATAGTCGTTGACGCGCTCATCTTGATTGGTAATCTGACGGGCGTTAGTCACCAAAGTGTCAAAGTCTTTATTACACCAGCGTGAGTAGTTATTGCCACCGACCGCATCACAAGATAGCAACGTACCTAGCCAGTTGTCAGGATCCCCATTATCACCAGTCCAGCCTGCTAGAATGACATCAGGCTCACCTTTAGCAGCGCGGTTTAGATACTCGCCCCATTCATACGTCACAAGCTTGGTATCGACACCAATTTTTGCCCAATCTGCTTGTAGCATTTCAGCCATGAGTTTGGCATTAGGATTGTATGGGCGTTGAACGGGCATATACCATAGATTAATGGCAAGTTTGTCCGCGCCTGCTTCTTTTATAAGGGACTTGGCCTTTTCCACATCATAAGGCGCATCTTTGATAGATTTATCGTAGCCCCATTGTGTGGGCGGCATTGGATTGGTGGCTTTTAATCCTTCGCTTTGATAAACCGCATTGATAATAGCGTCTTTATTAATGGCCATGTCTAATGCTTGGCGAACTTTAAGGTCGCTAAGCTTCGGTTTTTCAACGTTATAGCCGACATAGCCGACATTAAAGCCGGGTTGATCGAGAACGGTGGCCTTACCAGATTTTTTGACAGAGTCAATTTCGGCCGGTTTTGGATAAGCGGACACATGACATTCACCTGCTTGCACTTTTTGCGCACGCACTGCTGAATCTTTGGTGATGACAAAGACGAGATTATCGATATGAATATCGTCTTTGTTCCAGTAGTCTGGATTTTTGGTATAACGAATTTGCGCGTCTTTTTGATAAGAAGTAAAGACGAAAGGTCCTGTACCAACGGGTTTGGTGTTGATATCAGCAGCATTACCAGAAGCCATTAACTTTTCTGCATACTCAGCAGAATCGATGTAAGCGAAGGGCATCGCTAGGTTCTGTAAAAATGGCGCATTGGTCTCGCTGAGTGTGATTTTGACGGTAGAGTCATCAACCTTTTCGATATTGGAGATAATATCAGGTAGCCCCATGCCGACCGAATAGGGGAACTCAGCAGGATAGGCTTTATTAAATTCAAACTCTGGATTGGTGATACGCTCCAGGGTAAAGACAATGTCATCTGCGTTGAAATCACGGGTTGGGGTAAAGTAATCGGTCTTACCATATTTAACCCCTTTACGTAGGTTAAAGGTATAAGTCTTGCCGTCTTCACTAATATCCCAGCTTTCGGCTAAGGCTGGCTGAATCTCAGTACCATCTCTTTTGAACTCTACTAAGCCGTTGTAGATGGGAAAGGCGCTCGCATCAAAATCGGTACCTGCAGTGTATTGTGCTGGATCGAATCCAGCCGGACTACCTTCTGAGCAATAAAGTAAGGTTTTGGCTGCTTTAGCATCTGAGCTGGCAGCAGATTCATCGGTGGTTTTGTTGTCGCCGCTACAGGCACTGATGCCTAGAATAACTGTCGCCAACATCGTCAGTTTGAAGAGTGATTTTTGCATTATTACATCCTATGTAATGATAAATAGTCGCCAATAGATTTATAAGATCGTTTTTGACCTATAAATACAATGAGCGTGCTTTTAATTCCCTTTAAAGCAATTGTTTATATCGTGTTTTTGATATGCAAAATAAAAAATATTTCAGGTTGTATTAACCATTATTCAGATTTGCAAAAAATACCGATATAAATAAGTGGTTTAAATATACTCTGTTCAACAGTGGTAATGCAAGACATCCGTAAGCTAATTTGATAGAAAACGTTCTGTTTTAATATCTTCATTGCCGAATTGGTTAGAGTTCCTCCTTATTTTAGAAATGCTGATAAAATAATCACGAAAAAACAAAGGTTAAAATTTTATATAATTCGCTTATTTCCATTTTATTGAATATAAAGTTTTAGTATATAAGCCTCTTAAATAAAAATACTAATTATAAGAGGCATATTTTCCCATGTTTTATGGCGTGACTGGTTCGATATGACCGTAATTTGCTTTGATAAGATCTGCGAGTTTTTCAGCAATCATAATCGTTGGCGCATTGGTGTTACCGCTGATGAGAGTCGGCATGATTGAGGCATCGATGACCCTTAATCCCTTTACACCGCGTACTTTTAATTGCAAATCAACCACGGACTGGTCATCTGAACCCATACGGCAAGTGCCGACAGGATGATAAATGGTATCTGACTTGTTGCGAATATAGCCGAGCATACCGTCTTTTTCGATATAGGGGGCAGGGTAGTCTTCAGTAATATATTTGGCGATGGGTGATTCTTGCATGATGGCGCGCGTACGCTCCGCGCCTGCAATCATATATTCCACATCTTTTGGGTGCGAGAGGTAGTTTGGATCAATCAATACCGCGTCTGAGGGGTCGGCGGAGTCCAGTCTGACCGTACCGCGGCTTTCAGGGCGTAGGTAGCAACTGTGACAAGAGACCGCAAAGCCACGTCTGAGATCACGACCATGCTCAATCACGCGGGATATGACAAAGTGCAGTTGGGTATTTGGCCACTCTTTTGGATCATCACCGACACTAAAGAACGCGCCCGCTTCAGCATAGTTGGTAGACAAGAGGCCTGTACCATCCTTTCTCCACTGCCGAATACTTTTGGTCAATGTCGAAATCGTCGCCATACCAATACCGATGACGTCAGTGGTATTGACCTCGTAATCAAAAACGACGTCCAAATGATCTTGTAGATTACCACCAACATCGGGCGCATCTACCATGACGTCTATGCCATGCGATTGTAGATGCTCAGCAGATCCAATACCTGACAACATCAGGACTTTGGGTGAGCCAAAAGTGCCTCCAGATAATATCACTTCATGACGCGCCATAACCGCATGCTCGACGCCATCTTTTTCATAAGCGACACCAACGGCCTGTTTGTCTTCAAAGATGACGCGGTTGGCTTGGGCGTGGGTGATGACGGTCAAATTTGATCGGTTTTGTACTGGATGTAGATAAGCGGCCGCCGCAGAGCAGCGTTGACCTTGTTTTTCGCCATGAAAGTGGGTGACTTGATATAGCCCTGTACCGTCTTGCTTTTCGCCATTAAAATCTTGATTATGATCTAAACCATTGGTGATGGCGGCTTCTACGAATGCTTTGGAGATATCACGCGGACTCAGTAAGTTGCTGACATGAAGCGGGCCACTATCACCATGCAGCTTATCACTCCCATGAATATTATTTTCTGCTTTGATAAAGTAGGGCAGTACATCATCAAATCCCCAACCAGTACAGCCTTGTTCTACCCAACGTTCATAATCGAGCGCACTACCACGCGTATAAATCATGGCATTGATCGCAGATGAGCCACCCAAGCATTGACCACGTGGTTGGAAGCCACGACGGTCGTTCAGATGCGCTTGCGGCGTAGTTTGAAAGCACCAATTATTCAGTTTCAGCGGCTTGCCTGGCACCATCAAAATCAGTCCAGCAGGGACACGGACAGCAAGGTCTTTACCTTCACCGCCATATTCTAATAAGCAGACACTAATGTCTGGGTTTTCTGTTAATCGGCTAGCAAGTACGCAGCCAGCTGAACCACCACCCACGATGACGTAATCAAATTTTTTATCAAATTCCATTTTACATTCCTTCTAGCATCCATGCTGAGTAAAACGTGCTCGTTAAAACCCGTTTATTGAAATAGGGTACGCATTACAGTATCTATTATTTTGCTGGAATAATAAAATAAAAATGACTAAGGGGTACTTATCAATCAATATATTGCATGGCAAAACAATACTAGGACGTGAAACCGCTGGTATAGGCTATTTAAACTTATATAGCACATATCTCTGAACGTACGATAAAGCGCTTACCTTCTGGTATTTCAAGCGAAAAACTGGCTCCGCGCCCATCGACCACATCTATCGTTAGATCGGTATGTTGCCAGAGCTTATGCTGAGCTTTACCCATATAAAATGGACAGCCAACCAGCTCGCCGATGAGTACGTCTTGTCCGCCTACTTTAAATTCGTCCAATGGATAACACATGGGTGAACTGCCATCGCAGCAGCCGCCTGATTGATGAAACATCAGCTCACCGTGCTTAGATTTTAGTAAGTCGATTAATGCTTTGCAGGACTCTGTCGCTGTGACGTTCATAATGATTTCCTTATCGTTAGACCCGAACGAATGTCTTTCATAATCATACTGAATAGAAAATAAAGGGTCGCATCATGTTCACTCACATCATTTATCATATGTGGTTGAAAACGATACGACCCTTTACTAATGATTACTCTAGCCAGTCATTGAGACGGTGTTACGAATCTCAAAATATCATAAAGCATGCGGCTACGTAATGGTTGCTACATACTATAGTCAATGACAATGCGACCTTCGATTTTGCCATCACGCATACGATCAAAGATATCATTGATATTTTCTAGTGGCTCAGCGGCAACTGTGGCTTTTACTTTGCCTGCTGCTGCCATGTCTAGCGACTCTTGCAAGTCGAGACGCGTACCAACGATTGAGCCACGAATGGTAATACCGTTTAAAACAGTATCAAAAATAGATACTGGGAATTCGCCCGTTGGTAGACCGTTACAGACCAAAGTACCACCGCGTCGTAACATGCCTAATGCTTGATCAAAGGCTTTTGAAGATACTGCTGTCACGAGCGCACCGTGAGCACCGCCGATTTCTTTTTGTAGATATTCAGCAGGGTCAGTATTTTTCGCATTGACAGTGACTTTGGCGCCCAATTTTTTAGCGAATGCCAGTTTTTCGTCATCAATATCCACAGCAGCAACGTTCAATCCCATTGCAATGGCATACTGAACAGCCATATGTCCCAGTCCACCGATACCTGAAATGACAACCCAATCGCCTGGCTTGGTGTCGGTCATTTTAAGACCTTTGTAGACCGTGACGCCTGCACATAACACTGGTGCAATTTCAATAGAGTCAACGCTTTCAGGAATGATACCGACATAGTTGGCATCTGCTAGGACGTATTCTGCAAAGCTGCCGTTTACCGAGTAACCAGAGTTTTGTTGGCTTTCGCATAAAGTTTCCCAGCCACCTAAGCAATGGGTACAGTGGCCACAAGCAGAGTAGAGCCAAGGGATACCGACTCGGTCGCCTTCTTTGACATGGTGCACATTGTCACCAACGGCAGTGATAAGACCAACGCCTTCGTGGCCTGGGATAAACGGTGGGCTAGGTTTGACTGGCCAATCGCCCTCAATGGCATGCAAATCGGTATGACAGACACCTGATGCCTGCATTTTTACGACGATTTGACCAGCACCTGCGGTTGGAATATCTACTTCTTCAATTTCTAAGGGTTGTCCGAATTCATGCAGCACGGCCGCTTTCATTTTATTACTCACGTTGTAACTCCTTGTCATCGTTCTTTACATTAAGATGCTCAGCGAGCATCGAGGTCGCACTTTACAGTTTTGCCATAAAGTGCTTTGAAAAACAGAATTAAAAGAAGCCCATCGCTTTAGGACTGTACGATACGAGCATATTTTTGGTCTGCTGATAGTGATCAAGCATCATCAGATGGTTTTCGCGGCCGATGCCAGACTGCTTATAACCGCCAAACGCCGAATGCGCAGGATAGAGATGATAGCAATTCGTCCAAACGCGGCCAGCTTTAATGCCACGACCGAAACGATAAGCGCGCGTACCATTACGCGTCCAGACGCCAGCACCAAGACCATATAAGGTGTCATTGGCGAGAGTCATTGCTTCTTCATCGTCTTTAAAAGTGGTGACAGCGAGTACGGGGCCAAAGATTTCTTCTTGGAACACGCGCATATCATTCGTGCCTTCAAAGATGGTCGGCTGCACATAATAACCGTTTGCCATATCGCCATCATGTTTGGCTAGCTCACCGCCCACAAGGACTTTTGCACCTTCTTTCTTACCGATATCGAGATAAGATAGGATTTTTTCTAACTGATCTGAGCTGGCTTGCGCACCAATCATGGTATCGGTATCAAGCGGGTTGCCCATTTTTATCGCTTTCACGCGAGCGATACAGCGTTTCATGAATTCATCATAGATGCTTTCGTGTACGAGGGCGCGTGATGGGCAGGTACAGACTTCGCCTTGGTTGAGTGCAAACATGACCAAACCTTCAACCGCTTTATCTAAGAAGTCATCGTCCTCATCCATGATATCGGCAAAGAAGATGTTTGGACTCTTACCACCGAGCTCTAGCGTTACTGGAATGATATTTTCACTGGCGTATTGCATAATTAAGCGACCAGTGGTGGTCTCACCCGTAAAGGAAACTTTATCGATACGCGGGTTGGAAGCGATTGGCTTACCAGCTTCTACACCAAAGCCGTTAATGACGTTTAGTACGCCTTTTGGTAAAATATCCGCCGCGCCTATGACGTCAAGCATGTATAAAACAGAAGCTGGTGTTTGCTCGGCAGGCTTGAGGACGATACAGTTACCCGCAGCAAGGGCTGGGGCAATTTTCCAAATCGCCATTAGAATAGGAAAGTTCCAAGGAATGATTTGACCGACGACGCCTAGAGGCTCATGGAAATGATAAGCAACCGTGTCTTCATCAATTTGGCTAATGCCGCCTTCTTGCGCGCGGATAACGCCCGCAAAATAACGCAAATGGTCGATGGCGATTGGAATATCAGCGGCGAGGGTCTCACGTACTGGTTTGCCATTCTCATAAGACTCAGCAATCGCGATTGCCTCTAAATTGGCTTCGATACCGTCAGCAAGTTTGAGCAACATATTAGAGCGATCAGTGACACTAGTTTTGCCCCATGCGTCTTTTGCTGCATGAGCCGCATCTAGCGCCGCTTCAACATCGGCAGCTTTAGAGCGCGCAATCTGACAGAAGGTTTTACCATCGATTGGACTTGAGTTGTCAAAGTATTCACCATCGATTGGTGCGACCCACTCACCATTGATGAAGTTGTCATATTTTTTGCGGAATTCAACAGGACTATTTTCAGTATTGGGATAGGCGTATAACATTAACGACTCCTTGTTGTGTATTATGGCTAGTTAAGAACAAACGACTTAAGCATAAATATTTGGCCATCCTGACCAAGCTATGACCCTATCGTACTGAGCTTTAGCGATGAGCGATAATGACTTTTTATAATGATATATTTCGTATCGTATAACTTTAAGTTATGTGGCTTATTAGGGTTAAAGTCGTCCGCAAAACGGATGTAGCTGTTATAATTGTTGGCAGCTTTTTCTCTTATTATTTGCTCTTAAGCTGTTTTTCTTATTACTATTAACTTAATTGGTTTAGATATATGCGTCAATCTTCTGCTCTTGATATCTTAAAAACGGGTCAAAATGTCTTTTTGACTGGCTCAGCAGGTTCAGGTAAGACTTATACGCTCAATCAATATATCGACTACCTGCGCGCGCGCCGTGTGCCTGTCGCCGTCACTGCGAGTACTGGTATTGCTGCCACACACATGAATGGCACAACGATTCATAGCTGGTCCGGCATCGGTATCAAAGATGAGTTAAGCGACCGCGATTTGACTACGTTATCACGCAAGCAGTTTTTGGCAGACCGACTAAAAGACACCGCGGTATTGGTCATTGATGAGATATCGATGTTGCATGCTAAGCAGCTCAATTTGGTCAGCCAAGTACTCAAGCATATCCGCAAAAATGACAAAGCCTTTGGTGGTATCCAAGTGGTCGTGGCAGGGGACTTTTTTCAGCTGCCACCGATTGGTAGTAAGGGTGAAACCAACCGTGAAAAATTTGCCTTTATGTCGGAAGCGTGGCTTGATGCCAAGTTCCATATTTGCTATCTGTCTGAGCAACATCGTCAAGTAAGTGAGGCGGCTAATGGCGGACTTGATTTGGACGATATTCTCAACCAAATTCGTCGTCAGGAAGTCACTTTTGAATCGATTGCCGCGCTGGAGGCGACTTTTGATCAGAATGTCGATATCAAACGTACCCGTCTTTATACCCACAATCTCAACGTTAATAGCATCAATGATAAAGAGCTTGCCGCGTTAGAGGGCGAGATGATGCGCTTTACCGCAACGTCCACGGGCGACAGTAAATTGGTTGAGACGCTTAAAAAAACGGTACGTACCCAAGACGATTTGGTACTAAAAGTCGGTGCCAAGGTGATGTTTATCAAAAACAATACTGAACTTGGCGTGTCCAACGGTACGATGGGTGAATTGATTGGTTTTGCCGCTGTTAAAATTAATGATGATAGCAAAGACAGCAGTGATGATTTAATCGAAGATGATGATGGAAATACTGAAAATGAGACGAATAAGACTGTAAAAGGCAAAGGTAAAAAAGCCATAAAAGAGAAACCCAAAGCCAAAAAGCCAACGACGCAAAAAATGCCCGTGGTTCGGCTCAATTCAGGGCGTGAAGTTGTCGCTGAGCCTGAAGAATGGATTATCGAAGATGAGACAGGAGATGTGCTGGCAAGCTATGAGCAAGTACCGCTTTGTCTAGCATGGGCGATTACCATTCATAAGTCACAAGGCATGACCCTCGATGCCGCAGAGATTGACTTATCGCGCACCTTTGAGCTGGGGCAAGGATATGTGGCATTGTCACGATTAAAATCGCTGGCAGGTCTGCAGTTGCTGGGTATGAACGACATGAGTTTGCAACTTGATCCGCTAGCACGCGGTGCGGACAAACGCTTTTTAGCATTGTCTGATGAGGCTGATGCCAATTATGCGATGCTTGATGAAGAGAGCATGACGCAGGCACATGAAAAATTTATTTTAAAATCGGGCGGTACGCTGAGTAAATCAGTGATTGATGCTTATGCCACTTTGCAAAAAAAGCGCCGCGAGCAACAACAGGCGCAAATAGACAAAAAACAGAAACTGGGCAATCAAGTTTCTGATAAGTCAGACAGTACCTTGCTTGCGACGCGATTATTATTAGAGGAGAGCTTGTCGATTGCAGAAATCTCACAAGCCCGTCAGCTTTCACAATCGACCATCATGCGTCATATTGCTGACCTAAAATCTCAAGATCCAAGTCTCGCTTGTGATCATTTGCGTCCAGAGGATGAGGTGATGACGGCGGTTGGTAATGCCTACGTCGCGATTAAAGTCGCCAATAATCCAAATGATTTCAATGATAATGGCAGTATTAAATTGCGTCCAATATTCGATCATCTTAAGCAAAGTATTGATTACAATGCCATTCGTTTGGCACTTATTTTTATAACGCCCTAATACTGAATGGCGTCTTGATACTGAGTATGACAATTCAGGGTTCAATCATTCACCAAAGCCATTTAGCTTTTATATAACAATCCTTAGAGCCGATTAACAACTTGTTGGTTTTGTCTCATGGTAGCGCTGACTTTGTAGTGCTCAATTTTTTATCCCTTTATAGCGATATCTTTTTATGCCTGATTTTTCGAGCGCCACTTATCAATTAACGTCTGACCCAATAGCAGCAGCGGCGTTTCATACATCTAGTGAGCACACACAGCCACTGAGGATTGCTATCAATGGTTTTGGACGTATAGGGCGCAATGTGTTGCGGGCATTGCTAGAGCGCTTTGAGGTATTAGGCCGTGCGATCCATGTGGTGGCAATTAATGATTTAGCACCAGCGGATATTTTGCTGCATTTATTAAAGTTTGACAGCACGCATGGTCGCCTAAGTCGCCTTGGAGTCAGTGCTGATATTGTGGCGAGTAGCAACGATGAAGCGAGCGATGACGGTAACAATAACAGCGCCACACAGCTTTGTCTGACAAAAAACAATTATACCTACTGTATCAATTTATTCTCGGAACCTAACCCTGCGCAGTTGCCTTGGCAGGCGCTGGGTGTCGATGTGGTGCTAGAGTGTACCGGACATTTTCGCTCTTATGAGCAAGCACAACTGCACATAGTGGCTGGCGCGCAGCAGGTGATTATTGGTGCGGCACCATTCGATGATGTCGATGCTTGTATCGTTATGGGCGTTAATACTGATGAGCTAACACGTGAGCTGCCGATTATATCGAGCGTCTCTTGTACCACGCAGGCCTTGGTTCCCTTGATTGCGACGCTTGATACCGCATTTGGGGTAAAGTCAGCGATGATGACGGAGATTCATGCGGTCACCGCTGATCAGACAGTGCTTGATCAAGCGCACCGTGACCCAAGACGCGCGCGCGCGTCTGGTTATAATATTATCCCAACCACCTCTAGCAGTATCGCGGCGACAGAGCGTGTGCTACCTGCTATGGTAGGCAAGATAAATGGGCATTCGATACGAGTGCCTACCATTGATGTCGCAGCTATTGATGTGACCTTTGTTTTTGATACGCCCGATGTGTCTGTCGAGGCAGTCCGCGAGGCACTCAAATCTGCCAGTCAGGCACATTTGCGTGACATCATGGCTTATACGGATGAGCCATTGGTATCCAGTGATTTTATCCATCAGACTGAGTCTTTGATCATTGATGGTCAGCAGCTCATGCAAGTGGGTAGCCAGTACAAGGTTTTTGCATGGTATGACAACGAATGGGGTTATGCCAACAGACTGCTAGATATGTGTCTACATCTGGCTTCTCATAAAAAAGCTATCGTCAATTCTCTATAAAAAAGTGACCGCGCTAACCTCGCGGCAAGTATCATATATACCTCTGCATGCAGTTGCCTTGACTCTCTTTTAAACTGAATCAACGATAGCATCAAAATAATTTAAATTCGTTCAATTAATTGCTTGCATTCTCATGTTATATCGCTATAATAACGCACAAATGGAGACGTGGCAGAGTGGTTGAATGCACCGGTCTTGAAAACCGACAAGGGTTTGTAGCCCTTCGAGAGTTCGAATCTCTCCGTCTCCTCCAAATTCGAAAGCCGCAATCATTATTAATGATTGCGGCTTTTTTTGTTGCATTTTTATTTTATATCGCTATAATAGTCCACCAATGGAGACGTGGCAGAGTGGTTGAATGCACCGGTCTTGAAAACCGACAAGGGTTTGTAGCCCTTCGAGAGTTCGAATCTCTCCGTCTCCTCCAAATTCGAAAAAAGCCCCAATCAGTGATGATTGGGGCTTTTTTTATGCTGGATATTTATCCTATTATTTTATAAATATTCTGCAGCGCTTTTTTATTTCATTAGCGACTCATCAAACTTAATTTCCTGCCCGTTCTCCAATATCAATGTGCCTTTGCTAATCTCGATGGTCAAGTCTTTGGTGTTTTTAATGGCACGCATAACGTTGATGTCTTCAATACTGCTCTCGATGATGATCTTGCCAGACTGCTCTGGTTTAATAGGCGGGTCAAACTGTGTTAGTGGTACGTTAAAGCTTTTGCCCTGCGTCAAGTTAGCATCTTGCATGGTCAGTGTGCCCTTAAAGCTTCGAATGGAGACCTTGCCGTGATTAGAGAGCATAAACTGTAGTTTTACTTGATTTAAGCTGTCACTATCGCTTGTTTTGACTGGTAGTAGAGCGACAGGGTAGTTCTGCGCATTGGCACTATAAGCTGGCTGGCTGCTGACGATGGGGCTTTTTTTACCTGTTGGATTGTTTGGATGTAGTCGTTCGTATTCACGCTGTTGCACAAGGGCTTGCTTGATAGTGGTACGCGGCATCGCCCCCGACTCATAGGCACCGCTGAGTTTCATTCGCAACATGTAGCGGCTGAGTAATTGCTGCTCAGATTCAGGTAACTGCTCAAAAGTGGTGCCGAGTTTTTTCTGCCACTGGTCAGAGTTGGTCGGTATGGTTTTTTTGGTTGGGTCCGCGGTTGGCTGTGAGCAACCAGAAACGATTGGTAGTATCGCTAAGGCAATCGTCAATAACAAAGCTTTATTCAAGCGTTGATGTAAACTCGCCATCGTACACCTCCTTAAAAATCTTTATGGATAATAAAGAATGACAACAAAATAATGAGCGTTTTCTTAATATACCTCGTTTGATGAGAGGTTGTGTTTAATTATCGCTAAATGCTGTATCGCAAGCAAAATAGGCATATTTTTGTTATATGAAAGCAAAAAAGGGCAGGAGACGTACTATTTATAATAATTTCTGACAAGCAATCATGATCGGTATTTTTATTCACAATAGATATTTTTATTACGCCCACAAAAAAAGACTGAGTGCCGTTAAGCAAACTCAGTCTTTTTTATTAACAGCTAACGACTGTTTGAATAGTTAGTCATGAGCTTGGTCATTTTCTTGCAGCTCAGATAGTGAGTGAGTAATATTATTATTGTGGGTCACTACAATAGCCTCATCAATAATACGCTGGCTGACCCCGCGTTTACGCAGGCTTTCGATGAACACCTCATCATGGGCTAGGGTGTAGTCTTGATGATCGCGGTCAAGTCCTTGGCGAATATATAAACGAATAAGCCCTTGGATGCGTTTAAACCCCAACTCTTTTGAAGTGGCTTCTAATAGCGAAATCATCTCTTCAGACAAACGAATACTGATCGGGCGCATGATTTTTTGCGGATGATCAGAAAACTTATTTTTCACACGTACAGGTATCATAATAAACCATTATTTTTAGTGAGTAGGAGTAAAGCACTCAGACAAAAACTAACCCAATCAAAACTATCCTTACCATACAACAAAAACGCCTAAAAGAACACCGTAGCATGCCAATCGCACTAGGGCGTGTCCTCAATTCAATCGATTAACCTTTAAATGGGCTAAAAATGGCTAAATCTTGCCAAACGTTGTCAAATAGCTTATCAGTATCTCGATATTATTTGTGCTACTGTCCTTGTTTGACGGCAATTTATCTCATTTTTGTCACCACTTTTAAAATGAGGACACGCCCTAAGATTGCGGCTATCCTCTTAATTGAAAACGGCAACCATAAAAAAACCTTCATCAAATAATGATGAAGGTTTTTAGTATATGGCTCTCCAACCTGGGCTCGAACCAGGGACACACGGATTAACAGTCCGTTGCTCTACCAACTGAGCTATTGGAGAATAAGTTGGTATAACGATAAGTTAGATAAGCGCTATTGCTTGTCTTGTTTGCGTTATGTGGGGCACATTTTAGCCAAGTTGTTATAGGCTGTCAACCTTATTATGCCATTAATTATAAATATTGTTGTTATCTGTCAAAAATAACCAGTAATCCCTTATAAAGCGGGCTGTTTTGGCAAATTTTGACCGCTAAAATATTATTTTTTGACTAGGGCGTGTCTTCAATTCAATCGATAAATCTCTAAACGGGCTAAAGAATGAGCTAAAAGTGGTCAAAACCCTTATTTATGTAGGTTGGATATAAAATCTAGCGCTAATTTGATTAGACAAGTCGGCTATCTTTTTGAATAGTAAAACAATCTGTACCTCCCTCGAAACAAAAAAGTCATAAACAGTCCTTCACATTGCTAGAATATTTCTATAGAATACCGACCGTATGGTTTCTTTAATGTATATACATTATTAATATGTGATCAACTTGAAACAGGTTACCTAATTATGAGTCCCACCACTATTGCTTACGGTTATCTAGCCATCGCCATCATTTGCGAAGTGGTTGGCACGACCTTTTTAGTCAAGTCAGAGCAGTTTACGCGTTTGGTGCCGACCCTGATTATGGGTGTGCTTTATGCCATCTCATTTTACTTATTGACACAAACCATCAAAACCATACCGCTTGGTATTGCTTATGCACTGTGGGGCGGATTGGGGATTGTGCTGACATCGCTCGTTGGCTTGATGTTTTTTAAGCAAAGTCTTGATACAGCAGCTGTGGTTGGTATCGCTATGATTGTGGGCGGTGTCGTGGTGATGAACTTATTCTCTAATTCTGTGGTGCACTGATATGGAAATGGAAAACGCTTACAAACGTAAAAAACAGCCCGAAGTTGTCCGTCGTGCGCTACTCGATCAGGCAGCGCGAATCACGTTAGAGCAGGGCTTATCAAAAGTGACCTTTCAGGCGGTCGCTGATGCGGTCGGGGTGACCAAAGGCGGGGTGATGCATCATTTCACCACTAAAAATGCACTCATCCTTGAAGTGTTTCATGATGCGATGGCGAGGTTTGAGGCAGAAGTTAATCAAGCCATGGCAGAAGACCCTGTGCGTTATGGCTCTTTTACTCGTGCCTATATCAATGCCACGATTAGCTTAGGCGAAAAAGGGCAGGAAGAGCTCGATAGTCAAGCAACCTTATATGCATTGATGCTAGGCGATAGCGAGTTACGTGAGTTGTGGGCCAAGTGGGCAAATGCACAATTAAAGAAATATCAAGCAACCGACAATACCGAAACATTATGTATGGTGCGTCTGGTGGCTGATGGTATTTGGCTCTCTGATTTTTCGGGGATTAATATCTCAGATAAAACCTCTATTCATAAGCGTTTGATAAAAATGACGCAACCTGATAATGAATAAAACACTGTTCTTAAATGATTGATCAAATAAGCTTTTTTATTAAAAAAGCATTGAAAGACAGGCTTGTAGCAATAGGCTATATAAATTTATTTTAAACATTTAACCCATGACGACATTATTTAGCATTAGCTTGTTTATAAGGCTTTTGCCAGTCGTTAATAGGAGCACCGCATGACAGATTCAAAAACAGACCTCAACAACTTAACAGACATCATCGATTTAAAACAAATACAAACTGCTTATATTAATGGTCGTTACTTAGCAATCGACGAATCGCTTGCTACTTTTGAAGACATCAATCCAGCCACGGGTGAAGTGTTAACTACCGTTCAGCAAACGACCAGTGAACAGATTAATGAAGCGGTAAAAGCGGCACAAAAAGGTCAAAAAGTTTGGGCGGCGATGACGGCGGTTGAGCGCAGTCGTATTTTGCTAAAGGCGGTTGCACTATTACGTGAGCGCAACGATGTACTTGCATTGCTTGAAACCAAAGACACGGGCAAAGCACTCTCTGAAACCAAGTATGTCGATATCGTGACTGGTGCTGATGTCGTTGAGTATTATGCAGGGCTTGCGCCGATGATTGAAGGTCGTCAGATTCCATTGCGTGATACTAGCTTTGTCTATACTCGCCGCGAGCCACTTGGCGTCGTCGCAGGTATCGGTGCGTGGAACTATCCTATTCAAATCGCGATGTGGAAAGCAGCACCAGCGTTAGCCGCTGGGAATGCGATGATTTTTAAACCTTCTGAAGTCACGCCTCTAACGGCACTAAAACTGGCAGAAATATTGACAGAAGCAGGTCTGCCAGATGGCGTATTCAACGTCGTGCAAGGGGATTATAAAGTCGGCGAAGCATTAACCCAGCATCCTGATATCGCTAAAGTCTCGTTTACTGGCGGTGTACCCACTGGTAAAAAAGTGATGGCAAGTGCCGCATCTTCGTCGCTTAAAGACGTAACCTTGGAGCTTGGCGGTAAGTCGCCCTTGATTATATTTGATGATGCGGACATCGATACCGCTGCTGATATCGCGATGATGGCGAATTTCTATAGCAGTGGTCAAGTCTGTACCAATGGCACGCGCGTGTTTATCCCTAAAGCACTGCAAGCCAAGTTTGAAGAAGCCATATTATTGCGTGTCGAGCGTATTAAATTGGGCGATCCGATGGATGAGAGTATTAATATGGGTCCATTGGTCAGCTTCCCACATATGGAAAGAGTGCTTGGCTATATCGAGCAAGGAAAAGCGAGTGGTGCTCGTCTGCTAACAGGCGGCGACCGTGTTACGACTGAAGGGCTTGCAAATGGCGCCTTTGTCGCACCAACTGTATTTACCGATTGTAGCGACGATATGACTATCGTACGCGAAGAAATCTTTGGTCCAGTGATGTCGATATTGACTTATGAGACTGAAGAAGAAGTGATTCGCCGCGCCAATGATACCGAGTATGGTTTGGCTGCAGGAGTCGTGACCACTGATTTGACTCGCGCTCATCGCGTGATTGCACAGATTGAAGCGGGCATTTGCTGGTTAAATACGTGGGGCGAGTCGGCTGCACAAATGCCAGTGGGCGGTTATAAGCACTCAGGTATTGGCCGTGAGAATGGTATTGAAGCCCTTGAGCATTATACGCAGACCAAGTCTATCCAAGTAGAGCTTGGTAAGTTTGAATCGGTATTCTAAGCAGTTGTATGGTTAAAATTTTTAAAAAAGTAAGGTTGGCGTGTTAGGACTAATTTGTCCTTTTGGCACCGCCTTACTGATATGAAATGATGGATTTTTTAATATTATGGAGCGTTTTATGACATCAACCACACCTGAATATGACTACATCATCGTCGGCGCAGGCTCAGCAGGCAATGTGCTGGCCACCCGTTTGACCGAAGATGCCAACATTAAGGTGTTGCTGTTAGAGGCGGGTCGTCCAGACCATCGCTTAGACTTTCGCACGCAGATGCCAGCAGCGCTCGCTATGCCGTTGCAGGGCACGACTTATAACTGGGGTTATAAAACCGATCCTGAGCCGTATATGAACAACCGAGTCATGGACTGCGGTCGCGGTAAAGGGTTAGGTGGCTCGTCTCTGATTAATGGGATGTGTTATATCCGTGGTAATGCCTTGGATTTTGACGATTGGGCGAAAATCAAAGGTTTAGAAGATTGGACCTATTTGGACTGCTTGCCGTATTTCAAAAAGTTAGAAAATCGCGATGCTGGTGAAAATGACTATCATGGCGTCGGTGGTCCCGTCGAGATGACCACTTCAAAGCCAGGAGTCAATCCGCTGTTCCAAGCGATGATCGAAGCAGGCGTGCAAGCAGGCTATCCAAGCACGGATGATTTAAACGGCTATCAACAAGAAGGCTTTGGGCCGATGGATCGTTTTGTCACGCCTAATGGTCGCCGCGCTTCGACCGCTCGCGGTTATCTCGACCGCGCCAAACCGCGTAGCAATATCACCATTTTAACGGGTGCATTGACTGACGTGATTTTGTTCGATGGCAAGCGCGCTGTCGGCGTTAAAGTCGCGCATCAAGGTCAAACCAAGAATTTCTACGCGTCTCGTGAAGTGATTGTCTCCTCTGGTGCGATTGCATCACCGCAATTATTGCAGCGCTCTGGTATTGGTCCTGGTCAATGGCTCAAAGATTTGGGTGTCAATGAGATTTTAGATTTACCGGGTGTTGGTAATAATCTACAAGACCATTTAGAGCTGTATATGCAGTACGAATGTAAGCTGCCAGTGTCAATTGCGCCTGCCAATAAATGGTGGAATAAGCCAGCCATCGGTGCCGAGTGGTTGTTCAATGGCACAGGGCTGGGCGCGTCAAATCAGTTCGAAGGTGGCGGCTTCATTCGTACCGATGAGAAATTTACCCATCCTAATATCCAGTACCACTTCTTGCCATTAGCAGTGCGCTACGATGGTCGTAGTGCAGTGAAGTCGCACAGTTTTCAAGCGCATGTAGGCTCATTACGCTCGCCAAGTCGTGGTCGCGTCAAGCTGACCTCAAAAGATCCAAGCGCGCATCCGAGTATCTTGTTTAACTATATGTCTCACGACCAAGACTGGCACGAGTTCCGTGCGGCAATGCGTATCACCCGTGAAATTATGCATCAGCCAGCGCTCGATCCTTATCGTGGTCGCGCCATTGCGCCAACCGATGACTTGGTGACCGATGCGCAGCTAGACGAATATGTTCGTAATCATAGCGAAACGGCTTATCATCCGTCGTGTACTTGTGCGATGGGTGAAGGTAATGATTCGGTGGTCAATGGCGAAGGGCTCGTACATGGTATCGATGGCTTGCGCGTCGTTGATGCGTCGATTATGCCAAATATCATCAGTGGCAATTTAAACGCCACCACCATTATGCTGGCAGAAAAAATCGTCGATAAGATGCGTGGTAAGCAGTTGCCACGCTCGACGGTAGACTATTACGTTGCCAATGGTGCACCGCTTAGAACTGAGCCGATGCGCGCTTACCGCTCTACTGTATAAAGAGCTATATGAGCTATATGAGCTATTAGGCAATGAAATATATAAGCAATTTCAATAAGAAGACCTTTCCATGCAAAGGTCTTTTTCATCAGCGCTAACGTATTAAGTATTTTTAATACTGTTGTGGCTGCCTTTAATTGTCATTTAAATTTTTTATTTACATTGCAGTTTTCATTTATTGGTACTGCTTTGTGCGTCATACAGTCATCAAGTTATGACGGACAAATCAATATCAGACCCTGTTTAATTTACCTATTGAGGTCTTTTATGTACAGCTCGCCATCAAAAGATGCGACGAAACCCCTGACTCTAAACAAGACGGTTTTTTTAGGTTCAGCTATTATTTCTATTTTATTAATTATCTGGACGATTGCGTTTCCAGATTATAGTGAGACATTGTTAAGCTCAAGCATGGCATGGGTATCAGAGAGTTTTGGCTGGTATTACATGCTGGTGGTTGCCGCTTATAGTATATTTGCACTATTTGTTGGTTTTTCTAAATACGGCGATATCAAGCTTGGGCAAGATCACGAAAAAGCACAGTTTCCTTTCCTAGCATGGGCGGCGATGCTGTTCTCTGCGGGTATCGGTATTGATTTACTGTTTTTTGGTGCCTCTGAGCCATTGATGCATTATTTAACGCCGCATACGGGGCTGGAGCCTGCCAGTGCAGAAGCGATGCGCGAAGCACTTGCGCAAACCTTTTTACATTGGGGGCTACATGGTTGGGGTATTTATGCCTTAATCGGTATGGCATTGGCGTACTTTGCGTATCGTAAAAACATGCCGTTGGCGCTGCGTTCACCATTGACGCCTATCTTTGGCGAGCGTTTAATCAAGGGCTGGCTTGGCGATGGTATTGATACTTTTGGTGTTGTTTGTACCTTGATGGGTATTGCGACCAGCTTAGGCATCGGCGTATTGCAAGCCAATGCGGGTTTGACCCATGTTTTCGGTATTGAATCTAGCAAAATGGTACAGAGCCTGATTATCTTAGGGGTGGTTGCTGCTGCGGCTATTTCGGCGATGACAGGTGTGGAAAAGGGCGTACGCCGCTTATCTGAATTTAATATGCTATCGTCGATATTGCTATTAATCGCCATATTGGTGATGGGTAATACAGTGTATTTGCTGAATACCTTTACCCAAAATATTGGTCAATATTTCCAAACTATTCTCTTTAAAACTTTTGATGTATATGCCTATGACGGTACTGCTGGTGCCGATTGGAAATCAGGCTGGACGATATTTTTCTGGGCATGGTGGGTCGCTTGGGCACCGTTCGTTGGTCTATTTATCGCACGTATTAGCCGTGGTCGTACCTTGCGTGAGTTTGTCTTTGGCGTGATGTTTATTCCGCTTGGTTTCATTTTTGCCTGGTTCTCTATCTTTGGTAATTCAGCGATAGACTTGGTTGCTAATGGTGCAACTGAACTTGGTGAAATCGCTGTCAATGATGCTGCCATGGGTATGTTTGCCTTGTTCGAGTATTTTCCTTACAGTGACGTTTTGTCGTTCGCTGGTGTGGTTATTGGTTTAGTCTTCTTTGTGACCTCAGCGGATTCAGGCGCGTTAGTATTAGCGAACTTGAGCTCACGCGGCATGACCAATGACACCGATGCTCCGGTTTGGTTGCGTCTGTTTTGGGCAGCGGCAACGGGTCTTATCACTTTAGGACTATTATTTGCTGGTGGCTTTGCGTCATTGCAGTCAGTATCTGTGATTGCTGGTTTGCCATTCTCGCTTATCCTTGTACTTTATATGGTGTCGATGTGGAGGTCGTTAAAAGAAGAAGGCAATAAACGTAAGGCCAGTACGATTGGTACGGCTAATGTGCTGGATAGTGGTAAGAGCTGGAAAGCACGCTTGCAACGTATCGTCAGTTTCCCTAGACATGCACAAGTTGAACGTTTTTTACAAAATGTGGTTAGACCTGCCATGACAGAAGTTGAAAAAGAATTTGCGGCAGGCGGTCTAAAAACCTCTTTGGACATCCGTAACCCTGAACATATCGGACAAGATATAGATGAAGGCATGGATGAGAGTAGCGGTCAAATAGATGGTCTAAAATTACGGGTTGGACATGGCGATGAAGACGACTTTATTTATGAAGTGAATTTGATCAAAGCTGAGCGTCCTAACTTTACGTTGAGCACGTCAACTAAGAATGCAGAGTACTATTATCGTGCGGAAGTGTTCTTAAGTGAAGGCTCACAAGAGTATGACTTGGTTGGTTACTCCAAAGAGCAAGTGTTGGTCGATATCTTAAATCAGTACGAGCGCCATTTGCAGTATCTACATCTAGAGCGTTAATTGATTTATCAACACGTCCTAAATATTTAAGTAAAAACACTTAAGTAAAAATATCGTAAGAAACAACCCCATAAGTTGAATGCAGCTTGTGGGGTTTGTTTTATGAAAAATAAAATCAGTAGATATAGGGTAAAATATATAAAGATACGTTTCGGATTATCAGTTTCGAAATATTAGCAAAGGATAAGTTTGTGACCACATTAAAGTACATCGCTCATTATTCTGAGCAAGTTCAGACCCAAGCGGCATTGCTGATTAGCGATGGTAAATTAGGCGCATATCTAGAAAAAAAGTATCCCACTCAGCACCAAATAAAAAGTGATAAGGCGCTTTATCAGTATATCAATGAGATAAAAAACCAATATATGCGCAAAGTGGGACAGTTATCGAATGTCAGTTACAGTAGTAAATTAACGGTCCTCAAGCATGCGCTGGGTATTCATACTACCCAGTCTCGCATACAGGGCAGTAAGCTCAAATCGCATAACAGCATCACGGTAGCGAGCTTGTTTCAAGAAGCGCCGCCTGAGTTTTTGCGCATGATTGTCGTGCATGAATTGGCGCATTTTAAAGAGCATGAGCACAACAAAGCATTTTATCAATTATGCTGCCATATGGAGCCTGAGTATCATCAGTTTGAGCTTGATACGCAGTTGTGGTTGCACTGGCGCGAACTGAGTTGATCGCAGTGCTGTATTCTTTTCTTCTCAAAATGAGGACACGCCACAGATTATATTTCTTATCATAACTTTCTTATCATAAATAATATTATACCTTTTATTAATATATTTTAGTGTATAATTTAATAACGATGATTTTAATGATTGTTGATAAATGGAGAAGATGATGAAACGGATAGTTGCTACTGCACTTGCTATAAGCGCCGCCTCACTGATGGTTAGCTGTACAGCGACCAATGCCATGTCACAAAAGAGTGACGTCATTCCAGAGAATAAGAAACCGACGCCATCGATGTTGATTAATGTGACATCAGAGGACGCTCAAGTGCAGCTGATGTCGATGGTACTGACCATGCAATCAGCGCAGCAAGGTGCCAATACTCGAGTATTGCTCTGCGGTCCAGCCGGTGATATGGCACTCCGTGACGCACCCAAAAGTGTGACCACAGCGCAACCGCCTAAAAATATCAGCCCACAGGGTTTGATGCAAATGGTTATGAAAAATACCAATACCAAGGTTGAGGTTTGTGCACTTTATCTACCGGGTAAGGGTATTGACCAGTCGGCACTGATTGACGGCGTGAGTGCTGCTGATCCTGCTGATATCGGAGCGTTAATGGTCGATCAAACCACCAAGATAATGAGCTTTTAGGCAGATAAAAAATAATTAGTAGTTTGATGAATAAAAAGGGTGTGATATCGACTATCGCATCCTTTTTTTGTGTCAGTCATTTTGGCTAGTGGAATTGCGTTATAATCCCAGCTAAGCACTGTTTACCAAGTAATATTCGCCAAGTACTCTTGGCTGAAAAACAAGTACCATAGATCCTAATTCATAAAAGGTTATGAGCAATGATTAATACCAAAATTTATAAAGCAATCTATACCTTAGCTGAAGAGTTATTGGAAGCTGATCGTATAGGCAATCAAGCAGCATTTGATGGGTTTTACGCTGAATTAGAAGCCATTTGTAACGATAATGAAAACACCGATAAAGACCATCCAGAACAGTGGGAAACATTGGCTGACTTTACAGAAGATTTGGATGAAGCCTTAGTTATTTATGATAAGGCCTTAGCCAAAGCGACTGCGATCAATTCAAAAGACCACATGTCATCGATTGCCTTTTCTATGGCGGTTCTACAGATCGAAATGGGTGAAAAGGATGCGGCTATTCTAAATCTACAGAATGCTAAAATTACGGCTAATAAGATTGAAGATAAAGAGTTTAAGGTTGAGATAGACGAGCTGCTTACCAAGTTGTTGGCTGAATAATCTCAATACTGAATAGCTTCAACTAAGCAGGAATGATTTGTTATGCAAAACCTACCTATTGCAATTATCGGTGGTGGCTTGAGTGGCTTATATGCAGCATTTTTATTAGAGCAACGAGGTATTGATTATATATTGCTTGAGGCGCGTGATAGATTGGGTGGGCGCATCGCTGTTGCGAAATCATCAGTAGATCAGCATGCTAGTAGTCACAGTGTCGAGAATAAAAAATCAAACGATGGCTTCGACTTAGGGCCATCGTGGTTTTGGCCGGATTATCAGCCGCAGTTGAGCAGTCTTATTGAAACGTTGAATTTACCACGTTTTGCGCAGTTCGAGGATGGCGACATGATGGTGGAACGTGCCGCCAATGAGCTGCCTGTTCGTACCCAAGGCTATCAAAGCTCGCCACCGTCTATGCGCCTCGTCGGTGGTATGGCATCCTTGACTGACGCTCTGTATGCGCGTTTAAATCCTACGCGCATTATCACGGGGCAAATCGTAAAGCGTGTGATCAAGACTGAGCGCTGTATCAGCATAGAGAGCGAGAGCAGCGCTGAACAGATGACAGCTGATCAAATAACTACTTATCACGCGCAGCATGTGCTCCTTGCGCTACCGCCTCGTTTGGCGGCGAGTAACATCAAGTTTGAACCGACTTTACCGCAGGATTTGGTGGCAGAGTTGCAAGAGACCGCGACATGGATGGCGCCACATGCCAAATATGTGGCGGTTTATGAGTCGCCATTTTGGCGCAATCAAGGACTATCGGGTTCAGCGCGAAGTGCAGTAGGGCCACTTACTGAGATTCATGATGCGTCCTTGGTAGAGGGCAATGGTGCATTATTTGGCTTCTTTGGCGTTCCTGCTCACATACGCCAAAGCGTCTCAGAGATGGAGCTAAAAGCCCATTGCCGAGCGCAGTTGGTACGTTTATTTGGTGCACAGGCAGAGACGCCAACGGCTGAGTATCTGAAAGACTGGGCGCAAGATTCATTGACCGCGACGCCTGCTGATGCCAGTGGCTCAGGTCAACATGCTGTCGCACCGAACGCTAAGCCGAATACAGGGGTATGGCAAGAATGCCTAACGGGCAGCGCTAGTGAATGGTCAGACGCGTTTCCTGGTTATATTGCTGGTGCTATCGACGCAGCACATAAGGCAGTACAAGGTTTAGGTTTAGGTTTGTCTGATGAGCTATCGTCATCAGCGTTACCATCCAATGGGATAGTTGATGAGTGAGTCTTTAGAACAGCAAGCTTCTCGCAACACCAGCACATGGTTCATCCCTTTTGCTTGCTTGTTAGGCGGAGGAGGTCTGATTGGTATTTCTACCAATTTGGCAAAATATGCTGGTGAGATAGGTGTTACACCACTGGCATTTCTCTTTTGGTCCATCACGGGCGCTGCTGCTATTTTATTGATCGTTGCATTAATACGCCACGAATTACCTCCCTTAAATGCGCGTAGTTTTGAATACTATTTTGTGGCGGCGCTCATCAGTGTTGCGGGTTCTAATTTACTACTGTTTTCGGCTATCCCACATGTGGGTGCAGGTTTCGTTGCGCTCATTATCTCGCTTCCACCATTGCTGACTTATCTTGGTGTATTGGCACTGCGGATGGAGCAGTTTAATATCGTCCGCGCTTTGGGTGTGGCCGCGGCGCTTCTTGGTGCAGGAGTATTGGCAGCGCGTAAGTTTTCGACGCCAGACGCCAGTACTTTTTGGATTTTGATCGCGCTTTGCGGGCCAGTATTACTGGCTATTGGTAATATATATCGTACCCTACGCTGGCCTGATAAGGCATCACCTAGCGCACTCGCGCCAGGTATGCTAATCGCGGCGTCGCTGTTGCTGCTGTCATTTAGTGTATTGCCTAATTTTTCAGTTAATATGCCACTAGACTGGGTGCAGCTAGGTTTGATTGGCATACAAGCCGCCGTATTTGCAGGTCAATTCTTATTGTTGTTTTTACTACAAAAAACCGGCGGTCCTGTTTTATTAAGTTTATTAGGCTCGGTCGGCGCAGTTGTCGGTGTGCCAGTGGCTATTTTTTTGCAGGGTGAGATGCCGCCAGAAGGGCTGTTTTTGGGTGCTTCATTGATCGCACTGGGCGTTGGTTTGGTGACATGGGGCGGGGTGAGAATGGCGACCACACCGACAGAAACTACGTAAAGATGACCGTCAGAATATAGCGCTCATAAATACGCTAACCTATAGACTAATGACCCTACTAGAGCATATGTTTGCACTGCAACTATCCAAAAGTGTAGCCATGGAAAAATGTCACTATGTAGAAATGCCACTATGCAACCCTCACAGTGATCATTTTTTATCTAATCCAACCTCACAAAACCTCGTTAGAACGTAAATATTACCGTTACTGCCAATCTATAATTTATTTACAGCCATTTTAGCAATCAGCATGGCTAGGTATGAGTGTTCAACAGAGCATCATAATTGGTTACGATTATCTGAAATCAGTTTTTGTGAGTAACACAAAAAAGGAGTATAAATATCGTGGTTATTCCTATCATGGATTAGGGCGATGCATGCAGCCAAGCGTTATCGATTGTTAAATAATGTCACTATTGTCATTAGTATTATCGGCGTAGCCATTGCTTTATTAGACAGTGGTTTCACGCTGCCGATGTGGTTACAACAGGTTTTCCATATTTTTTATCTGGCGATTATTTTTTTAGGCTTTGTTGTAACGGCAGGGCGTTACTTCTATAGCAAAAAGCCGCTGACTCTAAATAAAGTCGCGGTCTTTGACTTACTGACCAGTATCGCGATTGTCATTTTACTGGTAGCGCATTTCACTGATTTGGTGCGCTCTGGGATGTCGGTCGCTGTTGATGGCTTCGTTGCCATCAAAATTGCCGTCTTTGTGACCTTTATTCGTGAAATATCTGACCATGATTTTAATCTTAATCGTACCTTTCTAAACCCTGCACAGTTTTTTATCTTAAGCTTCCTGTCATTGGTATTGGTCGGTGCATTGCTACTGATGATGCCCAATGCAACGACGCAGCCGCTGTCTTTCATTGATGCGCTCTTTACCGCGACCAGTGCCGTCTGTGTGACTGGTCTCATCGTGGTAGATACGGCGACTTATTTCACAACTTTTGGGCAAGTCATTATCATGGGGCTGATACAGATCGGCGGCTTGGGTATTTTGACTTTTGTGACGTATTTTAGTTATTTCTTTAAGGGCGGGGTCAGTTATGAGACGCAGGCGAGCATCAGTGAGATGTCTTACATGCGCGGCATGGGTGATGTGGTATCGACCCTCAAATCCATCTTATATGTGACATTTGCCGTTGAGGCAGTGGCTGCGGCACTCATTTATATTAGCATTTATGACATACCAGATATGGATTGGTCTGAGCAGTTATTCTTCTCTGTTTTCCATGCGATTTCTGCGTTCTGTAATGCTGGATTTTCTACATTTAGCGCTGGCATGTATGATGACGCGCTACGTTTTAATTACCCATTACAACTGATTATCGCCACGACCTTTATCTTTGGCGGCATGGGTTTTGTCATTGTGGTCAATGTGCTGCGTTATTTGCGTGATCGTGCCGAGCGCCTGATATATCGCCATGATCAGCGTTATATTTATCGACCATGGTTGCTCAATATTAATAGCCGCATAACCTTGATTACGACGGGCGCTTTATTGCTGGTAGGTCTCATCGGTGTGATGATATTTGAATATAATAATGTGCTGGCAGACCATCGCAGTTTTTTCGGTAAGCTTGTCACAGGGCTGTTTACTGCTGCCACGCCGCGAACCGCAGGATTTAATACCATCAACATGGGTGAACTCGCGTTTCCCACGATTATGTTGACGATATTTTTGATGTGGATTGGTGCCTCGCCAAACTCGACGGGCGGTGGTATCAAAACCAGTACGTTTGCGATTGCACTGTTAAATACTTTGAGTTTGGCACGTGGTCAGACCAATGTTGAGGTCTTTAAGCGGCAGATTGCTGACATCTCAATTCGCCGTGCATTTTCTATTATGTGGCTGTCTTTATTGGTCATCGGTATGGGGGTGACGCTCATCAGCTATGATCAACCAGAGCTTGATTTAATCAAGGTGGTTTTTGAGTGTTTTTCAGCTCACAGCACGGTGGGATTAAGTCTGAATTTGACGACAGAGTTATCAGATTTTAGCAAAATGGTGGTATCTGTCATTATGTTTGTTGGGCGCGTCAGCATGTTGACCATCTTTATTGCCCTACTTAAAAATAGACGCCAGCGCAATTATCGCTATCCAACTGAAGAAATCACGATCAATTAAATGGTCGTAAATAAGCCATTTCATCATTAAAAAATACTGAAAAAGGTTAATAAGGTTATGAAATATATCATCGTAGGGTTAGGGAACTTTGGCTCATCGCTAGGCATGGCGTTGACCCGTCAGGGGCACGAAGTGATTGCCATTGACAGCAGCATGCAAAAGGTTGAGGCGTATAAGGAAGTCATCTCTCATACCATCTGTATGGATGCCACGGATGAATATACCGTCAATGGTTTACCGATTGTCGACACCGATATCGTTATTGTCGCAATCGGTGAAGACCAAGGCGCAAACGTCATGGCGACTGCATTATTTAAAACCCTAAAAGCAAAACGTTTGATCAGCCGTAGTATTAATCCACTGCACGAAAAAGTGTTGCAAGCTATCGGTGTGGACGACCTTATTCACCCTGAAAAAGAGGCGGCCAATCGCTGGGCTAAACGGCTGTCACTACGTTATTTCGTCGACTCGTTTGAGCTGAGTGATCATTTCAGTATGGTAGAGATTAGCATTCCCAAGTCGTTGATTGGTCAGACCGTTGATGACTTGCAATTGGAGCAAAAGTTTAATATTCGATTGCTTAGTACCCTGCGCTATGAGTATTATGAAGACAGCTTTGGTCGTACGCAAAGTAAGCCTAGTATTAAAGGTTTGGCTGCGCCTGAGCAAGTATTGCAAGATAAAGACGTATTGGTCATCTACGGTGCTAACAAGCATATCAATGAGTTTCTGCGTAGTGTCGGTGTAAAAATCAAATAAACATTTGCAACAGCCGTGACATGAAAAGGCAAAGGGGAAACTTATGAGTAAGCGCACTATATCCATCTTGTTGCTTGCGACGATGGCATTGTTGTCAGGCTGTGATCAGACGCCGCAAGACCCGAACGTGTTATATTCAGAAAAACATCAAGACCCCATTCAAGAGCTGGAGATGACAACAGCGGTTGATCGTAGCCAGTTTGCCTATAAACAAACCTTTTATGTGCCCATTTATTCTGACATTTATACCGATAGAGACAATCGTAAAGTCTTGCTATCAGCGACTTTGAGTGTACGCAATACCACGCTAAAAAAATCACTGTATATCAATAAAATTGACTACTATGGCACTGATGGAACCTTTATAAAATCCTATTTAAACAAACCGATTGAGCTTCCAGCAATGGCCACGCTCAATTATATCGTCGAAAAAGAAGAGGATAAAGGCGGATCGGGCGCCAACTTTATCATCGAAGTCGAAGGGATAGACGAGACGGTCAAGCCCGTCATTGAGGCGGTGATGATCGGTAATTTTAGCAATAAAGGCTTTGCATTTAGTACAGAAGGTACGCCAGTGGTGCATTGATTAAAGATAATAAAATCCAAGGAAGGGATATGTCTGCAACCAAAGAAGAAGTTGTCACCTTTATGGCGTTGGAATTTCCACAAACCAAATGTGTCATCGAGGCAGTCGGTGACAATCGCTCAACCTTATCACACGATATTGGTATCAATGAATTGCGTCCCGGTGGTACGGTCTCTGGACCAGTATTGATGAGCATCGCTGATGTGGCTCTCTATGTGGCGATACTTGGTAAAATAGGTATTGTGCCATTAACGGTGACGACGAGTTTGACCATTAACTTCCTGCGCAAACCCTCAGCAGAAGCACGTATTATCGCTGAGTGTACGTTGATAAAAGTAGGTCGCACGCTAATCGTTGGCGAGGTTGCGCTTTATTCTGAAGGCTCTCGTGATATGGTGGCTCACGTAGTTGGCACGTATTCCGTACCGCCTCAGCACGTTTAGCTATTTTTAGCCCATTTTTAAAATGAGGATAGGCTCTAAAAAAGCAGTGCTATAAAAATTAATATCATAAAATTAACGCTGATAAGGACTGCTACTGTTTGGTTGCCTCGACCTGAATGTTTAAATGAAGGTTTTTAGTGACGCCAAACCACGCATATTTATCGATATTCCATTTGGTGCGATCAATCATCGCCGTAAAATCCCCACCACAAATATCTTTTTTGAGCGTAGGGTGTAGATAACAGTCAAACTTAGTCGCTGTTAAGCTAATAGGGTGGGTTTCACCATGCAGCGTTAGATGACCGTCTACTTTTGTGACCATTGGGCGTGATTTGTCTTGGCTAAAATACCATTTGTTAGAATCAAAACGTGCCAATGGAAAGCGCTGCATATCAAAGAAGCTAGGGCCTATCAAAGTCTGGTTAAATGCTTTATTCCTTGTATTTAGAGAGCTGATCGGAATGACTAAGGAGATATTGCCAGTTTTTAGACTTGAGTCATATTGCAGTTGACCTTGGACATTATAAAAGCCGCCCGCAGTGGCAGGGGATTGGAAGCGTTCAATGGCAAAGCGCACATGGGTGCCAGCAGGATTGATGGTATAACTGGCGGCATGGCTGCTATGTGCAGCGCTTATTATTAATAATGGCAGTGTCAATGTCAGTAAAGGGTAGATATGTGATTTTTTTAGAATAAAAGATAGGATGCTCATAGCTACATTTCTTTGCGGGCTATTGATAAATAAAGAACGTCGTCGATGAGCGCAATCCATGCTGTTACTCAATGTTAAGTCAGTCAGCAATAACTATTTATACATTATTTATCAAATACTGAGTAGCTTTATTTTTATAAGACTATCATTCTTAATTTGGCTATTATTCAACAGTTAAGATTGGGTTTTCGACGATTTTTGAAAGCTTGCCGCATCAGGTTTTTTGCCATTAGCATTGATACTGTTGGCTTTATTCGCTACTGGATATTTAAAAAATAGCGTTGCAAGTGCGCAGGTTATGGTCAATGACAGAAGCATCGATACTAATGTATGACTAAAAAAGTGATCACCAAACAGCATCTTATACAGTCCCATCGTCCATCCTACAACCGTGACTATTTCAAATATTCTATAGCGATACTGATGTAGAGTGGGTAAAAATGCCAAGCCATATAGAGAAAATCCGGCACTGGCATGAGCCGCTGGGAAGCACTTGGCAGGCGTGTTAGCGACTATATTTTGCCAAATATTTAGATAAGGCAGGTTGCCACCAAACAGTATTAAATGATTGGGGCAACTGACATGAGTGACACCTTTGAGTAGCGCAATCATACTGGGAACGGCAATTAAAACAAGCAGTAGATAACCTATTTCACGCGTGGATAACGGCGTGAGCAGTTTATCGTACTTAGCATTTTTTATTACCAGATTGATGTCTGAATCCTGTTTATGTCTCAGAATTAGAACGGCTATGAGATAAATGCTAAGCAAGATGAGTAGCAATTTAGGCAAGTCATAAAAAATAAAGGCAAAAGGTTGTGTGCCTTTTTCTAGTAGCCAGTGTCCATTAGTGTAAAAAAGCTCACTAATATGAATGTCTAATTGGCTGTGCTCAAACAGCAGTGTCGCTATGATGGTCAAGCATAGGAGTTTAAGCCAGACTCCATTGGCTGAATATGTTTTCAAAATACAACACTCAATAATGCCATCATCCACAAGATAAATAACAGCAGTAATGCCAAAAATTGCGCCGCAGAGCCGACATCTTTGGCTATCTTTGCCAGTGGATGCTTGGCGGTCGATGTGTGATCGACACTGGCTTCGATTCCAGTATTAATGAGTTCGACAATTAACGATAAGAAAGAAGCGACGACCAGCAGCATTTTGACGCTGACAGTGAAAGGGCACAATATAATCGCCATGAATAATATGAGATTGAGCCAAAATACTTGTCGAAAAGCCGCCTCAAATTTGTAAGCTGCTTTGAAGCCATCCAGAGAGTAACCAGCGGCTTTTATAATACGGTAAAATCCTGTTTTACCCTTGGCGTCACTAGCATAGCTATGAGGTAGCAGTTGTTTTTTGCCTGTTATTGGGCTTAAAACCCCACGACTGGCAGACTGGTCTTCAAGATTAATAGGATTTGCTTTATTCATGTCAAATGCTTCACAGTCTATTAATATCAAGGTATGCGATAAATGTTAATCATTTAATCGTGGAAAAAATAAATGGACGAAATAAATCAGCAGATATTAAGTATAAGCGGGCAGGCATTAAGAAAACGTTAAGCTTTTTTAAAATAGAGATCTTCTCTAATGATAATTGATGATAAAGGTGCTGCCACCTAACGGATTGACTTGATGGGTAAGCTGCCAGCCCATATGTGTCATGATACGCTGTACAATACTGAGCCCCAAGCCTGTGCCTTCTACTGAATAATGGGCGTCAGCTGCCGATGACGATTCTGTATCCAATGAGATGTCTTTATACTGCTGCTCTAGACGCTCAAATCTCTCATATAGCAGCGGCATCATCACCTCAGGAATACCTAGACCAGTATCAGTGACGGTGATTTTTTCAGCATCGATAGTGATGATGACCTCACCCTCATCGGTGTACTGAAACGCATTTTTTATCAAATTACCCAGTGCCATTTTTAGCAGTTCAGGTCGTACGTGTGCGACATACAGTTGTTCTGCGACTATTTTACAAATGACTGACTTATGGCGAAGCAAGTAATTTAAGCGCTGTACTTCATTTAACGCGATGTCATTGATAGACGTTGGCGGTGCATCCAGTTTTTCAGGCGCACGAGACAGCAATAATAAGGCGCTGATAATCTCCGAGGTTTCTTTGGCGGTCGTACTGATACGAGTGGCAAATGCGCTCAAGTGAGGGTCGTTTTCTAGTTGTGAGGACAATACTTCTGATGCCCCCATGATAATCGTCAAAGGCGTACGCAGCTCGTGACTGACATCACCAGTAAATAGCTGCTCGCGTTTGAGGTACTGCTCAAGTTTGTGGTTTTTTTCATCGATTGCGCGTGCTAACACGCCAACCTCGGAGGGCAGATGCGTCAATTCCGTCAAGTTGCGATGATCTGTTTCTACGGCTTGCTTTAAGTCTAATAAAGGCTTAATGATTTGCTTGGAGGACAGCGATGAAAATATCGCTGCAATCAATAAGCTCAAAATGACCGCTATTTTTAGGGCGTTGGCAAATATGTCTTCTAAATGCTCAAATATGGCCAAAACAGGGTAATTCCCCATCACCATTTCAGTGTTTTCTAAATAGGTTAAAATGTAGTTTTCTTTGTCTTTTTTATAATTAAAAAAATGTAACTCTGTTGTCGATTGACCATTTTTAGTGGTGACAGTGACGGGCATCTCTTGTACGGTTTGGGTGGCCAGTTTTTGCAGATTGCTCGGTGCGTTATCGAAGCGATAAATTTTAATACCCGGTTCAGCGGTATAAATAGGCTGATCGCCTTCTTTTTCTTGGCTAAGCTCTAACTGTTGCAATAAGCGAGCTTTGACCAGCTGTTGCTCCATTCTGACTTCGGCATACATGAAAATACTGACAAAAGTGGCACACAGTAATAGGGCAAATAACAAGTAGGAGAGTCGAAACTTATTGGCGATGGAGTCGATATTGAACATGGTATTTACTTCGTTGTGAAAGACGATATGAAAGACGTTGAGAGTCAAATAAGGACATCAGACGATGGTTTTTTAGGCTTTATCTGGATCGATAATCTGGTAACCGACACCGGGCAACGTGACTATCATGATTTTATCGAACGGCTTATCTACCTGCGCACGGACCCCATGCATGTGAGTGCGCAGTGCATCACTGCTTGGTATGTCTTCGCCCCATACTTTTTCTTCCAGCTCGGTTTTGCTAACCACGCGCGGCGCCGCACTCATCAAGGTATGTAGTATTTTGAAGCCTGTTGGTGTGAGTTTTAGCGACTTGCCTTCACGTGTAATCGTATGCTCACTATGGTTTAAAGACAATGTGCCAACGGTTAAACCATGCTCAAAATGATCATCTTTATGCCGGCGTATGAGAGCCTTAATACGAGATTCTAATTCCACCAATGAGAAAGGCTTAACCAGATAATCGTCAGCGCCACTATCGAATCCTGCCACTTTATCTAAAATCGTATCGCGAGCGGTCAGCATCAATACTGGCGTTTTGTCATGCAGCTCTTCCCTGAGCTTTTTGCACAGTTTAGTGCCATCCATGCCCGGCAGCATGACATCTAACAAGATGACGTCATATCGATTATTCGATGCGAGCGCTAAGCCACTAATGCCATTATGGGCATTGTCTAGCTCAAAGCCTTTCGGCTCAAAAAAAGCATAAATATTGGCGACGATATCGGGATTGTCTTCAATGATGAGTATCTTGTACATGAGTATTATTACCTAAAAAGGCGGAGCGATGATAAAGAATTCAATTATCCACTTTAAAAAAGGTGGGTGCTGCTTTGGTTTCGTCAGTGGTGATACCAAAGAACTGAAGCAAGGTTGGCGTAATAAAATCATGTGATACGGGCTGATCAATCATGTTAGCTAGGCTACTGTTAGCAATAGTGCTGCTATCAATGCCGTTCCCAGTCGGTGACCAAATAATCACTGGCACGTGCTTTTGTGCATTTGGCGCAATAGCATATGGCAGACCATGCAAGTAAATATTGTTTTCGCCCAAACTTTCTCCATGATCACTAATATATACCATCATCACCTCATAATCTTGCTCATAGGGTTTTAAGGTATCGATCACGCTATTTAAAAAATAATCTGTATAACGAATGGCATTGTCATAACCATTGATAACCGATTGGTTGTCGCATTTTGATAGCTCATTGGTCATACAGACGGGCTGATATTCTGCAAAATCTTTAGGGTAACGCTTAAAATAGGCCGGTCCATGATTGCCCATTTGATGCAGCAAAATAAGTGTGTCTTTAGGTGTCTCTTTCTGTGAGCTGCCTGACTTAACCAGTTTATCAAAATCATTAAGCATGCCTATGTCTCGACACTCAATATCACAATCTGGATTGAGCGCGGCTGTTTTATAATCCTCAAAAGTTACGCGGTCAGCCACCCCTTTGGCGCTAGAGTTATTGTCTCGCCAAATGACATTGACGCCTTGTTTATGTAGCGTATCAAGCACGTTTTCATTATAGTTGGCGCTATCAGGATCATAAGTTTTTCTATTGGCGTAGCTAAACATGCAGGGTACTGAATAGGCGGTGGATGTGCCGCATGACGAGGCGTCTTTAAAACTATAGATGTCTGATTGTTTTGAAAGCAAAGGCGTGGTGTTGCGCTCATAACCGTTTAAGCCAATATGGTCAGCGCGGACGGTTTCTCCTACTACAAATACCATCAACTTAGGTTTTACAGCGCTGTTGCTAGTGTTAAAAGAAATGCTGCGTTTTGCATCTGTGGCATGAGGGATTAGTGTATCGGGACGACGGCGCTCAGCGATATAATCAGTACCCAGTTTGATAACAGAGTAAACAGGAGTAATAGGATTGACATAACTACGGACTATTTTGTGCTGGCGAAAAAAGCTGGCGTATTGGTCACCAAATGGCACCAGACACACCGCTATCAATACGATAGGTAATAATAGGGTGACTGATTTTTGAAGGGTTGCTTGTTGCCAAGACAATCGCTTTAGACGAATGTTACCAATCATGAAAGCAGGCACTATACCTAATAGAAACAGGCGAATAAATAGACTGGGTGCCATTAATCCCATGGCTTCTGCTTGATCGGTTTGTAAGCCGTTAATGAGCATATCACGATTAAATATCGTCCCGTAGGCGTCGGTAAAGTAACCACAGATAGCTGCAATCAGCACCATTACGATAAGCACTACTTTTGCCGTTGAGCGATGACACAGCAGTGATAACACCAACCATATCAGCCCAAATAATAAGCCTATGATGGAAAAAATAAAGCCCGTGTTTGTGCTCAATGGATAAACGCTGAGTACTTGCTCAAAAAAGCCAATATTCGCCGTCGCTACTAAGTACAGAGCAACAACTATGATCAGATGATTGAGATTGATCTCACGATCATAGAGTTTGCTTAGGAAGCGGATTTTTTTATTAGCTTTGGGCGCATCGATTTTGGCGGCTTGAGATATTGACATACAAGTACTTCTCAACAGGATGGTAAGGAGTGTAATGCCTTACAGTAACAAGTACGCTGTTAAGAAGATGTTAAGGTGGTT
This sequence comes from Psychrobacter sp. NC44, assembly GCF_904846655.1. Classification (NCBI taxonomy): domain Bacteria; kingdom Pseudomonadati; phylum Pseudomonadota; class Gammaproteobacteria; order Moraxellales; family Moraxellaceae; genus Psychrobacter; species Psychrobacter sp. NC44. The sequence goes on along the minus strand of NZ_CAJHBN010000006.1, from coordinate 39,626 downwards.
AAATTCAATAATATATTAGGGCATATTAGGGTCTGTTGAACATTCACAAATAGGCACTGCTGATTGATCAAATCGTTTCAGACAAGGCGCAAATTGAAGATAATGCTCGTGCCTTAGCTAGACTTGTAACACAGTATGAAGCGATTTTAACATCAGCTCAAAGAGACAGGACTCTTTTTTGCCGCTTCGTCATTAAAAACATCCGCTTAGAACGACTAAACTAGATATTTTTAATCTAAAATCGACTAAAAAATAGTCACTGTCAGTGCCGTGGTCGAATGTTCAACAGACCCTAATAACCTAAACGATGACACGTCCTAATTTAAACCTGTGCGAAAGAGCGTGCCAACGACAACAAAGGCGACAGAAAACAAAGTGACTAATATGATATTGATTGAAAATCCTTTCAGGGTGTGAATAGACAATCTGGGTATTCGATAAAAACGAGCGTGCAGGGCAACCAGAACAGTCATTAGCAATAATAGTAATTTAAGACTAATAAGAATACTAAAATCATTATCAAGTTTAAACCATGCAGCAATGTTGGGTAATAGCTGGTAGGCCATCCAAAGTCCAGTGATTATTTGCAGCATCAAAGCTGGCATCCCAACCCTTTCAAACAGCTGCTCAAACTGCATCAGACCATCAATATTTCGGGATGATAGTGCTTTTGGTAATACCACCAAGGTCAAAATCAGATGACCACCTGTCCAGACAGTAGCGCCTAACAAGTGTAGTATGAGTATATAGTTAAGCATAGATAACAATCCTTAAATGCCACTGACATAGGGCTTTATGTCGATTAACTGAGGTACTTAATCATGAAACGCGCCGCACAATTACAACCATTATCTCGTCAACATCATCTAGGTCTGAATCTATCTCGCCATGCTAAAGAGTGTGCTGATGAACCTAACGCAATTGCCGAGCATTGGCTAAATATCACGTCTTATATTAACGAGATGCAACAGCATTTTCAGATTGAAGACAATCTAATGGCTCATGCCTTACAGCCTCATAGCAGCTCCAAACCTGAGGTGGCATCGGTACTAAATACACTTGATGCGCAGCACAAGTCCCTGCATGCACTCATGGCAGAGGTTCAAGATTTGCCACAATCTCAAAGCAATCACGTCACCGTTGGACAAGTCAAAAAACTCGCCACCTTGCTATACGATCATATTCGTTTTGAAGAACGAGAATTATTTCCTATCGTTGAGCGCTATCTGACAACAGAAGAATTAGAGGCTATTTATGATGCCAGTCCAGACAGTATCAAACGCTGCGATGAGAACCGCTAGAGCACGTTTTTTATCAAAGTTGTCTTACTCTATAGCGAGATATCCTGCGTCAGAAAAATACTGTTGTCCAGCAGGCGAGCGCAGATAGTTTGAAAAATCGGTCGCGGCAGTAGTATCACTAATCACCAACCCGTCTTGCAAAATAGGGGGATAAGCGTCTGACGCTAACGTATAGAACTGCTCAGGCGTGGCTTTAATCGCTGTCAGTTGTGATTGAGCGACAAAGCCATAATCGACATTACCAGTGTGCGCATATTGAAACGCTTGCCCGATATTTTCAGCTTGAATAATGCGACTTTGCTCAGTGAGCGTGTCAAAGATATTTTGCGTTTGTAGATAGGCTTGTGCCGACTTGCCATAAGGAGCGAGTTCTGGATTGGCAATGGTGATTTTGCTATCAGATTCAGACATCAATAATGCATTTAAAGTAGTCGTATTGAGTCCTTTAAGGGATTTGTTAACACTATAAAGTGCCAGCTGACCTTGGGTATAAGTAAAGGGCTCGTGGGTTGCTTCGTCAGCAGATTTTGCGTTATCTAGTTTTTCTTTGGCAAGTTTGGCAGGGAATTCTTGATTGGCGGATAAAAATATATCGTAGGGTGCGCCAGAGGTAATCTGCGCATATAACTTACCTGAAGAGGCATAAGTCACGTCAATCGCTTGTGCAGGCAAATTCTTATCCATTTTATAACCCGCAATAATCTCAGGCAATACATCTGATAAGTTAGCAGCCGCTGCGATGCGCAGTGTTCGACTTTGCTTAGTAGTGTTGTCGGTGTCCGCTTGAATAGGCTGAGTGGTTTGCTCTTTGCTACAAGCGGTGAGCGTTAACACTAAGCAAGCTGATGATATTGTTATCATTTTAATCATTATTATAAAACCTTCTTATTATTGCTCGCCATTATCGCTCACTGTTATTGCTAAAGAGCTATCGCTTTGAGTATTCATTTGAAGCGCATTATTACCCATTATTACTAAGCCACTTAGAGGAATCATCTTGGTAATATTCTTGCTTCCAAACTGGAATGTCGGCTTTAATAGTATCTAATATCCAGCGACAAGCATCAAAGGCAGGATAGCGATGGGCGGAAACCACGCCAACCCAAATAGCGACATCACCAATCTCTAATGCACCGATACGATGGATGGCAATGGCATGGGTAATCTCAAAGCGCTTTTTGGCCTCTTCGATAATGACGCGACCTTGATTGATGGCAAGATCTTCGTAGCCATAATAGGTCAAACGATTGACGCTACTGGCATTATTGTGATTGCGTACCCGTCCTTCAAAGCAGACAAACGCACCGCAACTGTCATTATCAAGGGTGCTTTTAAGCCGACTTTCATCAATATCGGTATCTAACAGCGCAAAACCATCACGTTCAGCGATGAGGTATGCCTCATCAATGGTACGTTTAATGCTCATCGATTGACCGTGTACATTGTCTGTCATAACTATTTTCTCTTATTGTTTTTAAGATTCTTAGTGATACAGATGATAGTTAAATGGTTTTAACCACCAGCCACTGGCGTGATAAAAACCACACTATCACCCTCATAAATCTCATCTGTCCATTTGGCAAAATAGTCGTTTACTGCCACGCGTAGCTCCGACTGCGGACGACTGAAGCGATGTTTTTGGCGTAGTTGTTCGTACAGTTCGGTCAATGAAGTTGACTGTGGCACCGTGATTTTTTCTTCATGACAATCGGCTTCATCAGCTAAGCTGGCAAAGTATAAAATATTGATATTCATCGTGGTGTCTAACTTAGAATTTGTATTGCTTTCTATTAAAGTGCTCATAGCAATCTCCCTTATTTATGAACTGCTTAACTTTATAGTTTTCAAATTACTTTCAGGCATGTTGATAGTTGGATTTACCGCCGGTTTTTTTCATGAGATGGATATTATCAATCACAATGTCATGCGAGATGGCTTTGGTCATGTCATAAATGGTCAAGCAAGCGACACTGACAGCGGTTAATGCTTCCATTTCTACCCCAGTTTTATGGGTGACTTTGACGGTAGCGGTCACAGTGATACTGTTTTGGGCATCGTTATATTCAAAGCTTAAGCTGATTTTATCTAAGGGCAGAGGATGGCAAAGTGGAATCAGGTCATGGGTGCGTTTGGCAGCCATAATGCCAGCGATATGAGCAGTCTGAGTGATGCTGCCTTTTTTGGTCATACCGTCAGCGGCTTTGATTTGCGTATAAATGTCTGCAGGAAAAACCACTTGTCCGCTTGCATGTGCTTCTCTGGTGCTAGCCGTTTTGCCACTCACATCAACCATGGTGATATCACCGTCGCTATCTAAATGGGATAAGCCAGATTGATTGTTTTTTTTATTGTTGTTTACTTGGTCGCTATTCATTTTTCATTTCTCTTAAATGGTCCGTTTTTATCAGATGGTCAGCTTCTCTCAATAAACCTTTTTATAAGTCGTTTAAAGCTAAACAGGCATGCTCAAAATCTTTAGGCGTATTAAAATTGGTCAAATACTGCCAATCTCTTGCGAAAGGGACGGGCTGCACAAGCGGTTTAATAAACTTCATCACTTGCCGCTGCTCATCGTCAATATAATGCTTCAAATCAGGCTCCATATCCAAGCGGTATAGACCTAACAATGGATATAAATGACTGTCATCGGTCAGGCAAATAACAGTTTTGTCAGGATTTTTCGTCATATAAGGTTGCAGTTTTTGCCATAAATCGGTGACAGGAATCAAGCTATCACAGCTAATAACCAGCAGCCAAGAGGATTGTATGTCTGGCATTTCGGTTAGTTCAGGCGCATTTGCTAATATCTTCAATGACTGCAGTGCTGCTTCAATCGCTACCAACGCGCCGCCGGTTTCAATCGGTTTATTATGACTACTAGAAAGTTCATTGCTAGAGATATTGTTAACCGAAATATTATTAACCGAAAGATAGTCAGCAATATGAAAAATTGGCGACTGCGGGTTTTTTTCGATCAAATCGTGATTGACTGTAAAGTTAAGCCCATTATCCGCAATCATGATAGGTAGATTGCTCATCATCGCGGCACTTAATTCAAGCGCCTGCCTAACATGATAATCAAGCAAACGCTCACCTGTTGGCAAGATAAGCTCAGCTTTTGGCGTTCCCATACGTTTGGAGGCGCCACCTGCCAAGATAACGATACCTGCTAAATGATTGTATTCATCTGTTTGGATTAAGCTATCCGCCACCTCAAGCATGAATCAATCATGACCTGGATTGGTGCGCATAAAGTGCGGCACAAAGTTACAAGGACGCGTGCGGCTGTCGAGCTGCTCTTGTAAGATACCTTCCCACGCAGTGCGGCAAGCGCCTGATGAGCCGGGTAAGCAAAAAATGCCCGTGCCATTTGCCATGCCAGCCACAGCGCGAGATTGGATGGTAGACATGCCGATATCGTCTTTTGAGATTAAGCGGAACATCTCACCAAAACCATCGACCGATTTATCAAACAATACGCCAACCGCCTCTGGCATGCTGTCTCTAATATAAAAGCCAGTACCGCCAGTGGTGATAATAGCGTGCACATCTGGGTCGGCAATCCAACCGCTGATGACGGCTCTGATTTTATAAATATCATCAATAATCAGCTGACGATCAGCCAGCTGATGACCTGCTGTGGTCAGTTGGTCAACCAAATACTGCCCTGAGGTATCTTCTGCAAGAGTACGACTATCAGAAACCGTTAAGATGGCGATATTAAGCGGGGTAAAGGGTGCTTGCAGCTTACTCATGAATAATCCTTAATAAATACGCTTGTTATGGAAATAGAAGTTTTTATTATTGGTAAATTATTGATTTTATCCACCAATCATCGACAAATTATTCATCATGCCGCTGTTTGATTCGTGAAGATGATGATGTTCAGGTTTGATTGGCATAAAGCTATGGAGGATATTAACAAGTCCTGCCACATCATCTTGCTCTAGATACTGACGAATATCGTAATTACCTTGGTCAAATAGGCATAAATGTACTTTGCCTTGACTGCTAACCCGTAAGCGATTGCAGCTATCACAAAAATGAGCAGCATAAGGGGCAATCATGCCAATACGCCCTTGATAATCTGGATGGCTGTATTCTATCGCTGGTCCATCGTTGCTACCACGTATATGAGTTTGCCAGCCATTTTTTAATAAGTAATTGGTAATAATATCGGACTGTGCATGCTGCGCAAAAAATAAATCGCTATTATCACTGGTCTGCATAAATTCAATAAAGCGATAAGTGACCGCTCTGTTTTTGATATATTCGATAGCATTCATCAAATTTTCAAAAGCAGTCTCAGCCATTAAAATACTGTTTATCTTTAGCTTAATATCTGTGGTCGCAAGCAAAGTATCCATATCAGCCAAGAGCTGTGGCAACATATCAAAGCCAGTCATTTTATGGAAGGTCGCGGCATCAAAGCTGTCCATACTGATATTAAGCTGATTCAGCCCAGCGGCTTGCCAGTTAGCTAAGTGCTTACCAAGCTTATACCCATTACTGGTCATGGCAACCGTTTCAATGCCTTCGGTATTTTTGATGGTTTTAATAATATCTACCACATCACGGCGTATAGAGGGTTCACCGCCAGTAATCCTGACTTTTTTGGTGCCAACTTCGGCAAAGCCGCGGATTAACGTGGCAATTTCAGTGACGCTAAGCTCGTTTTGTGGGGGTTTGCCTTGATAGCCATCTGGCAGGCAATACTCACAGCGGAAATTACAGAAATCAGTAATCGATAGACGCAAATAGGTGAGACGTCGTGCGAAACCATCGGTTAACGGTTGAGAGAGCGTGACCGGAAAATACGTCGACGTGCTAGCAGCTTTCGTTGCAACGTTCGATGATGAGTCACCACCAAAAATAACGGGTGCAGCGGCAGGCGCATACAATTGCGCATTACCTACGGTAGGGGCAAGATGGTTCATAGATGATTACCATTAATATTAAGTATAGTGTGTACTTTTAGGCGTTGCCTCAGGTTGTGAGTGGGAAATTCTATTTAGGTATGATTATGACAGTTTACACGCAAATAACCATTCACCGTAAGTGACCCAAAAACTACCACTAAAGTAGTAGATGCTACTTGGTTGTGATTTTTAAAATCAACATACGCCCCAAGCAGTTTCTCATGATTCATGGCTAATCAACAGTATAAAGAATGATTAACTGTGTAACGCTTGATACCATTGATTAGCCATGCAGCTTTTTAGCTATACCGTTATTAATGATTCAATTATTTAGATGTTGTTTAGCTATTATTCAGCTATGCAACCAAGGGAAAGGTTGCACTTTTACGGTTTCACCAGCGGCTACATTGCCAGAATCTTGTGCTAAGACAATAAAACAATTGGCGTGGCTAAGCTGTTTGATACGGTGCGATTGTTGCTTGCTAAAGCTCTCAACATGAAATTCGCCAGCGTCATTCTGCGACACAATTCCTCTTTGGAAATCCATCCGTCCTGCTGATTTTTTAATATCGTTTTTAAGCGTTGCGGTTAGGCTTAACTGCATGGGTCGCTCTTGTGGCGCAGCGCCTGCCATTTGCCACAAGGCTGGGATCACAAATTGTAGGCTACCAACGATGGTCGATAGCGGATTGCCGGGTAAGCCAAAATATAGCACGGGCTTGGCAAGATCTTTAGTCAGCTCGCCAAAGACAAACGGCTTACCGGGTTTCATGGCGACTTTATAATGATTAATTTGCCCAAGCTGCTCAATGACGGTGGTTAAAAAATCATAATCGCCAACCGATACGCCAGCCGTAGAGATAAGCACGTCGCACTCTTGCATCGCTTGGGTTACGGCAGCAATTGTTTTGTCTAAATCATCAGCAATGATGCCATAATCACGAATAGTGATAGGCAAATCAGCGAGTAAGCTTTTCAAAGTAGGGGTGTTGGAGTTATAGATTTGCGCCAAGCTGGTCAGCTCATTGCCTATCGCCACCAGTTCATCACCCGTTGCCAGTACCCCAACGATTAAAGGTTGATATACCTTTATTTTATCAAAGCCTAAATTAGCCAGTAAACTGATATCAGCAGGATTTAAGCGCTTACCTGTTAATAAAACCGCTTCGCCAGTTTCAATCTCTTCGCCTTGCTTGCGGATATTGTCATCAGGTTTAGCGTCTTGACTGAGGGTAATAGCATAAGGCTGTGATTTATCAATGCTGTCTTTTATGGCGGCAAAGTTGGTGTTTTCTTGCATAATGACCGTATCACAGCTGTCAGGAACGACCGCACCGGTAAAAATACGCACCCCTTGTCCTGCTGAAATGTCGCTACTATAAGGACTGCCTGCTTGTGATTCACCCACGATATCAATCGTGCTGTCTGCTGAGAGTATGCTGTCTTTAGCGATCGCATAACCATCCATCGCCGATAGATTTTGTCTTGGTATGGCAAAAGGCGAGACAATATCTTCTGCCAATATATGATGACGGCTGTCTAATAAGTCGTAGCTTTCGACCACTCTTTTGTGTAGCGGATAGTCGTTAGTATTATAAGCTTCTATACGCTGCTGTATTTCAGAGATAAGTCCTGCAACCGTAATCATAAACGTCTACTCATTTTATTAATATTGAACTGTGTTATTGATATTGAACGACACATAGCATAAAAAGGGTGTTGTATCACAAGAACCTTTATACCATAGCAGCTACTTTATAACATAAGAATTAAGTGACCGACAGCGGACTGCTTAGCCGCGGAATATATTCTCTTGCTCAAGCGTCATCTCGATACCTTGGATATCAGCCTCATGCGCTAAGGTAAACAAGTAGTCGCATAATGATTGGTGAAAGGCTTGTTGGCTCAATTTATTATGGATTGCAGGGCTGACTTGCTCATAAGTCATCTGTATCCCAGGTTCTTTATTGAGCACCTCAACGATGTGAAAACCGTAACGGCTTTCGATAGGGCTTGGTGCAAGTCCTTTATCGAGCTTAAACAATACACCTTCAAATTCTGGTACGGTTTGACCTTTGCTAATTACACCCAATTCGCCGCCTTGCTCTTTTGAAGGGCAAGCCGAATGCTGGCGTGCTAACTGGATAAACTCGGCATCAGGATTGGCGTTATTTTTGATTTGTTCGATAAACTCGTACGCGGTCTTTTTGAGCTTTAAGCGCTCATCACCATCTTCAGGCGGGCATGCCAATAAAATATGGCGTACGGTCATAATGGGGTCAGTCTTAAAGTCAGTCATATTCTGCTTATAATAGCGCTCACAAGTTGCCATATCTGGCATCGTTGCTTGAACGTTTTTGTCTATTAAAGTAGAGATAGCTTGCTCTTCGTCGTTTTCCCACGCCGCTTCACCAAGACTTGGCTCATCTAAAACCGCCAGTCTGAGTAATTCGCGCACAACCAGCGCTTGTGTCGCTAAAAAGACGGCACCTTCTTTGTTTTCTGCTGGATGATATTGCAGCTCTTGGGCGATATTGGTTCTATCTATCATCACCCCATTGACCGTCACTGAAGGCAGCTCATCACGGCTAGAGGCAATCAGGTTTTTATGGTTGCTGCGCTCTTCTGCCATTGCTTTTTCGATGAACTCTTGGTCAGAATGCGGTTTTTGCAAATCAGATAAGGTTGGCATTACTCTAAGAATATCATCACCGCGACCAGTAGGGGTGTGATCGGCATGACTGTGACTGTGACTGTGACTGTGACTGTGATTGTCATTATCATGGCTGTGATGATTGCCACTATGCACATGAGCGTTTTGGTTGGTCGCATGGTCGGCTGGATTGTAGGTACTGACAGTCATGGCTTTGCTCCACTAAGGATTCTGGTAATAGAAATTCTAAAATATAGGGCGTGTTGATTCATCGTTAAAGGTAGGGTAAAGAGCAGTATCTAGGTGAGGATAGGGTCAAAAACGCCGTTCCATTTAGATACTGCTCTATAGCCTTACTGAGAGTTCTTTTGTCTGACAATTTGATAGCGACGCCCGAAATACCAAATTGGTGCGCTAATGATATGAATAAGCCGTGTAAACGGAAATATCGCAATCAGGGTGATGCCGAGCGCCATATGCAGCTGATAAATTAAGTCAGTTTGCTCAATGCGCGCCGCTGCCTGCAAAGGTCTTAAAATTGTGATGTCCTGTGCCCAGCCTGCCAAATTCATCATGGTATAGCCATCTAAATGCTTCACTGACGTAAAGATGGAAAGCAGACCCAAGTTTAGCTGGATAAATAACAGCACCAGTACCAGCTTGTCTGAGAACGATGAGGTGTTTGAGATACGGTCATCGGTAAAGCGTCGCCACATGAGCATGACTAAGCCAAACCAACAAAACACCCCTGCGATACCCCCAACGACCACCGCTAAAATCTGCTTATGTCCGGCGCTGATAAAGCGATCATAAAGAAAATGCGGCGTCAACATGCCAAATAAATGACCGAGGAGCACCACGATAATGCCAACGTGGAATAAGTTGCTGGCAAGGCGCATGTTTTTGCTTCTGAGCATCTGCGTCGAGCCCGTCTTCCATGAATACTGAGATAAATCAAAACGTACCCAAGTACCAATAATAGCGATGGTCAATGCCACATACGGATAAACGCCAAAAAGGAAAATTTGTAGCCAGTTTAGGTTGGCTAAAGACTGCACACTAGGATCTGCGATATTCATGTCCTTTCTCCTTATTATGATTTAACCGGTTGGTTGGTTTTAAAATCTACCCAGTGCACTGGAGCATCGACCGCATTTGTAGCAGAGGCATTTTTTATACCAGCTTTTGCTGCAAGATTTTGGGTACTTGTTTTTGACGAGCAACGCTCTTCTTGTTGCGCATCTAAAAACGTCACCACTTCTTCTTCCCATTCTTTGTCTAATGCCTCAAAGCTGTCATCACGCTTCTCTTTGCTGATTTTTTCTTGATACTCTTCAACGATATCGAGCGGTTTACCAGCGATTTGTAATAGCGCATTGAAGCAGCCTTTATACAAGCTACCGCGACCCTCTAATCTGGCGGCAAGCAAAGCGAGGATATGGCTCACATCAGCGATATCCATACGAATTTGAATGTCGTCTTCAATAATGGTTGCTTGATACGCTAAAAATTCGAGATATAAAGGCAGATAATCAGGCAGCTCTTTGACGCTAATCTCAAAGCCCGCTTCTTGATATTGACCCATCAAATCAACCATCGCTTGACCACGGTCGCGCGATTCGCCATGTACATGCTCAAACAACCACAATGATAAAGAACGACCACGCTCAAACAGACCGTCATAACGCGCTTGCGCCTCAAGAGAGCCGGTATCGATTAAATCTTCAATCAAGTCGATGATTTGCGCACGTACTTCTGGGCTAATCAGTGTTGATTTGGCGACAATCTCTGTGCAATCGGCAAGCGTATCGCCGAGAAACAGCTCATTACTTGGATAATCGATAAGTAGACTGAGTACCTTGAGTAGTTTTAAGTCTGAATGGCCGATGGTTGGTTGGGTAATTGGCTCATGCACTGAAGTGCTGTTATTAAGTTGAGTAGTTTGCATCTTATGACTCCCACTTTTGGACAGTATCGATAAAATCGCGGCGATTGGTTTTGCGTTGTCCAAACATGCTATTGTCCGAATGTCCTGAACAGCCTTCGCCAAAGGTGAATCCGCAACCATTACGCTCAGCGAATGCGTCACTCAATGCTTCTTCACGATGCGCCGTTGGAATCACAAAGCGATCTTCGTAGTTGGCGATAGCCAAGTAGCGGTACATCTCTTCCACTTGCAGCTTGGTCAAACCCACATCATCCAAGATACTTTGGACTTCTTGTTTTTCAACCAATTGCATACGCTTGTAGCTACGCATAGCAAGTAGGCGCTTCAATGCTAGACGAACTGGCTCTTCATCGCCTGCGGTAAGCATGTTTGCTAAATAGCGCAGTGGAATACGTAAACTGTCGACATCTGGAATCAAGCCATCCATACCGACTTTGCCTGCTTCAGCAGCATTTTGAATCGGTGATAATGGCGGTACATACCAAACCATCGGTAGCGTGCGGTATTCAGGGTGTAGCGGTAGCGCAAGTTTCCAATCCATCGCTAGTTTATAAACTGGTGAGCGCTGGGCTGAATCAATGACCGATTGCGGTACACCGTCTTTTAATGCTTGAGCGATAACAGCAGGGTCGTTTGGATCTAAAAATACGTCTAGCTGTGCTTGATAAAGGTCTTGCTCGTTAGGTGTGCTTGCTGCTTCAGCGATTTTGTCCGCGTCATAAAGCAGTACGCCCAAGTAGCGGATACGACCAACACAGGTTTCTGAACAAACGGTTGGCAAGCCGGCTTCAATACGGGGATAACAGAAGATGCATTTTTCAGATTTCCCCGACTTCCAGTTGTAGTAAATCTTTTTATACGGGCAGCCTGAGATACACATGCGCCAGCCGCGACATTTTTCTTGGTCAATCAAGACAATGCCGTCTTCTTCACGCTTATAAATCGCGCCACTTGGGCATGACGCCACACAAGTAGGGTTCAAGCAATGCTCGCACAGACGTGGCAAATACATCATAAAGGTGTTTTCGTACTCGCCATAAATCTCCGCTTGAATGTTGTCAAAGTTCTTATCTTTGCGACGTTCTTCAAACTCTGAGCCGAGGATTTCTTCCCAGTTAGGACCCCATTCAATCTTTTGCATACGCTTGCCAGTGATGGCTGAGCGCGGGCGGGCGATAGGTTGATGGTTGCTGATAGGGGCGGTATGTAGATGCTGATAATCGAAATCAAACGGCTCGTAATAGTCATCAATCTCTGGCAGGTCAGGGTTAGCAAAGATATTGGCGAGTACTCTGAACTTACCGCCGATACGCGGATTGATAGTGCCATTGGCATTGCGTATCCAACCGCCTTTCCATTTGGTTTGGTTTTCCCACTCTTTGGGGTAGCCGATACCGGGTTTTGATTCAACGTTGTTAAACCACGCATACTCCATACCTTCACGGCTGGTCCAGACGTTTTTACAGGTGACTGAGCAGGTGTGACAACCGATACATTTATCAAGGTTAAGCACCATGCCGACTTGCGAACGAATTTTCATGGATCTGTGCTCCAAATAATAGTAAAAAAGCAACTTTATGTTCTTCCTAGATATCCTGAAATCAGGATATTTTTTCGATAGAAGAAACAGCTTTACCCTTCAATGCTGGTTGGTAACGGACGTGGCAATTCGTTATCGGGTTTGTCTTCTAGCCAGTCGATTTTTGACATTTTACGAATCACGACAAATTCATCACGGTTACAACCGACGGTGCCATAATAGTTAAAGCCATAAGACTGCTGGGCATAGCTGCCAATCATATGCGTCGGTTTCAAAATCGTCCGAGTGACCGAATTATGGATACCGCCGCGCGTGCCTGTTTGCTCAGAACCGGGAATATTGACCAGTTTTTCTTGGGCGTGATACATCATGGTCATGCCTTCTTTGACCCGCTGGCTAACGATAGCACGGGCAGTGATTGCCCCATTGGCATTGAACAGCTCAATCCAATCGTTATCGACGATGCCGGCTTTTTGCGCATCGACTTCTGACATCCAGACACAAGGTCCACCGCGACTTAGGGTCAGCATCAGCAAGTTTTCAGAGTAGGTACTGTGGATGCCCCATTTTTGGTGCGGTGTTAAGAAGTTCAGTACAATCTCTTTATTGCCATTTGGTTTAGCGTCTTTGAGCAGCTCAGTGGTCTTGGTATCGATAGGTGGACGATACTGCTGCATTTGCTCACCAAACGCCTGCATCCAAGGATGGTCTTGATAAAACTGCTGACGACCAGTAATCGTACGCCATGGAATCAGCTCATGGACGTTGGTATAACCCGCGTTATAACTGACCTGATCTGACTCAATACCTGACCATGTCGGGCTTGAGATGATTTTACGCGGCTGTGCGACGATGTCTTTAAAGCGGATTTTTTCGTGCTCGCTAGATTTGGCAAGATGAGTATGGTCGCGACCAGTAAATTCAGAGAGCGCGCTCCATCCTTTTACGGCGACATGACCATTGGTCTCAGGCGCGAGCATCAAAATCATCTCAGAAGCATTGATGGCTGTATCGAGGCGTGGTCTGCCTTCAGAGATACCCGTTTCAGTCACGCGGTGGTTTAAATCCCCCAGCTGTTTGACCTCGGTTTTCATGTCCCAATTCAAGCCTTTTGAGCCATTGCCCAGTTTTTCTAAGGCAGGACCCATAGAAGTGAACTTTTTATAAGTGCTCGGATAGTCACGCTCAACCACTTTAATCATTGGGCAGTTTTTACCCGGTACAGGTTTTTCGCCAGCCGTTTTCCAGTCAGTGCCACCAAATGGCTGTGCTAATTCACCCGGGGTGTCATGTTGCATTGGCAAGGTGACAACGTCAGTTTCAACACCTAAATGACCTTTTGATACTTCAGAGAAGCTCTTGGCAATGCCTTTATAAATTTCCCAATCGGTCTTAGATTCCCACGCAGGGTCGGTTGCGGCGGTTAATGGGTGAATGAATGGATGCATGTCTGAGGTATTCATGTCATCTTTTTCGTACCAAGTTGCAGTCGGTAGCACGATGTCAGAATACAAACAGGTAGAAGACATACGGAAGTCTAATGTGACAACCAAGTCTAATTTACCAGTTGGGCCTTTTTCTACCCAATCGACTTCTTTTGGTTGCAGGTGACCTTCTGCATTTTCTTTATTGAGCAAGCCGTTTTTGGTGCCCAAGAAATAATGCAGCATATATTCATGACCTTTGCCTGATGAGCCCAATAGGTTTGAGCGCCAGATAAACATGTTGCGAGGGAAGTTGGCTGGGTTATCAGGTGATTCACAAGCAAAGCGTAAGCTGCCATCTTCGAGAGAATCGACAACATACTCTTCCACGCCTTTGCCGCTTTCCTTGGCTTTGGCAGCGATGGTCAGTGGATTGCGGTTTAATTGCGGCGCTGAAGGCAACCAGCCTGCACGCTCTGCTTGAATGTTGTAATCAAGCATATGCTCAGGGAAGAACTTTTTATCGACGAGAGGCGAGAGTATCTCATGGGCAGAAATGGTTTCGTGACGCCACTGTGAGCTGTGATTGTAAAAGAAGCTCGTGCCGTTCATATGACGCGGTGGACGATGCCAATCAAGCGCAAAGGCCAATGGCAACCAACCCGTTTGAGGGCGCAGTTTTTCTTGACCAACATAATGTGCCCAGCCGCCGCCAGATTTACCGATACAACCGCAAAGCATCAGCATGTTAATCACGCCGCGATAGTTCATGTCTAGGTGATACCAGTGGTTCATACCCGCGCCGATGATAATCATCGATTTACCATGAGTCTTATGGGCATTTTCAGCGAATTCACGCGCGACTTGAATGACGCGCTCACGGCTCAAACCGGTGATGACTTCTTGCCAAGCAGGTGTGCCCGGTACGCTTGCATCGTCATAGTCGTCGGTGACGTGTTCGCCGCCAACACCATTATCCACGCCCAAGTTGGCAACGGTTAGATCAAAGACGGTCGCAACGATAGCGGTGCTGCCATCGGCAAGGGTAATGGTTTTACAAGGGACAGTTTTTTGCTGTATTGCTTCGCCCGGTACAGAGGTGAAGTGTGGGTGTGACACATGACCAAAGTAATCAAAGCCGACTATGCAGGTCTCATTGCTATCTTTTAACGTCAGTGTGAGGTCAATATCTGCGCCTGTCGTACCATTCTTTTGCTCAAGATTCCATTTGCCTTTTTCGCCCCAACGATAACCGATAGAGCCGAGTGGGGAAACCAGCTCGCCATTACTATTTAGACCGATGGTTTTCCATTCTGGATTGTTTTCTTGACCTAAATTATCAATTAAGTCAGAAGCACGCAGATAGCGACCTGCATGGCGCGCGCCTTCTTCACCTTCTAGCATGACGAGGACAGGTAAGTCAGTGTAGCGCTTGGCGTAATCTAAGAAATAATCACTTGGCTGCTTAAGATAAAACTCTTTGATAATCACATGACAGAATGCTTGCGCAACCGCTGCGTCAGTACCTTGTTTAGGATTGAGCCATAAGTCAGTAAGTTTAGAAACTTCCGCATAGTCGGGGGTAATAGAGACGGTCTTAGTGCCTTTATAACGAACTTCGGTAAAGAAATGCGCGTCTGGTGTACGTGTTTGCGGGACGTTTGAACCCCAGGCAATAATATAATCAGAGTTATACCAATCGGCTGATTCTGGCACGTCGGTTTGCTCGCCCCAAACCATTGGCGACGCTGGTGGCAAGTCACAATACCAGTCATAGAATGACAAGCAAACACCGCCGATAAGTGATAAATAGCGACTACCGGCGGCGTAACTGACCATCGACATCGCAGGAATCGGAGAGAAACCAACGATACGGTCAGGACCAAAAGTTTTGGCGGTATAGACATTACTAGCGGCGATAATTTCATTGACTTCTGCCCACGTTGAGCGAATAAAACCGCCCAAACCGCGCTTGGATTTATACTGTTCTGCTTTGATAGGGTCTTGGACAATGTTGCCCCACGCATCGACAGGATCAGGATACTGCGCTTTGGCTTCACGCCATAATTTTAGAAGCGGTTTACGTACCTTTGGATATTTCACACGGTTCGCTGAATACATGTACCAGCTATAACTTGCGCCACGAGGACAGCCACGCGGTTCGTGGTTTGGTAAGTCTGGACGGGTTTCAGGATAGTCAGTTTGCTGCGTCTCCCACGTGACCAAGCCGTTTTTTACGTAAATTTTCCATGAGCAAGAGCCGGTACAGTTGACCCCATGCGTTGAACGCACGACTTTGTCATACTGCCAACGGCTACGATACACATTTTCCCAGTCACGAGACTCATCGCGCGTCTCACCATGCCCATCGGAGAATTCGCCCTTTTTACGTTTAAAAAAACGGAATTGGTCGAGTAAATGGCTCATTTCGCTATCCTCTGTATTATTGCCTATGGGGTATCTAAAGCTGAATGGCGTGGTAAAAACAACCCTTTGCCCAAGCTGTAAATGTTTTTCGATGGTATTATTTTAAGTAAGCCATCGCCCTCTTGCTATCCGCTAACATGAGCAGAGCACTACCACCTTAGTAGTAGCGGTAAATGATAAAATTTGCTTAAAAAATCGTTAAGTATTTATGAGTTGGGCTTATTTATAAGCAAAATATGGATTGGTAAAAATAAAAAAAGTGCTACTTACGCTGGCAAGTAGCACTATAAAGAGCGATGTTTTTAATTTAAAAATCTGTTTTTAGAGGATGATTTATACAAGGCTACTTTAGCAAGGAATCTCAGCATTAGGGCGACTGTAATACCACCATGTCAACACAATACAGAGAACATAAAAGACAATTAAAGCGATAAAAGTACCATCAACACCCAGTCCTGAACCAAACATTTTTGGGACAAAGAATGCGCCATAGGCCGCTATCGCTGACGTGAAGCCAACCACTGCTGCTGATTCTTTACGTATTTCGACAAACAAGTCCTCTGTACCTGCTTTTTGAGGTTCAAGGCGTTCATGAAAGGTTCTGAAGATAACGGGAATCATGGTAAAGGTAGAGCCGTTACCGATACCTGTGGTAATAAATAGCACCATAAAGGAGATGAAGTATCCGACAAAGCTGCCCTCATGAGTCTCGCTAGGCAGGAAATACATCACCGCCAATACCGCCAATACCATCACGATATAGTTCCAAAAAGTCACTTTTGCGCCACTGGTTTTGTCAGATATCCAGCCACCTAAGGGGCGAAATAGCGCACCAACTAAAGGACCCAAGAAGGCAAACTTAAGTGCATCAATGGCGGGAAATGAGTTTTTAATCAGCATCGGAAACGCGGCTGAAAAGCCAATGAACGAGCCAAAGGTCGCCATATATAGGATACACATGATCCAGTTATGTTTGCGTTTAAAGATAACGGATTGGTCTTTAAAGGAAGCTTTAGCAGTAGCAATATCGTTCATGCCAAACCATGCCAGTGCTGAAAATAGCAGAATAAAGGGTACCCAAATAAAGCCTGCATTTTGTAGATAAAACAGCTGACCACTTGCAGAGACTTGTGGGTCGCCGCCTAAGCTACCAAAGGCTGCTACTAATATAATCATCGGTACAACGAACTGCATCACCGACACGCCAAGGTTACCCAAACCCGCGTTTAGCCCAAGAGCAGTGCCCTGTTCTGCTTTTGGAAAGAAGAATGAGATATTGGACATGGAGGAGGCAAAGTTACCACCACCGAAGCCACAAAGTAGGGCAATGATGGCAAATATCATAAATGGCGTATCAGGGTTCTGAACCGCAAAGCCCATCCATAATGCTGGAATTAACAGGGATAAGGTAGATATCGCTGTCCAACGTCGCCCACCAAAGATAGGCACCATAAAAGAATAAAAAATTCGCAGCGTTGCCCCTGATAGTCCGGGCAGCGCGGCGAGCCAAAACAACTGCCCATCATCAAAATCAAAACCAATCTCTGGCAGACGGACGATGACGGCACTCCATACCATCCATACTGCAAATGCCAATAGCAACGATGGAATGGATATCCATAAATTTCTACGCGCGACTTTTTTGCCGCCTCCTTCCCAAAATTCTTCTACTTCAGGTCGCCAGTCAGTGATGAGCTTACCACCTTTGAAGTTGTAATTATTGCCCATGTTATTCCTCACTTAGTATCAGCTATGCCTAGTTATGTTCAGTATTTTTTATCATCAAATGGCTGTCTAAACTTACAGTAAACCGTAGCGCTTACTCCTGTTATTGTTGATAACAAAGAGCCGCCGTACTGGCTTATGAGCGCTATGAATTACTTGCTCTTTCAAAAAATGATAACTCACGGTACTGTGTTATCCCGATGAAGAGTATTCATACATAGTGGTATACTGATGACTAAAAGGGGTATATTGCGAGCAGGTTTATCACTAAAATTTTGCTTGTCGATGGACTGCTAAGTGCGCTGTAGTATTTTTTATGCTGTGTATTTTTTGCCTTTGCGACGTTCAATTTTAAGATCTCAAATCTTTTGTGCAGAAAGTATCTGATGGGAGCGCTATTAATCATGTCTAATCTACGACGGCAGTCTTTGTTCCTTCATACTTGGATTGCTATTACGATCATCGCTACTTTGTTTTTGATGTCAGCGATAGGCAGCGGTGCGCTCGCTTGGGTCGCAAAGTCTGATGCTGAGGCGATTAATACCGCAGGATCGATACGCATGGCAACGTATCGCATTAGCTTTCAGTTAGCGACTGACTTTGCGGATAACCATCCCTTTAGCTCAAGCCTAAATATCAAACAAGATGGCTTAGATAGTGACAATGCGCCGCAGGTAGAAAAGCAAGACAGACTGGATTTCTCCAATAAAAGCGAGTCTGAAAAAATAGACATACTGGTTGAAGACATGGAGAGTCGTCTCAACAAATTACAAGCGTATCAACTGACCAGTGCCAACAGAGATAAGGCGATCAGTGAGCAATGGAGCCAGATAAAATCACAATGGTTTCGTGATTTAAAACCATCATTATTGGCACAAGACAAGCAAGGTTTTTATAGTGATTCAACCAAGTATATTGACGATGTTAATCGTTTTGTTGGCGCGTTACAGGATAGAAATGAGCAGCGTCAGACATGGCAGCAAAACCTACAAATACTATCACTGATACTGAGCATGATTATTATGCTGATAGGCGTACAAAGGTTACAGAACTCAGTGCTAACGCCTATTCAACAACTCATTAAAGCCAATCGGGCGTTTAAAGAAGGCAAATATGATACGAGAGTGTCTATCAGCGGTTATAGAGAATTTGAAGCGCTTGGCAATTCTTTTAACGGTATGGCCAGTACCATTGAGAGGTATCAGCGTTCACTTGAGAGTGAGGTACAGACAAAGACTCAGCATCTGGTAAAAGCCAACCAAGCCTTATCATTGTTTTATGATTTCTCAAAGCAGTTGACCAGTAGCCCTGTGAGCTTACACCGGCTTGATGAATTGATTACTGGCTTTGGGTGTATATTCCCATATTTAGATTTTACGCTGTGTATCCAAAGCAATATTCTAACCAATAAAAACTCTATAGCCCTGCACGATGATAGGATGAAGGAGCTATGTACCAAACTCACTTGTGACAGCTGCTCTATTAAAGAAGACGTTTATACCAAAACGTTTCCGATTATTCATCAAGATATAGAATTTGGTGAGTTAAAGGTAAGACCAAAATCTGTCTTAATGACCAATAAAGCTTATGCAGAAGATAAGAAAAAAAGCGAGGAAGATTCAACACGCATCAAAGTAGTAGAGGTGGATAGTAGTTACTTAATTGCTAAAAACAATGAATTGATTGTTGTGCTGACCAATCTCGTCAGCACCGCCTTATCCCTACGCAGACAAAGACAGCAAGACCATCAGCTTATTCTACTTGAAGAGCGCTCGACCATTGCTAGGGAGTTGCATGACTCTTTAGCACAGTCATTGTCTTATCTAAAAATACAAGTCAGCGTGCTCGAAAAACATCTGCAACTGTCTACTGATAAAGACAGTGGGCTGGTGGTATTTGATGAGCAAAGTCAAATCAAAGTTGGGCAGCATATCAGTCAAATAAAAATGGGTCTGAACTCTGCTTATCATGAGCTGCGAGACTTATTGACGACTTTTCGCTTGACGATTGATAGCGGCAATTTTGATGAAGCTTTGTATGAGGCGGCTGATGAGTTTGCTGTAAAAGGACAGTTTGACATAAAGGTCAACAATCAAATCCTATCCTTGAATCTAACGGCAACCGAACAAGTGCATCTCATTCAAGTTATAAGGGAGGCGCTGTCGAATATCAGTCGCCATGCCCACGCTAACAGCGTCACTATCGATTTGGTTTATGATGATGAAAGTAATTATGTAGCGATGATGGTCAATGATGACGGCATCGGCATATCAGGGACTGTCAATCAGACCCAGCATCATGGTCTAATGATTATGAAAGAGCGTGCCTATAAATTAGGCGGTGATTTGATCATCTCTAATAATGTACCCGCAGGTACCAGTGTCATCGTCAGGTTTGTACCCAGTTTCTTTACGGATTATATGGCTGAGCAAAACTAAGTGAATAGGCTTAGTAAACGCTCTTAACCACTGTATTGTGTTTTTTGTAGCATTTTTCAATTTGTGAGTATTTTATGACTACTAAAGTTTATACGTCTGCTTCTCCGGCTCGGCTACTATTGGTCGATGATCATCCCATGCTGCGCCGCGGTGTCGCAGAACTGCTCAGTCTCGAAAGTGATGTAACGGTCGTTGGTGAGGTGAATAACGGACAAGAAGCGTTGGATTTTTTGGCAAACAATCCGGTCGATCTGGTCATTCTAGATCATAAAATGCCAGTGTTGACTGGTATCGAAACCTTAAGAGAAATCAAAGCCAGAAATATTGACGTGGCTACCTTGCTATTTACAGTTTCTGACAGCGGAGAAGACGTACAAGAAGCGTTGAAATTAGGGGTGGATGGTTATTTGCTAAAAGATATGGAGCCTGAGTTAATCATCGTCGATATTAGAAAAGTGTTGCGCGGTGAGCTGGTTATCAGTCCCAATTTGGCTTCAATATTGGCGCAAACATTACGTGCACCAAGCATTGAAGATATCGCTAGCAATCTCACCACTAGAGAGTTGCAAGTGATTCAAATGATTGCTGAAGGCTTAAGTAATAAAATGATCGCCAACAAACTGGATATCGCAGAATCCACAGTAAAAGTGCATGTTAAGCATATTTTGAACAAAACTGGACTACGTACACGGGTAGAGGCAGCAGTATGGACCGTGAATCATTTGTCAAAGTAGTCGTTTGTCAAAATGGTTATTTATCGAAGTGGTTGTTGTTTTAAAATGCTACTTTTTGAAAGTGCTACTTTTTGAAATCGCTACTTTTTATAAAAAAATCATGGGTCATCTGAATAACGCCTATTACATGTCTGGATCGCTCTCTATATCAGTCAAAAAAAGCCACCGAACATTGATGCTGGGTGGCTTTTTTATTTTATAAGCTAATAAAACTAGCCTTCTTCAGCGGCAATTTGACGATCGACCGAGGACATTTTGTATTCGTCACCAAAGGCATCTTCAGGCTCTTTTAACCAGAAGAAACAAAGTACCCAAGCGATAAATGCACCTATCGCAATGATAAAAAAGAACTGATTTGGTTCGACCAAGGTAAATATAAATAGATAGAACACAGCGCCCACGTTGCCATAAGCCCCCGCCATACCAGAAATTTGACCTGTTAAGCGCCGCTTAATTGAGGGGATAATACCAAAAGTTGCACCTTCTGCCCCTTGCACAAAGACTGAACATAGAATCGTAAAGACGACCGCGATAAACAATGGCCACTCTGCATTCAGCAATCCCATCAATCCAAAGCCGATACCGATACCGAACATGTATACCAACATCACCAAGCGACGATTGCCAACCTTATCAGAGATATAGCCGCCAAGTGGTCGTGCCCATAAGTTAACAAAAGCAAAGGTCGATGCGACTAACCCTGCGACGGTAGGGTCGAGCTTCCACGTTGCGGCAAAGAACATCGGTAGCATAGAGACGACCGCCAGCTCTGCGCCAAAGTTAGCAAAGTAGGTGACATTTAGGGCGGCAACAGAGGTAAATGGGTATTTGTCATCCTCAGGGATACCCGCTTTGAGCATGGGTACATTGACACTGATGGCTTTATAAATTTGATAAATAACCACCACAGCGATGAGAGTATAAAACCCCCAAGCGCCTGTTTCGCTCAGGAATCCCATGTTTTTAGTGCGATAAACCAATACACCCAATACGCCATATAAAGGAATAATAAATAGGCAGTATAATAATAAATCTCTCCAACTTGATACCTCTAAAGCACCCGCCTTACGTGCTTTTTTATGGGTATCTTGTGTAGGACCATCGGTGATTAAAAACCAATAGGCTACCCCGTAAGCGGCCATCAGTAAGCCAGATAATGCAATTGCCCAGCGCCAACCGTCATCACCACCAAAGAACTGTAGCGCAACCGTGGGAATGGTAATCGCTGCGGCAGCTGAACCAAAATTACCCCAGCCGGCATAAAATCCTTCGGCAAAGCCAATGTCTTTTGGCTTAAACCAAAGGGCAGTCATGTGAATGCCAACGACGAACCCTGCGCCCACGATAGACATAAATAGGCGAGCGACGAACAGCTGCATCGCGGAATCACCAAAAGCGAAGAACCATGTCGGTATCGCCATGACGACCATCAGTATGGAAAACACGCGACGCGGACCGAAGCGATCCAATGCCATGCCGACTACCACTCGTCCTGGAATGGTCAAAGCAACGTTGGCAATGAGAAATAATTTGATGTGTTCAGAAGTTAAGTAGCTTTCGGCCTCTAGCATAGAAGTGGCTAGTGGCGCCATATTGAACCAGACATAAAAGGTCAGAAAAAAAGCAATCCACGTATAGTGAAGCGCTCTTATATCACGGCGTTCAACCTCAAGTAGCTCTTTTGCATGCATGACAAGTATTCTCCACCGTCGAACTGGATAGTTTAGATGGAGTTAATGTAGCAATAAGTAAGCTCGCTAACCATTAGGCGAAAGCAGTATGAATGTCATTTCACATACTACTTAATGGGGATTAAAAAGTGGCTTTAATATCCTATATATTGATGGTTAACTAAGATGATATGAGGATAGCAATACATTTAAAAATATGATGCGCTATAGTAATAATAACCATTACTGTGCGTGCTTTTCTTGTTTATTAATAGAATTTTATTCACAAGTACGCTGTTAATAAAAAGGATTGGGATACACCCATCAAATTAGCCAAGGAGTTACCATGAGTGATACTGTCGCCTCAAACCCCGTCATACCCAGCCATTGGAAAATAAAGCGTTCGACCCACTTTTTTACTAAAGATAAAGTCCCAAAAGCCTTGCTGACTCATCACAATACAGCAGAGGGCGTATACGGCCAAATTTGTGTCATGCAAGGCACGGTTACCTTTTACGGCTTTGCTGATGAAGCCGCCACTGAACCTGAAAAAACAATTGTTATTAAAGCAGGGCAGTTCGCGGTCAGTCCGCCTCAATATTGGCACCGCGTAGAATTAAGTGATGATGCCCAATTCAATATTAATTTTTGGACAGAAGCGGATACTGGTAATAAGTCGCTGTTCAATAGCTCAAAGATACATAGCAAGCCTATCGAAAAGTTATTTGATCAGTCGGATGAATCATAAGGGCTATATATATGAATCAGCTATTAAAAACATCCTATTCATAAGCAAAAAAATAAGGCCACGAATGGCCTTATTGTATTAAGAGTTTTGATAGTAAGGATAGTTATTATAGCCAATTTCGGTGCCACCATACATCGTGGTAGGATCTGCCTCGTTGAGTGGCCAATGATTGGCGATGCGCTCAGGTAAATCGGGATTAGCAATAAAGGGACGACCAAAAGCAAATAAGTCGCCATAACCTTTAGCTAGCATATGAACCGATTTTTCCGTCGTGTATTTACCCGCATAGATAATACGTCCTGAAAACTCCGCTCTGACCGCTTGATAAAAAGTCTCTGGTAAATCAGGGGCATTGTCCCAGTCAGCTTCTGCAATAGATAAATAAGCGATACCCGCTTGTTCAAGTACTTTAATCGCTTCAATATACGTATGATGTGGATCTGATTCCACTAGCCCTAAATACACGCGAGTTTCATCTGTGCTAGCAAACAGCGGTGCAAAACGTACGCCTAAGCGATCAGCGCCAACCACCTCACTGACGGCAGCCACGATTTCTTTTAAGAAACGCAAGCGATTGGTCAATGAACCGCCATATTGATCATCACGTGTGTTGCTATGCTCAGAGATGAACTGATTCACCAAATAGCCATTGGCACAATGCAGCTCGACGCCATCAAAACCTGCCTCCAATGCATTGCGCGCGGCTGCCGCATACATAGCGACCAGTTCACTAACTTCATCAGTACTGAGTGCGCGTGGCTCACTAGGATCGGCTAACGCGCCTGCACCTGGTGCTGTTTCGATAAATACTTTTACATTGTCAGCAGTGATAGCTGATGGTGCAATTGGCTGAGCGCCTTGTGGTTGTAAGCTGGTATGAGACACGCGACCCACATGCCAAAGCTGAGCGAAAATGATACCACCTGCTGCGTGTACCGATTCAGTGACCTTTTTCCAGCCTTCGATTTGGGCATGCGAATGTATGCCTGGCGTCCACGCATAACCTTGACCCCTTGGCTCAATTTGCGTGCCTTCAGTGACCATAAAACCTGCAGAGGCGCGCTGTGTATAGTAGCTTGCCATTAATTCATTAGGAATATTGTCCGGTTGCGTGCTGCGAGAGCGTGTCAACGGTGGCATGACAATACGGTTTTTTAACGTATATGGTCCAAGTGTGACAGATGCAAATAATGGGCTGGTATCGATATTAGATGGTTCCATAAAACTCTCTTTTAAAACAAATAGATTGGGTTATTGTTTAAACCATTGAGCTTGTTTTGATGCTTTATTACTGCGTAAGTAAGGTTGGCAAGCATAGAGTTTTATGGATACAATCGGAAACAGGATTTTGTTGTTTAAGATACAATTATAAATGGTACATATTATGAATGGAATTAACCGACTTGATATCAAGCAGTTGCGAGTGCTACATGCGTTGCTTGATCTAAAAAATCTCTCACAAGTCGCGCGCAAAATGGGGCTGACACAGCAGGCAATCAGCGAACAATTACGTAAGCTGCGTGATTTGTTTGATGATCGTTTGTTTATTCGTCAAGGCAATAGCATGGTGGCAACTCCCAAAGCGCTATCGATGCAGCAACCCATTAGTCGTATATTAGAGCAGTTAGAAGCACTGTTAGAGCCAGATATGTTTTCGCCGCAGACTTATAAAGGCGTATTTACGATTAGCGCGACCGACTATGCGACGCAGGCATTATTACCGCAGTTGTTTCATATAACACGCCGCGACGCGCCTGATTTGAAGTTAATCGTACGTGATTTTGCCTCAGACAATATCAATCAGCTTATTGCGGCAGGCGAGCTTGATCTGCTGATTACTTTCCCAGAATTTATCCCTGATAACTTGGCTTATGTGACGCTGCTTGAAGAACAACATTTTTGCATTACTGGTTGCGATAATAGTTTTACAACAGAGCCGCTGTCACTGGCGCAAATTGCTGCACACTCGCAGCTGGTGGTGTCACCTTCACGCGCTAACTTACGTGGTTCTCATGATCAGTGGTTTGCAGAAAAAGGTCTTAAACGAAACATTGTTATGTCCGTTCCTAGCTTTTCTGCAGTGCCAGATATCCTCTATACAACCGATATGATTGCATTTTATCCCTCGCGTTTATTGCCAAACAGTCGGGTTAAAGAGCTCAAAGTGGAAGCCCTGCCACCCACATTTAAGGTGATAGCAGCATGGCACCCACGTACCAGTCACAGTGGTATACACCGTTGGCTGATTGAGCAATTACAGCAGTTATCCAAGTCTGACTAGGGCATGACCTCATTTCTATCTGCATTTTAAAATGAGGGCAGGCCCTAGAGCGTTATCGTTTTATTCTTCGTCATTAGTTTTACTAAAGCCATTTTTATCAAAGCTGCTTTTATCAAAACTAACATTACTGATGCCAGAGCTACTTATGCCAAAGTCCTTTGATTGCCTCCCACTGCTGAGTAAATATTGAGTCATTGCCGTTGGTGGATTGATTGGCTTTTGGCAATATGTGCTCGTAATAAGTACCTTTAAGAAGCTTAGTTAATAGACCTTCGCCGATGAAACCTTTACCATCATTGAGTGTATTCGCGGCTTTTAGTAATTGACGGATATCGTATTGTAATGGGTTTATATCGGGGACTTGTTTTTGCACGTTTAATAGCTCATAAACTGCGACACGAGCAGTACGAACAGAGCTCTCCATGGTAAATACCACATCATTATGTGTCTCGACGAACTGACCGACTAGACCCATATTGACACAACCATCAGGGACTATCTCAGGGCGATCGCCTTTAGCACGAGGCATAAACATCGAGGTGATGTAGGGCATATAAGCCGTTCTGACGATGGTATTGGCCATGATATTCTCTATATCATCGAGGATACCAAGGTGATGACAGAGTTCGCTCAAGATCTCTTTGCCTGTACATTCTGGGATGGGTTTTTTGACATAATTGCCTTCTTTATCCATAAACAAGGCATATAGCCATACGACTAGCGTGTCTTTTGGCTGATCAGGGAAATGCGGTTGACGGTTACAAGTAAAGCTCATCAACCAGTTTGAATCCGTAATCGTAATGATGCCACCGGTCACTGTTTTACCCTTATAAGGGTCGTTGACAGACAGCGTTTTGAGCTTATCAATAAAGGCAGACGGCTGGCAGGTCAACGTCGCCGACATCCAAGCAGATTTATCCACATGCTGATTAAATTTTTCTGGATGACCAAAGACGGCAGATTGCTTAGCCAGATTATTCCATACTTTCCAACCAGACGATTGCCCCATAGTGTCTTTTGTGAAGTCCAGCGTCGGCGCAGTATGATCATCACCATAGCGGGTATCTTCGGTCATGGAGCCAGTCGTCACGATGACGTAATCATTGCTACCCATAGGAATGGTGGTTTGCTCACTCGCTTTCTCCGTGATGATGGCTTTGACCTTTTTGGTGCCTGTTACCTTGTCAGCATGCTCAAACTCAATGTCTAAATCGGTAACGAGCGTGTCATACTGAAACTGCACACCTTTATCTTTTAAATAGTTTTGTAGTGGCATAACAAAGCTATCAAACTGATTGTATCTTGGGAATACCAGTGCAGACATGTCGTTTAGACCGTCCAATGCGTGTAAAAATCGATGCGTATAAAGCTTAAACTCAAGTAAGCTGTGCCAGTTTTCAAAAGCAAACATGGTTCGCCAAAATGTCCAGAAGTTGCTACTCAAAAAGCTGTCATCAAAATACTCTTCAATAGTGATATCGTCTAGCTCTTCCTTGGGTTTTAATAGCAAACGAATTAAAGCGAGTTGGTTGGCTTTACTCAATCCCAGTTGACTGAAGTCTTTTATCTCGCCTTGCTTATGGATCAGGCGTGCAATAGAGTAATTAGGATCGGTGTCATTTGCTATGCGATACTCATCCAAGGTGCTATAAGGCGCAGGCATTTCAAGAGCGGGGATATCTTGAAATAAATCCCAAAAGTTTTCGTAAGTGAAATCCATTTCACGACCGCCGCGCACCATATAACCCGTCTCAGGATTGCCGCTACCATCTAAGGAGCCACCTGCCACGTCAAGATGCTCTAAAATGGTAATGTTTTCAGCGGATACTTTGCCATCTCGGATGCAGTAATAAGCACTGGCCAAACCTGCAATACCGCCCCCAACGATATAAACCTTACTGTCCTGATAAGCGTCAGTGGGCGTCCCAATATTGCGCTGATAATTACCAATTTGGTCAGGGAAGGGTAAGCGCTTGCCTGGTATGTTTGCTACACGGGTTTTACTGGCATCAGGCTGATGGATAAATGTGTCGTGGTCTACCGGATTATTGGTTTGAGTCTTCGTAATTTTCATAGGTTCATCCTTATTGAGTAAGACTGATATAAAAGGTTATTTGACTAAAATGAAGGGTTTATAGACAGACTATAGGGTATTTTTATTAAACAATAATGACATCGGTTGAAAGTAATATAAGTACTTATTTGCCAAGTTATGCGTTATCCACTGGCTAATGGCTGGCTATTTATGATGGTTGCTAACCACAATAAATTCTATGCAATTACGTAGGCGCTGTTTCATACGCTCCAGCAACGGCACAACCTTGATAGCTTTTATTATCATAAGTCAACGTCACCGTAAATTCATTTTGATAGCCATTATCATCGGTACAAATCTGGCTGTGTATATTCATAATAATAGGTTTGCCGCTAACGGTACTCACGTATTCCACACCTTCGGCATAGGTCGAACGAGAGACAACGATGGTCGTTGGTTTCAAAAAATCTGCTTCAATGCTGAGTTGGTTGCCATCAATTACTGTGCGCCAACTTTTTTCTGTATTACCAAAAGCGGTGAACGCTGATAACGGTTCTTCGGGGCTGGACGGCTCCATGCTTAGCTGTTCGTCAGCGTTCTCTTTTGCCGT
This sequence comes from Psychrobacter sp. NC44, assembly GCF_904846655.1. NCBI lineage: Bacteria > Pseudomonadati > Pseudomonadota > Gammaproteobacteria > Moraxellales > Moraxellaceae > Psychrobacter > Psychrobacter sp. NC44. The sequence goes on along the minus strand of NZ_CAJHBN010000006.1, from coordinate 11,173 downwards.
GTTGTTAATGATAGCTGTTGATTCTTTTGCCGTGGTTGGTTGATGACTACTACAAGCCATTAGTGAAAGACTACTTGCTAAGCACAAAGTACTAAAAAACAAAGGACGCATCGCTTTTCCTTTAATATTTAAAAGAGAAAGACTTTGTGAGCGCCTTTCTTTAGGGTTAGTTGAATAGCTGTATGAGCGAGTGATATTAAGCTCTGAGTGTACAGCAGACAGGCTTTGCAATCAGTGATAAGTGACGGTGATCCGCGATATTATATAAAATACAAACACACCCTCTATATTAGTATTATTAATATAACATATGTATAAAATTTCACAGTACAGAACAAGATAAACTTGGCAGACTCTATAATCATAGAGATATTGATGACATAAATAAAAAAATTAGCGACTGACTTGAATATGAAGAAGCCACTTAAACAATAAGTGGCTTTTTTGTGCCTTGCAATGGCTGATAGTACAGCTATGCGCTCAATAAGCTGCATGATGTTATTGATGATAAAAAGAGAGCAGCGCTAAATGAGTACAAGGTTGTATCTATCAACGGCAAGCTAATTGTTGTTAATTAAAAGGTGCTGGTCAACAGATAAGAAAAAAAACTTTTGTCATCATATTGTCATGACGGCATCGTATCCTTGAGCCCACTATAAATGGTGGTTTCGTATCACTGATGTCTTTATTCATTAAGTGATGCATTGATGATGGTAGACGCATCAATATAAGGTTTATCTATGAGTGTTGCTGGTCGGCTTGGTAGTATTTCCACACGCATGCTGATTATTTTAGCATTGGCTTTTTTACTAATTATCCTGATAGTGTATTGGGTTATTGAGACTCAAGCTAAGCCTCGTATATTGGAGATGACTTCAGAGACAGTGGTTGAAACGGGTAACGAAGCTATTAATAGCATTATGGCGAATATCAGCCATGTCGACGGACTGGCAAAGGCAACCAGTGCGATGGCGGGCGGCTTGCCAAAAGAAGACGGTCTTTATAGAGAAACCTTTGGTAATCTCATGCAACAGACCGATCAACGGATTATGGGCGGCGGCGTGTGGTTTGATCCAAATATGTACGCTCAAAACCGAGAGCGTCAGTCGTTTGTGTGGGCGCGTGATGACGCAGGCAACATGCAGCCGTTAGAGCAGTATAATCAAGTGCGCCAAACGCCGAGTCCCTATTATAGAGAGTGGTGGTACATTCCTGCGATGTACGCACGCCATGACCACTGTGTCTGGAGCCGTGCGTATGTCGATCCGCAAAGCAATCAGCCGATGATGACGTGTGCCAAGGCATTGTATGACAGTCGCAATCAGGCTTTTGATGGGGTAGTGAGTTTTAATCTGCTATTAGATAACCTCGATGAAGCCATGAAAAAGTGGCAAGATAAGCTGGGTGGTTATGTCTTTTTGGTAGACTTGGACAATCGATTTTTGACCTTTCCTGATCAATCTATGGTCACGCAAGCGACTGAAGATAATCCCCAAGGCGAGATGGTAACCGCGCATCAATTGGCCGAGAAACATTCAAGCTTTGCCCCTATTGCGGACAGCCTAGATAGCATTAACCAAACACTCATCGATGAGGCTGTTGCCAAAGATGAGAGTCGTTATACGCTCGCGGCACGTAGTATTTTGAGTACGACCAATCTGAATAAAATCAGCGAACAAGAATCCAAGTTGCTGTCAGCATTGCTGCTATTGAATATTGACCAAACGTTTAATCTGGTAGACAGTCACTTGATTGAGACCATCGCTGTGCCCAATGATTTTGTGTTGCAGCAGTCCGCCACCGCCTTTGTGTTTCGTATGCCATTTACCTATTGGAAGATGGTCATCGTCAAGCCCAATAATGACATGATGAGCGTAGCAAATGCGTTGTCGAACCAACTGATTCAAACCATGCTACTGGGTTTTATTCCTATCCTGTTGTTGACCGCGTGGGTGTTCCGTCGCTACTTTACACGACCGCTAAAATATATGGCACTAGCAGTGGCTGATATGGGCGCATTAATTGAGCAAAAAAAATATCAACAATTAAGCGCGCTTAAACTGCCACACTCAAATGTCAGCGAAATTCAAATCATCAGCGAGCAGACCAATCAACTGATTGACCGCGTCGTCGAAAATGAAGGCGCACTTGCCGAAATCAATGTCCATCTAGAAAAACAAGTCGCTGCCCGCACCCAAGACTTGCAGCAAGCCATGGATGAGTTGAAAGCCTCACAAGTGCATCTGGTGCGCTCCGAAAAAATGGCGACATTAGGTCAAATGGTGGCAGGCGTGGCGCATGAGGTCAACACACCGCTGGGCTACGTGCGAAGTAACATGGAATTGGTTGGCGATAATCTTGTTCGTTTTGATGAATTGCTACAGCATACCGATCAATTATTGCAGGCGTTAAAAGCGCCAACTATCAATCAAGAGCAAGTCAAGATACTGATAGAAGAGACTTTACAATGCTGTGAAGAGATTAAAGAAGATGAAGTCAATGAAGATTTGGCAGATTTAATCAAAGATGGACTGTATGGCGTCGATCAAATTGCTGAACTGGTCGTCAGCTTGCGCGACTTTTCTCGACTGGATGAATCAAAAGTAAAAGATGTCGATATCAATGATTGCATCAATACCTCATTGATTATGGCTCGCAATAATTTAAAAACCTTAGACGTCAATACCAATCTAGCCGAGCTGCCGCTCATTCAGTGTAATCCTTCACAAATTAACCAAGTATTACTAAACCTATTTAATAATGCCGCGCAAGCCATGCCGCCAGATCATAAAGGGACATTGCAAGTCAGCTCGTCTGTCGATGAGGCGCAGCAATATATTGTTGTACGTATTATAGACAATGGTGTCGGTATCGCAGAGCATATTTTAACGCATATCTTTGAGCCGTTTTTTACCACCAAAAAAGCAGGCGATGGCACAGGGTTAGGATTGGCTATCACGGCACAAATCATTGAACAACATGGTGGATACATCGAGGTTAGCTCAATCGTTGGGGAGGGCACGACATTTACCCTCATGCTACCGATACAGTCTAGCGCTCATGAACCTAAACCTTCACAAGCTTTATTTGAAAGTTGAGAGACTTCCAATCACTTATTTAAAGAGAGTGTCATGCAAAAACCAAAAATCGCTTTTATCGATGATGAGCCACGCATTTTACGCAGTTTAAAAATGCATTTTCGTCAGTCACATGATGTATTTATCACCACTGATGCTAGCGAATTGATGAAGTATGTTAGCGAGCATGATGTGCAAGTGGTCATCAGCGACCAACGCATGCCAGATAAGCAAGGTACAGAAGTGTTACGTGATATCAAAGCGGCCTCACCAAATACGCTGCGTATTTTGCTGACCGGTTATGCGGATTTGAATGCAGTGATTGACTCTGTGAATGAGGGCGAAATTTATCGTTATATTACAAAGCCATGGCAGAATGATGAGCTTAAACAAATCGTCAATAAAGCCACAGAAATAGCTCAGCAAACACAAGAAATCACCCAAAACACTATGCAAGGTAATGATACTCAACAAGTTAGTGGTGGCAGTACTGGTAGCAATCGTAATATATTGGTATTAGATGACGACGAGAGCGTCTATCAGCAAATAAAAAGTCACTTTAAGAGTGCTTATACCGTGAGTTGGGCCAGTAACCTTGAACAGGCAGCAAAGTTATTACAAAAGAAACGCTTTGGCGTCACGATTACGGATTCGACGCTCAATAAAGAAAATATTACCCCCATTGTTTATGCCTTAAAAAACATCCAGCCAGATTTGATGGTTCTTATGTTGACTGAATTCAAAGACGCCCATATGGTCATTGATTTAATTAATAAAGGTCAGGTATATCGTTGTCTACCACGGCCGACCAACTTCTCTATCATGAGTATCAGTCTGGATCGCGCTTTTGATCATCACGAAAGATTGGTGCAGCAGCCGATACTGGCGGCTCGTCATCATGTTGAAGAAGTACCGGAGTCAGAGGCTTTTAACTTTTCTGAAAGGTTGAAAGGTTTCTTTGCCAAATTCAGAGGTTGGCGCATTAGTAGATAAAAAAATAGGGCACGCTAAACATGCCCTATCGATAGTTTAAAATGTCATTGCCTCCTATGTACATGAGAGACGTTTTTATTGCTCGTGATTCATTTGCTCGTGATTCATTTGCTCGTGATTTATTTGCTCGTGATTCATTTGCTCGTGATTCATTTGCTCATGATTCATTTGCTCATGATTCATTTGCTCATGATTCATTTGCTCATGGTTCATTTGCCCGTGTCCACCATGCATATTGGCCATGATCATCGGCACCGCTATGACGGCTAAGCCAGATAACATCATGATTACGCCATTCACTTGCCTTAGGCGCAAACGCCCGATTTGATTGCGCATCCAGTTGACCGTTCCGTGCGTAGCGACGAGCATGGGTACGGTTCCTAGACCAAAGACAAACATTAACACGGCACCTGTGAGCGGGTCATGACCGATGACCGCCATAAGTAATGCGCCATAAACGAGACCACAGGGTAAAAACCCCCATAATAAACCTGCTGTTAATGCTCGAGGAAAGGTGTTTAAGGGGAATGCTTTCTGCCGCAGAGGTGATAAAGCTTGCCAAAAATGCATACCAAGACGTTCAAGCTTGTTCAAAAAAGGCAAACCTAGCATGGTTAATCCTATAAATACCAAGACCAACCCTAGTAGGATGCGAGGTGTGCTATTGCCAACCATTAGGTGCGTTAATACTGTGGTGCCAATCACACCGGCAATTAAGCCCAATAGGGCATAACTGAGTAAGCGCCCTAGATGGTAAGTTGCAATGAGGCCGCGTTTTTTTGCTGGACTAGCTTCTTTCATCGATAGTCCGAATGCAGTCACGATACCACCACACATACCTAAGCAATGCGGCGAGCCAAAAAATCCCATTAAGAATGCTGCAATTAATAGTGCCATAGTCATGAAAGTGCTTCCTATAATATAATACCAAATCCAAAAATACGATTAACTTTATTAGACTTGCTAAGCCTGTTAGCGGTCATAGTCAAAAAAGTTATCCTTATTATTCTAATTTTTGGAAATGGTATAAGAGAAATAAAGTCAGTTAACAATCTATCTTAATGACACCTAAAACTTATAGTTAACACCTACATAGAATGAGCGACCCGCGCCAGGTATAGCCGTGCCCCAGTTAGAGCTGCCATCTATCTCCTTATTCATAGACATAGTTCTACCTTGCCCCATGTAGGCACCGCCTAAAGGTAGGGCATGGTTTTTGTCAAAGACATTGTCGATACCAGCCTCAATCGCTACCTCTTTAAACTGATAGCCTGTACTGAGGTTTAAGAGGCCATAACCCGCCGTTTTAATTTCGTTGCGAGGGGTTGAGATATCATTTTTAGCCGCGACGCCCACCACTTCGATTTGGTTTGTCCAACCGTTATTTTCCCGATTCAGGGCAACACTGCCATTGAATGGCATGATGTTATATAAGTCTGAGCCGCTGTCTTTATTTTCCCCTTTGGTATAGCTTAAGGAGCCTACTATATTCCAGTATCCCCAAGCATTTGCTGCCAGCTCCCGATTGGCTGAGATATCTATGCCATATATCTCAGCATCTTGGTTGGTATAGCGCAGCACATTATATTGATTCGCTGTTTGAGTGCTAGCTGCTGTGTTTGCCATGGGGTTCCACTGTACGGCATCGACATAGTCGTCAATGTTTGAATAGTAAGGAGTGGCTTTAACGCCCCAGCTATCATCAGCACCGCGCCAGTCTAAGGTGGCAGATAGGGTGTTGGATTTTTCTGGGCGTAGATTAGGATCACCAAAATAGCCATTACCGTCACCAACGGTATTATTCATGATGGCCGCCATTTTCCAAGTGGACCAGGTATAGCGTTCATATAAGCTTGGCGTGCGTTCTTTGTGCGATAGACCTAAGGCTAGATTTTTTTGTGAATCAATGTCGTAGCGTGCGAGTGCAGTAATATCAAAGTTGTTATCAGTGGTTCGGCGGTCACTGGCATTAAAGTTAGCGCTATCTCGCACCTGATTGGTCATATTGTTTTGACCATCGATTTGATAGCCATGTACTTCATCAGCACTGGTACGTACGTTTTCATAGCGAGCGCCAAGCTGGGTGCTCCAGTCAGATGAGATATCTTTTTCCCATTCGCCATAGATACCGATACGCTGACGCTGACCATTGTTGATATTTTGAAAGTCGTTTGGCGACATCATACCGTCGCCAGATGCCGCCCACGTGTCATCGAGCGTGTAGTCTTGATATTCAGCACCTATATTGAGCGTGCCTTGGTTGGTTAAATCAATAATACCTTTAAGATTGGCACCGATGGTCTCGCTACTGGTGTACATCGGCATACCTTTGGCATTACCATATAAGAACTGTTTGTCTTCCCCAAAATTCATATAGTGATCGACATCTTCATGATAGGCCTGTGCTTCTAACTGTCCCCAATTTAACTCGCTTTTGTAGCGCAAATTAATGCGGTCAAGCTGATTGTCGAGCATATCCATCCGCTGATTTGGATATAGCTCTTTTGGGACGTTTTGCCACAAATAAGTGCCTTGTAGTAGATGATTGCCATTCTTATAAGCCACATCTACTGACTGGTTTTTGCTTTCATAGGCGGTTGAACCAACTTCGTCCTTCGCTAAGGTTTTACCAGCGTTTCCTGTCTCTGTATAAGATTTAAAATCACCACCAGCTTTATAATTATCCGCCTGCGCAAAGCTGCCTTTATAGGTGAGGCTAAGCTGCTCGTTTGCCGCTGTGGTAGATAAGTTAGCACCATAGGCGTCACCATTACTACGATAAAATGTGCCAATTTCACCTGAGGTTAATATGTCGCTATCCGTTGAAAACATAGGCTCTGCTGTTTCGACAACGATAGTACCGCCAATGCTATTACCACCGACACTCACAGGCGTCACACCTGCATAGACGGTGGTCTTGTCTATAGCGCTTGGCGCAATATAAGACAAGGGTGAGTTCATACTGTTTGGACAGGAGGCGATTGAGTCAACGCCATCCACTAAGATACGCAGACGGTTATCCGCCAAGCCTCTCATCACGGGCAAGTTCGAGATACCACCGGCACTTTGGACATTTAGACCAGGTATTTTTGTCAGTATGGTGGCCGTATCACTGCTTGCCACTTGTTTACTGTTAAGAAGTTTTTGATCAAGGGTGGCGGCTGTCCCGAGTGCATTGGTACTAGAGCGCTTATCCGCTGCTGTCGCATAAACGACGATTTCTGGCAATTGAATATGTGGCTCATCATCAGTAGTAGGCATGTGCGCCTTTACGGTTGTGGAATCCGCATAAGCGCTACTGATATGCAATAAAGACAAAGCTAAAACACTTAGTTTTAAAATAGGTACAGCATTCATTGATGAAGATAACATCTTACTTTCCTAGAAATTCGCAAAAATATTTCATGAAATCGGTTATTCAGTTTTTACCAAGCTGCAATGTCAGCCAAGCCACTTATGGACTTAGACTAGGCACTTACTGAATATTTTCCGATATAAATAGATAGCATTTTGAGCACAATATTATGAGCACAGTTTTGAGCGCAATGTTTTAGGCAAACGCATACAAGTGCCTCAATCAGAGCTCAAATGAGCGCGTTGATTGAGAGCATTGTCACTAATGCTCTAGGGCGTGTCCTCAATTCAATTGATTACTTTCGAAATGGACTAAAAATGGCTAAATTTTGCCAAGCATCATCAAATAGCTTATTAATATCTCGATATTATTTGCGCTACTTTTCTTGTTTGACGGCAATTTATCTCATGTTTATCACCATTTTTAAAATGAGGACACGCCCTAAAAATATTGGACTATAAATGTAGATAGTTATGTGAGTGTGACTGGAGGAGCGCGTGCGAGGGGTCGTAAAAAATTACTAGGAGAGTAGGTATGTGAGCGATACAAAAACGTGACTGAGACAATAGACAGCTCAATCAAAGCCGAGTCAGTATGTGTAAAAGCGACTGGCAATAGTGCCGCAGACATGGCAGTGCAAAGGTCACAGCCAGTGTATTTTAAGGTATCAGGGTTAGATTCAGAGCTTTCAACCTTATCTTTGCTATACAAAGCTTCGTGCGAAGGTGCGGCGTCAACCGTTATAACTGGCTCAACGGTCGCAGGCGATGCTAAAGATAGGGATGCATTATGATGAAGGAAATGACGAGCGGCACTATCAATGGGTATGTTGTGATTCGTTTGCGCAATATCAGTCTGTATTTGCTCATACTGCTTAGCTGCCGATACAATCGGTGCAAGCTCTGCACAGATACCATGACCTAAGTGGGCATTATCATCCCATAGAGGTGTGAGCAACAGCGTGATGTGCATGATCCAAGCAAAACACGCGACCAACATGCCGAACCACATCGTTACCGGTGATGAATATCGTAAAACAAGCTTGCGGCGCTTAGTAGACATGATAGGGTCATCGTATTACCAGCATGCTGATGATGCATAGGTAACATTTATAAGTAAGGAGGTGTGCTAAATTAAAACGTCAGTTTAAAGCATTTTAGAAAGAATACTTAACAAAATAGACATTATCATTAGCAATGCCATTCTAAGACAAGGGGTATGCTCTTTACAAGTCTTGTATAGAGATATATCGGGCATTGTAGAGAAATCGGTCACAGCGTCGTCATATTTGCCCAGCCTGCTATTTGCTGTACCTTAATTTGCCGTACCTTAATTTGTCGTACTATCCTTTGCTATATTTATATCCATCTTGTACTGAGAAGACTATATGACTGAAGTAGCTAGACGATAGCCAAACAAATGGGAAAGAGCTAATAAAACCCAGCGGAAAAGATAGGCTAATGTAATGCGGAGTGCGATTTTTTGTTTTACGCGACCAATATTGATGGTGCTAGCGACTTAAAAATAGTGAAATTTTTCGGTAAAAAAGAACAATTTAACAACTATTGCTCTCTATACTGTTTTTCTCGATAATATCGATTTTTCTCTCTAATTCTATAATCTGTAACTTACAGCTCTTATAGTGATCTTCTTGGTTGCCCTCTATGTCCTTAAGGGTTCTTTGATAGATACGGTCATACAGTGAGGTTAGGGCTTTTTTAATTGCTTTGATTTCTTTCGAGGATAAATCCATTTGCTTATCAAAATCAGGTGCTTTTATTTTTGCACATAGCTCAAAAAGTGTGAGATTAAAATCTTGATAGTATTGCTGCACTGAGTTTTCTTTTGATTGATCGCTATATTGGATGTTTTTTTTCATCAGAATGAGCAAAGCACTATCAATCAAGTTTTTTTCATAATCTGTCAAACATAAGTAATGGTTCATTACATCGATTCTCAGTTATTTCAAAATTGCTATTCAGAAGGCCATAAGTGTGGCTACTTTAAAAAAAGCCCAACCCTAATGACCCTTACAAATACTTATCTCGCCTGCTTAGTTTGGTCTTCACTCCTTAAAAGTCTTTATTGTGATGCGGCATATCGTCAATGGCTTTGAATAATCAACGCATTTTATAGGGTGAAAATGAAAGTATCGTGACAACGTCTACGCTTTATAAAAAATATGCCAAAGCCAGTCATCCTAAGCTATATATAAGATATCTTTTCATTCGCTATTACTTGCCCGTCTAGAAAAGCGCCAATATGACGCTTATAGCGTACCACTTAAGAAACCTTCCCTCATTAAGGTTACCTTTCTTCAATCTTCATAAATCTACTTAACGTTTGAATCATTTATCATTCTCGTTGTCGATAGAGCAGATTTTTATCATGATGCTTCTTATCACGTGAATGCTTTGCTTGATATTGAGTAAGGCACTTTCAATCACAACTCATAACCAATATGACTTTATACGAGAAAAAATAATGAAAAAAATAATGATAAGTTCAATGCTAGCCATTACTGCTTGCTTCACAATGGTTAGCCAAGCAAGTGCTGCGCCGCAAATTGCTAAACATCATGTTGTTAAAGTGAAGCATCAAAAGGTCAATGCAAAGTTTGATAATAAACATCAGCATGTTAAGAAAAAGGTAGTAGTGTCAAAGCATCAATCAAAAAAACCAGCGGCTCATCTCAAAGCAAAAAGCAAATATCAAGCTAAGCATACTAATGGACATCGTTCTTAATCGTTCAGCTGACTGATATAAAAATAGCGCCCATGTTAGGCGCTATTTTTTTTGTTTCGTTGTTATGTAATAAATGCTATGTCACAAAGATAATCACTACTGACTGTTTAAAGTAACCGTCTTAGTACTACCATTACTACTAGGCTGACTCAGTGTCACTTTGCTTGCTAAGATATCGCCTTTGGCATTGATCTTGTAGCATTCTGATGAAGTGCCTGCAGGGTCAAAGCTGAGTAATAGATTGCTTGAGGTTTCTATACAGAACCATGCGGTATTATTTGTATCACGCGATAAAGACCAGTCTTGGTTATAAGTCCCTATCTTGTTACGCATGCTGCTATCGGCATAGACATTTTCCGTCAGTAGCTTACTAGAAGCGCCCACCGTCGCCATTTTAGGAATGGTGGTCGTCTGGTTAGATAGTGAGTATTTACCTGTACCGTCTGTAAAACCATGGAATATCAGTGGATTCAGGGTGAAGTAATTGATAGCGACGGATTGATTGGTGATTTGATTATTCATCTTATTGATGGTGTTTATTTCGGTACCTTGTACAGATTTATTATTAAATATCATACTGCCTTTAGGCGTCACTTGAATCTCTGCTGACACGCTTTGACTGCCGACAACTGCAACTAATGTATCACTGCGTTGTTTGGTATAGATGTTGAGCATGGCAGTCTCAACAGGGTATTGAGTGACGATGCCATTGACATTGTTGTTTTGACCCGTGTTCCCTGTCATTCCACCAGCACAAGCGCTTAAACCCAGTCCTGCTGCAATACATAAGCTTAGTGTCTTCATTATTTTGTCCTCAACTTTTAAATGTATGATTTGATATCTACTATAATCGAATTTTTAAATAATGACATCTGCTAACTGTCTTAGACTTTGCTATTTTTAGTCCGCCCATACCAACGGTACTTCTGTAAATACCCCATTCTTAACACAACATCATCGTAGAATAATTAAGCCACCTGCCTGTACTCAGCAGGTGTCATAT